>JBOHCG010000059.1:0-21258 GCA_050698735.1 Streptosporangiaceae bacterium | reverse complement strand
GCCGGCCGCTTCGCGGCCGGCTCCTGTCATTTCCGGGCCATGCGGATCGCCCTGCACCCATAAGGTGCACGCCGACCCCGGACCGCCTCAGCGTGAAACCCCAGCTCACAGCCACAGGCAAGTCACCAGCCCGCTCAACTGCCATCAGCGCTGAATAGCGGAGGCTAACCCGTCCGGCGTCATCGTGTACAAGAACAACCTGGCCGGCGTCGTCCCGACGAGCCCCTTCGACTTCCTGCTGAATCCCGAGGTCTGGTATTACGTCAAGCCGACCTCGTGACCGGATACCTGATCCGCCGCCTCGGCCAGTCGATCGCGGTCGTGATCGGCGTGATGATCCTCACGTTCATCCTGCTGCACATGGAGCCGGGCAGCGTGGCCAGGTCCGTGCTCGGGCTGAAGGCCACGCCCGCCAAGGTGGCGATCTTCGACAACCTGTACGGCCTGAATAAGCCCCTTTACCAGCAGTTCGGGATCTACGTCAAGCAGCTCTTCCAGGGCAATCTGGGCATCTCCTACCAGCTCCAGCAGCCGGTGTCCACGCTCATCGCGCAGCGGCTGCCCCGGGATGCGATCCTGCTCGGCATGTCCACGCTGCTAGCCCTGGTGATCGGCGTGCCGACCGGGATCTACCAGGCGGTGCGGCACAACCGCCTGGCTGACGACCTGCTGGCCGGGACCTGGTTCACGCTGTACTCCGCGCCGGACTTCATGGAGGCGTTGCTGCTCATCGCGCTGGTCTGCGTCCAGTTCCACCTCCTGCCGCCGGCCTTCCCCGGCGGGGTGACCTCGATTGCCGGGCTGTTCGCGAACTGGCAGGCGCTGGTCCTCCCGGTCGTGGTGCTGGCGATCAACAGCGTGGCCGGATTCAGCCAGTACGTGCGGTCCACCGCCTTGCAGGTGCTGGCGGAGGACTACATCCGGGTGGCCCGGGCCAAGGGCATGTCGGAGCGCCTGGTGCTGACCCGTCATGTGCTGCGCAACTCGCTGCTGCCGGTGATCACCATCCTCGGGCTGTCGCTTCCGGACATCGTGGCCGGCGCGGTAATCGTGGAGTCGATATTCAACTTCCCCGGCATGGGCCTGCTGTTCTGGCAGTCCGCGCTCGCCCACGACTTCCCGGTGATGCTCGGCGGGACGCTGATCATCGGCGTGGCTACCGTGGTCGGCAACCTGGCCGCCGACGTCGCCTACAGCGCGCTCGACCCGAGGATCCGCTATGGCAGCGCCTGACACCGCACCGACGCCGACCCAGCCATCCCCGGCCGGCAGCCCCCTGGCCCCGGAGGGGGGCGAGGTAATCGGTTCCGGCACCGGTACCCAGCTCAGCCTGCGGGCATTCGCGACCAGCAAGCGGGCGATGACCGGGGCCGGGATCGTCGTGCTGCTCGGCCTGTTCTGCTTCGCGGGCCCGCTGCTCTACCACACCAACCAGGTCACGGTGAACCTGGGCATCGAGAACAGCCCGCCCGGGCCGGGGTACCCGCTCGGCACCGACCAGTACGGGATCGACGTGCTCGGCAGGCTGATGGTGGGCGGCCAGTCCTCGCTCGAGCTTGGCTTCGCCGTGGGCCTCGCGACCACGGTGATCGGCTTGCTCTACGGCGCCGTATCCGGGATGGCCGGCGGGATCGTGGACGCACTCATGATGCGCTTCGTCGACACGCTGCTCGCGGTGCCCACCTTCATCCTGCTGATCATCGTGGCCAGCATGTTCTCGCTCACCCTGCCCCTGATCATCCTGATCCTGACCGCGCTGTCCTGGCCCTACACCGCACGGCTGATCCGTGGCCAGGTGCTCGCGCTGAGACCCCGGGAGTTCGTTCAGGCGGCGCGGACGATGGGCGCCAACGGCCGGTGGATCCTGACCCGGCACATGGTGCCGAACACCATGGGCATCAGTGTGGTCACGGCGACCTTTTCCATCGCCGACTCGATCTACGCGCTGTCGGCGCTGAGCTTCCTCGGTATCGGGCCGCCGCCGCCGTTCACCGACTGGGGCACGATGCTGAGCAACGGGGTCGACAACCTTTTCAACGGCTACTGGTGGCAGGTATACCCGCCGTTGCTCGTGCTGGTCCTGGTCGTGGTGGCGTTCCGGCAGGTCGGCGACGCGCTGAACGACATCGTCAGCGGGCAGCGCAGCGGCGTGGTGCGGCGGCGGCGGCGGTTCCGGCTGCTGCCGCTGTCTGCCCCACGGGTCGAGTAAGCCCATCTGCAGCGATCCTGGACGAAGGGCGGCGTCGATTAGTACGGGCAGGTCGTGAGGCCGTACAGCGGGTTCGGGTTCGAGGTCGGGTTGCCGCGGGTCGGCTTCTTCTTCTTTTTCTTTCCGGAGTGCGATCCGGACGACGAGCCGGGTGAGCCAGACGAGCCACCAGGTCTGGGCGACACGGATGGGGAAGGCGTGGCGTGCGCCTGCGAGTAGGCGGGCACATCGGACTGCGAGCCGACGCTGGCGGCGGCCTGGACGTTCGCCGGGACGGATTGATCGTTCAGCTGTGCGGCGTTGACATAGTCCGCGGCGTTGACACTATCCGCGCCAAGCATTTCAAGCCCCGGCGCCTGCGCGGTGACCTGGGAGCCGAGCAGCACCTCCACGTGGCCGGCCGGCAGCGAGGACAGCGGGGTGGCGGACTGCACGCCCATGACGTCGGCGATCACCTGCGCATTCGACTGGGCGGCGCTGCCCGCGCCGTAGAAGACCTCCGCATCGTCCTGGACCTGCTGCGACTGGGAGGAGGCGTCCTTCACGGCGCCGGCCTTGTAGCCCATCGCGACCAGATCCTGGGAGACGTCCGCGGCCAGCCCGTTGGCGTCGCTGCCGTTGTAGACGTCCACGGTGACCGACGGGGCCGTCGGGAGGATCATCGAGGAACCGTAGAACGCCTTGTTGACCTGCTGCTGGATCTGCGGCACGTCGATGTAGTCCGCGCTCTGGGGGCTGGGGTAGCCGGGGATGGTGACGTTGTTTGTCGATATCTCGGGCAGCGTGGTGAAGTGCAGGCCGGTGCTGGATAGTGCGCGTATGTCCTGGGCGAACTCGATCAGGTTCCAGCCGCTGTCGTACATGAGGTAGCTCTTCGCGTTGCTCAGCAGGGCGGGGATCGCGCCGAGGTCGCTGAGCACGCCGCCGTTTTCCAGCTTCCACAGGAGGTACTCGATGGCGGCCTGCTGCCGGGCGGTGCGGCCGATGTCGATCCCCGGCAGGGTGTCGCGCGACCGGACGTAGGCCAGTGACTGCGCCGCCGAAAGGTGCAGGTACTGCTTGCCGCCCTTCTTCGCCTTGTAGCCGTCCTTGTAAGCGCTGAACCCCGAGTTATCTGTGCCGGTGAGCGGATCCTTGTCGGTCAGGTTCGCCCCGGCGGGCAGGCCGTCCTCGGCGGGAGCAGGCTGGATGCAGATCTCCAGTCCGCCGAACTGCTGGGACAGCTCGTAGAAGCCGATGATGTTGGACTCGATGAAGTGGTCGATGTGGACGCCGGTGAGCGACTCGACGGTCTGGACCTCGAACAGCTGGCCCGCCTGGTTGGCGGCCAGGTACCGCTGCGCCTGGGTCATGGTGGAGCCGTCGGTCTGCTGCAGCGACTCGTCGTAGGCGTAGGCGTAGGCGGCGTCGATCTTGCCCTCGGTGAGCCCGTCGTAGGTGGCGTGCGGGTAGTTGACGACGTCGTCGCGCGGGATCGAGAAGCCGGCCGCCTTGCGGCCGCCGGCAAAGACGTGGATCAGGATCAGCGTGTCGGTGTCCTGCGATCCCTCAAGGCCGGCCTCGACCGCCGACTCATTGCCCGAGTGCGTCTCCGTCAGCTGCTTGGCCGACAGGTCCTGTCCCTGGAAGGTGGTCCGGCTCTCCAGCCCCATCACCAGGATGTTCACCGCGGCGGCAGACGGAGCGCCGCCGCCGCCAAGCGCGGCGCCGTAGCCGAGCGCGTCGGTCAGACCGACGACCTCGTGGAGGTAGCCGGACACCACGAGGGTGACGGCAGCGGCCACGCACGCGACCGCGTATCCCACCTTGCCCATGGTGATCGGGCCGAGCCTCGAACCGCGCACGCCCAGAGTCCTCCACCTCGATATCAGCCAGAATCCAGGTCAACTCGGGCAGATCTTAGCCTTGCGGGGAGGCAATCTGGTCGAGAAAGCCGATCAGGCGGGTGATCTGGTGGCTGCCGGAGTAGATAACGAGCCTGGGGCCCTTGCAGTTCCTCCGGTGGGGCGGGTGGGCTCGAACCCACGACCCCCTGGGAGTTACATCGCCGCCGCCGACCACACCAGCAGTACTTCCAAGTGGACCATGAAGTGGCTCAGCACCTGAACCGGCACTGCTCCTGAGCCAACTGCATCTCGGGCTGTCCGCCCCGTAGTCCGCGAGCTAAGCTCGTCTTGCAGCAAGCCTGCGGTCCGGCCATTCATACGACCGGGGATAACCGCGCTTCGGGCTCTCCATTTAGCTGGAGTAAGCTGAGACCGTGGCTGAGGTCCGTGGCGGGCTGCGCTACCCACGCTCGATCGGCGAGTTCCAGGCCTGGTTCCGCACCGATGCCACTGCCTGGATTACCTGGAGTGGCTGCGCTGGCCGCACGGGTTCGAATGCGCCAGGTGCGGCGGCGTCGGAGGCTGGCGGACGGGTGATCGCCGGATCATGTGCGCCACGCATCCGGTGGACGTCCCCGACACCGGGAGCCTGCGCGGCGACATGATCGGGATGCTCGGCAACTTCAGCAACGCGCGGGCCACCTTCGCCACGGTCATCAGCGCCGTGTTCTCCGGCCTGCTGGCCAGCACCGGCCTCACCCCTGCCGAGGTGCGCGAGAAGGTCATCGCCGACCGCCCGCTGTCGTCAGAGCAGATCTTCACCCGGGCGCACGAGCGCGGCGAGATCGACCTCCACTCCATTTCCCCGGTCGTCCTGGCCATGCCATTCGACCTGATGCGCCACGACATGCTGATGACCTACAAGCCCACCCCGAAGAACGGGCCCGCGCAATAGTGGACGACCTCTTCCTCCCCCTCGTCGCAGGCAGCCGGACGATTTAATCGCGCTTGCCGTCCTAACGGGGTGACCGGCGGCGGGCACTGGACGCGGCTGGCTGCTCCCACGTCGCTGAGGTGATGGAGGATCTGGCGGAATGACCCGGCGAAGCTTTCTTCGCGGTAGCAAAGATCGGCCGCTACGCAGAAGTCCCTGACGAGGCCCTGGACCCGTCGCAGGTTGGGCCGGGGCATCGAGGGAAATAGGTGATGCTCGATCTGGTAGTTGAGGCCGCCGAGCATGAAGTCGGTGGACCGGCTGCCGGTAATATTTCGGGCCGTGACCACCTGGCGGCGGGCGAAGCTGGTCGCCGTTGCGGTTTCGATGATCGGCATCCCCTTGTGGTTGGGGGCGAAGCTGATGCCCAGGTACAGCGAGAAGACCGCCTGCTGTACGGCGATGAACGCCAGTGCCTTGAGCGGGGAGAGCACCCACAGCACCACCGTCAGGTACAGCGCGGCATGCAGCGCGACGAGAGAGGCTTCTACTGCCGAGGCGCGGTCTCGTTGCCGCAAAAGCCGCTTGATCCCGAGTACGTGCATACCCGCGCTTCGCAGCAGCATGAGGGGGAAGAAGAGCGGCGCCTGCCAGCGTGCCAGCCACGAGGCGAGCGGGCGGCGTCCGTTTCCCGGCGCGTCAGGCGAGGACAGGGGGACTCCTTCGCCGATATCGGGATCGCGGCCCACCTCGTTGGGATGCGCATGGTGGGCGTTGTGCTTATGAACCCACCAGCCGAAGCTCAGCCCGATGAGCACGTTTCCCACGGCGAGGCCGAGCAGGCGATTGCGCCGGCGTGTGCCGAACACCTGGTTGTGCCCCGCATCATGGGCGATGAAGCCGAGCTGGGTGACGATAATCCCCGCCAGTGCGGCGACGGCGAGGGTCGTCCACGAGTTGCCGACGAGAACGAACAGGACCCATCCGGCCAGAAAGGCGAAGATCGTCAGGGTGATCTTCAATCCGTAGTAACCGGGCCTCCTGTCCAGGAGACCCATCGCTCGCACCTGCAGCGCCAGCGCACGAAAGCTAGCCGTCGAAGGGTCGGCAGCGATCGGCAGCCGGTCTGCGGCTGGGGCCCGGCCGGACGGCCGGGCAAGATAGCCGGGCACTGTCATCTTCGTCGCTCCTGTTCTCCCCGACGTCTCCCGCGCAACGCTCGGGGCGTTCGTCGCCAGGGTCTGGAGCAACGATGTCGCGGTCAGCGCCGGCTTGGCGCCGACCACACCTGTTCCTTAGGACGCTACCACCACGAGACGGCCCCGCAAGGCCGGCGCAAAGCGAGCTCCCCTCACCTGGACAGTGCGGGAAGGCCGGACGTCGGGCTGGCGCGGGCTCGGCGCCAATGGCTCTCTCGGGTGCGGGGCTGGATCACGAGTTCGGCGGCGCCGGGGAATCAGCCGGGACAGCGCCGCAAGCCACGGCCGGTCACCCGGCAGGCCGCCGAGGCGAGATCGGGTACTCCAGCCGCACAGGATAGACTCGCCTCGTCGGGCCCTTAGTGCGCCTTGTTCAGGACGGCGGATGCTGCGCAGCGGATACTAGCCGTCGTCAGTCGGCGCCAGGAACGTAGGGGTGTCGGTGGTTGGCTGGGCACACACGCTGCCCGCGACCCGGACCATTAACTGCGTGAGGCTTCGTCCTCGATTCCCGGGGCCGTCCGATCGGAAGGCACCTGAACTATGACCATGCGATTCGGCTTTATCAGCACGTTCCCGCCAACCCAGTGCGGACTGGCTACTTTCACCGCCGCCCTGCGCGGCGCCCTCCTGCACTCCACCACGGATGAGGGCTGGGTCGTCAGCCTGGTCGACGCGCCCGCACCGCGACCCGGCGATGAGGTGGTCGCGCAGCTCATCGCAGGCGACTCCGCCTCGCTCCGCCGTGCGGCCGCGCAGCTGAACCTGTGCGACGTCGCTATCGTGCAGCACGAGTACGGCGTCTACGGCGGAGCCGATGGTGGCGAGATCCTGCACCTGCTTGACCAGGTCCGGGTGCCATGCGTCGTTATCCTGCACACCGTGCTGACCGACCCGACGCCACACCAGCGTCGGGTCCTCGAGTCGGTGATAGCGAAGGCCGACGCGGTCGTCACGATGACGATGGCTGCGTTCGAACGGCTCGCGGCCGGATATGCCGCCGATATGACGAAGGTCTGCATCATCGCGCACGGCGCGCCCGCGCTGGAGACGACGATGGCAGAACCGACGTTCCGCACGGGGCAGTTCACCGTCTTGACGTGGGGCCTGCTCGGCCCCGGCAAGGGCATCGAGTGGGGCATCGAGGCAATGGCGATGCTGCGCGATCTCCAGCCCATGCCGCGCTACATGGTGGCCGGCCAGACGCACCCGAAGGTGCTGCTCCATGAAGGCGAGGCCTACCGTGATCGCCTCCGCGAGCAGGTCCGGCAAGGCGGGCTGGGGTCCTGGATCACATTCGACGGTCACTACCGGAACACCAGCGCGCTGGCCTCCCTCATCCGCTCCGCCGACGTGGTCCTGCTGCCCTACGACTCGGCCGAGCAGGTCACCTCGGGGGTGCTCATCGAGGCGGTGGCGGCCGGCAAGCCGGTAGTGGCGACGCGGTTCCCGCACGCCAGAGAGTTGCTTGCGGGGGGAGCAGGCCTGCTGGTACCGCACCGCGATCCGGCGGCGATCGCGGCGGCGCTCCGCTCGCTAGTCACGCGCCGGGACTTGATGGCGAGGATGGCCGCCACCGCCACCGCGAGAGCACCGCAACTGCTGTGGCCGGCCATCGCAGACCAGTACCGTGACCTGGCCGGCCGGCTGATCACTGCCAGGGTGGCCGCATGACCGTCGGCAGCATGACTCCTGCGGGCGCTGTTCGCCAGCCGGTCTTCGATCACCTCGAACGGCTCACTGACGACCGCGGGCTCTTCGAGCACGCCCTGTTCACGGTCCCCCGGCGCGAGCACGGCTACTGCGTTGACGACGCTGCCCGCGGACTAGTCGTGGTGTGCCGTGTGCCGGAGCCCGGGCCGGGCCACCGCCTGGCTCGCTGCTACCTCGCCTTCGTCCTCGACGCGCTCGATCCTGCGGGGGCGTGCCACAACAGGATGGCCGCCGACGGGCACTGGCGCGACCAGGCCGCCGTGGGTGACTGGTGGGGACGGGCGCTCTGGGGCCTGGGTGTCGCAGCCGTGAGCGCGCATACGCCGGGGATGCGCGCCCGGGCGCTCGGCGGATTCCGCCTGGCGGCACAGTGCCGTTCCCCGCACGTCCGGCCGATGGCGTTTGCCGCGCTGGGCGCGGCTGAACTGCTCAGAAGGCGACCGGATGAAATAGCTGCCAGACGGCTGCTCACGGACATGCTGGCCGCGATCGGCGAGCCGACGGACAGCGACTCTCGGTGGCCCTGGCCAGAGGAGCGCCTGAGCTACGGGAACGCCTCGATTGCCGAGGCGCTGATCGTCGCGGGTGACGCCCTTCCGGATGTACCTGCCCTCAACCGCGGCCTGAGCCTGCTTGAGTTCCTGCTGCGCACTGAGACTCGCGATGGCCACCTGTCGGTGACCCCGGTGGGCGGCCGCGGCCGCGACGACGCCAGCCCCGGCTACGACCAGCAGCCCATCGAGGTGGCCGCGCTCGCTGATGCCTGCGCGAGTGCGTTCCGGATCACGTGCCAGTCGTCCTGGCTGGCGGGCGTCCGCCTGGCGTGGGACTGGTTCCTCGGTGACAACGACAGCGCTACGCCGATGTTCGACCCTCGTACCGGCGGCGGCTACGACGGCCTGGAACGCAGCGGCCGCAATCTTAACCAGGGGGCCGAGTCGACGCTGGCGATGCTCGCGACCGCGCAGCAGGCACGCCGGATTGGCGAGCTGCGGTGATCGCGCACCGTACTGAGGCCGGGCTGCAGCCCGATCCGGCCCGCGTCGTCGCGCGGCTTTTCCTTCCTGGCGAGGAACTGCACGGAACCCGTTCGCGGGCCAGCCAGGTTGTCGCCCGGGTCATGAGCCTGGCAGAAGACGAGGTCGAGCGGCTGGCTGCGGGTCTGCTCCGCGATTTCGGCGCTCGCCACCACAACTATCAGGCGCTCCTGCGGCGGCATGCCTCGATTGTCTCCGCGCACGTCGAGGAGGCGCGTGAGCTGACGGCGGCGCGCACGCTGCTGCTGGGAGCGACCTTCACCGCGGAGTACGCGGCGGAGGGCGCGGCCCTGTGCAACCCGAGCGCGGTACTGGGCCCTGACCAAGGCGGGTTGCGCCCTGGCCAGGCCCGGGTGGCACTCAGCCTGCGGGGCATTGGTGAAGGGCACATCTCCTCGATCGGCTTCTGCTCGGCCGTCGTCGGCCCGGGCGCGCAGTGGACCTTCGAGCCGCGGCTCCTGCCGGTCTCCATTGCGGACACCACGCCCGCCCGTTGGCACAGAGTGCATCTGCAAGCCGTCCTCGCCGACCAGGGACATCTCGATGAACTCACCGAGGCCGTCCTGCACGACCTTCCCGCCGAGTTCGAGGGCGCCGATCTTGAGCGGGCGCTAGCGAAAGCGCACCGCGGCCTGCTGACCCGGGCGGGTTCCGCCGCTACCGCCGACCTGCTGCGCAAGGTCGTGTCCTCTGCCTACGATGCCTCCTTCGCCCGCGACGCCGATCTCGGGCAGCGGATCCTGTCGCCGTCCGCTGACGAGGAGAGAAACGGCATGGAAGACGCACGGTTCACGCGGTTCACCGGCGATGACGGGACCGTCGAGTACCGCGCCACCTACACGGCCTACGACGGGCAGCGGATTGCTCCGCGCATGCTCATTAGCCCGGACCTGCGGGTGTTCCATGCTCACCGGCTGGCCGGGCCGGCCGCCCGGAACAAGGGCATGGCACTGTTCCCCCGGAAGGTGCACGGACAACACCTCGCCCTGTGCCGTTCCGACGGCGAGAGCACCAGCCTGGCCAGGTCGACGGACGGTTACGCGTGGGACCGGCCAGTGGTCCTGCAGGAACCGTCCGCGCCTTGGCAGGTTCTGCAGGTCGGCAACTGCGGGCCGCCGATCGAGACCGACCAGGGCTGGCTCGTGCTCACCCACGGGGTCGGCCCAATGCGGGTCTACGCCATCGGCACGCTGCTGCTCGACCTCGATGACCCGACTCGCGTCGTGGGCTATTCGAGAACTCCGCTGCTGTCCCCGGGCCCGGATGAGCAGGACGGCTACGTCCCCAATGTCGTGTACTCGTGCGGAGCATTCCTGCACGAAGGCCTGGTGTGGATTCCCTACGGCATAGATGACAGCCGCGTGGGGGTGGCTTACGCGCCGCTCGACGAGGTGCTGGCCGACATGAGCAGCGCTTCGTAGGTGCGGAGGTAGTCCTCGACCATGCGGTCGACGCCGAACCGCGCGGCAGCCCGGGCATGGACGGCGGCGCGGTCCAGCCGCAGCACCGCGCGGACCGCGTCGACAGATGACTCGACGTCATGGGCCAGGTACCCGGTCACGCCCTCGTCGACAACCTCGGCCATCGAGCCGCGACGATATGCGATGACCGGGGTGCCGCATGCCATCGCCTCCACGACGGACAAGCCGAACGGCTCATCGAAATGGATCGGGTGCAGCAGCGCAGCCGCACACCCAAGGACATCCGCCCGGCCCTGCGGGCCGACCGAGCCAAGGAATACGACTTGGTCCCCGTCGACGTGCGGCTCCACGGCTTCGGCGAAATACCGCTCGTCCTGGACGATGCCGCAGATCACCAGCCGTCGTCCCGCCCGGCGGGCGATCTGGATGGCGTCGGCAGTTCCCTTGTCAGGATGGATGCGCCCGAACGAGACAAGCTGATCGCCGGGGCTGGCGCGGTACGGGAACATCGTCAGGTCAATGCCGTGATGGATGGTCGCGGCATAGTCAAGCCCGGCGTAGCGGTCGGACTCCGAGATCGCCACGAACGCCGAGCGCGACCGCGTGTAGGCAGGAAGGATGCCCGCGCCGGAAAACCCGTGGATGGTCGTCACCATCGGCGCCCGCGCGTGCTGGTCAAACGCGAGCGGCAGCCAGTCGAGGTGGTTATGCACAAGCTCGAACTCGCCCGACCGGGCCAGTGCGTGCGAGACGTGCAGTGCCTCCCAGACCCGGCCGTCCAACTCGGCGTCCTCTGCGTAGCCGTGCGGGCAGACGCCGTCGAGAACCGCCGCCGTCACCGAGTCGAGCGTTGCGAAAAGAGTGACATCGACCCCTCGGGCGACAAGCCCCTCCGTCAGCAGGCCAGCAATCAACTCCCACGGCCCGTAGTGCTCGGGCGGCGTGCGCCAGGCGATAGGCGCAAGCATGGCAAGCTTCATCGCTCAGCAGGACCAGGACTTGGCGGGCTTATCACGTGGATCACCTTGCCACCCGCAGTGAAGCTGCCTGTGGTCACCCCCGGCAAACCGCGTCGCACCTATGGGGTGCCGTAACCTCATCATGGTCGTTGACCTGCGACGTCACGCCGTGCAGGTGACGATCATCCTGCCCGTTCGTACTGGCCGCCCTGCCTGCGGACCCTCCTGCTGCTTTCCATCATCGGGCTGCTCGTCAGCGTGGCGCTCGTCAACACGCTCGTCGTGGCCACCCCTGCAACGCCGCGAAGAGCTCGCCGGCCTGGCCATACTCGCACCGACGATAACAATGGCCATGCAACATAAAGACACGTAAAGGTCTCGGCTTCTTAGATGGCTCCGGGCATCGCGGCTCCCGGCGCCCGTGTTCCGCCTCCTTGCCGCTGCACGGAGCGCGGGCGCTGAGCTGCTATGTCATGGTGCTCCAGGAGGCGCCGTTCCAGTGCGCGATCAGGGCTTGCTGGCCGCCGCCGGCGTAGCCGACCGCCCACGCGTTCCTGGCAGATGTGGCCGCGACGCCAACGAGGTATTCGCCGTGGCCTGGGCTGGGATTCGGACTGCGCTCCTGCTCCCAGGTGGTGCCGTTCCAGTGCAGGATCAGGGTGTTACCGCTGTCAGTGGCGCCGACCGCCCAGGCGCTGTTTGCGGAGATGGCGGCCACGCCCGCGAGGATGCCACCGCTGGGTGAGCTGGGGCTGGGGACCCGTTTCCAGGTCGTGCCGTTCCGGTGCAGGATCAGGGTGCTGCCGCCAGTAAGGCCGACCGCCCAGGCACTGCGGGCGGAGGCGGCGGCCACGCCCGCGAGAGTGCTGTATGCGTGGCCCAGGCAGGGGCTGGGCGTCCTTGTCCAGACCCTGCCGTTCCAGTGCAGGATCACGGACCGGAGGCCGCCATCGCTGCCGACCGCCCAGGCGTTTCCGGCGGAGGCGGCGGCCACGCCCGACAGGCTGCAGCAGATGATGGCCGGCTGTGCCGTCCTGCCGGAGAGGCTGGGGCCCGCCGCGCCCGCCGCGCCCGCCGTGGCCAGGCCCGATGCGGTCAGCGCAAAACCCGCCGCCACCGCGCAGAACATCCGGGTGACATGCCTGCTCATAGGATGCCGTCCTTCCCTTCCAGGAGGCGGCGGCCGGAGTTCCCAGGATCAGTCTCCCGTGACGCAGCCGGGCTGCTCACCCGGGAAACCCGCCTGATCGTTGTGCCGCGCATACTCCTCAACCGAGCATAGGCAGACCGCTCAAGCGGACGTCAGCCCAGCGCACTTTCACCAGCAGCGGCTGGGCCTCGTCTTGCAGTGGCTCACCGAGGACCCGGCTGGGAAGCCCGGCAGCAGGCGGAACTCCAGCGGGAACGGCTTGGGCATGATGAACATCCTTCCAGCGAGGACAAAGTCCTCGGTCGAGCAACTGGTGGCGACCGGGAAGCTCAAGACCTACCATCTCCTGCCCAGCGTGCGGGGTGATCTCCTGCTCCAACTCGGCCGCGTCGAGGGCCCGCGACGAGTTCCCGCGGGCGGCGGCGATGACGCGCAGCGAGTGCGAGCGGCTCTCCTGTTACGCCCGGGTGAGATACCTGACAGAGTGAACCCGTGCTGAATCAGGTGGCCGACGGTGTCTGGGTCCGGCAGAGCGCGTGGGTCTTGAGCAACGCCATCGCGGTGCGCGGGGAGTGCGGGTTGATCCTAGTCGATCCCGGCATCGATGGTTCCGATCTGAACCAGCTCGCCGATGACCTGGACCGGCTCTGCATTCCGGTGGTCGCCGGATTCTCTACCCATCCCCACTGGGACCACCTGCTCTGGCATCCCCGGTTCGGCGACGTGCCGCGCTACGCCACCCCCGCCGGCGCCCGCGCTGCCAGCCAGGCCCGAGAGCGGGGGCAGAGGATGGCGGCGGAGAGCGCGCCGGGCATCCCTCTCGAGCTGCTCGGGCTCGTCACCCCGCTGCCCGCGGACAGCGGACCCGTGCCGGGCGAGATCCTAGAGCATCAGGCGCACGCCATCGGCCACGCCGCGGTCCTCCTCGCGGACTGCGGCGTCCTGCTCGCCGGCGACATGCTCTCTGACGTCCTGATCCCGCTCCTCGACCCTCGCCGCCCCGGTCAGGTGGACGCCTACGAGACGGCACTTGACCGGCTGGGTGAGGCCGCCCGGCACGTCGATGTCCTGGTCCCCGGCCATGGTGCCGTTGCCGAGGGTCCCGAGGTCGCGGCCCGCCTCGCCGCCGATCATGCCTACATCGACGCGCTGCGGCGAGGAGAGGAACCGGTCGACCCGCGTCTGGGGCCGGATACGCCCTGGCTCCCCGTCCACCAGTCGAACCTGGAGCAGGCCCGAGGACGGTAGTGCCCTCTGATGGCTCGGGGTCCCTGGCGGGTCTGCCGCCCGTCGTGCGCGAGGCCCACCTGGCCGCTGCCGATGACGTGGAAGACCTGATCCGCAAGGCCGGAAAGGGCACTGAGAGGCACGGATATGTTCCCCACGACGGCTGTTCCCCGGCCTGGCGGCCGGGCAGGAAGTCGCACGAAGAGTTCATGGCTGAGGTGTTCGGCGGCTCCCGGTGAGGATCATCCGGTCAGAGATCGCGCAGGCGACCTTCGTCCGATTCATGGCCGACCAAGCCGGGATGATGGCCGTCAACCGTGCCGTGGAAGCCTTAGCTGACGATCCAGCACCACGTCCGCGTGCCAAGCCGACCTCCCGCGTTCAGATCTCCGCGAGGGTCTGGACTCGGCATCATAACGGCCGGTGTTTCACATACCGGGTCCGTGCTTCGGTTAACGGCTCCGTAGTGTCGCAAGCCATTCCAGGCTGGCTGTGGCGTCTTTGCGTGCCTTGGCCTCGCGGCGGAACAGGTCGTCGGTCTTGGTCAGCACCAGCGTGTGCGGGCTGCCGAATTTCCAGACTTCGTGCTTGACTGGCAGCTCGGCCGTGCTGATCTGGTCCTTGACGTGCTTGCGGCGGGCCTCGGCGAGCGGCCATTCCAGCGTGCGCTCGGCGCGGCCGGCGAGAAACTCGCCGAGTGTGCCGCACAGTTCGCAGCCGCACCCGCCGGACCAGGTGAGCGACCAGTCGTCATCGGCCCGGGCCGGGCGTCCGCTGATCACTGTGAGCCGCCGCTCGCAGTCCCGTGCCAGCTCCTCGAAGGGCGTGCCTTGTCCTGGCCCGGCCGCCCGCAGCATCGGCAGCAGGCAGGCGAGCACGTCGTCGCCGTGCTCGCGCAGGGCCGTCACGATCTCGCCGGCCAGCGGTGTGCCGTCGGCGGCTGCGAGCAGCCCGGCGAGCGGCTTGCCAAGCTCCCCGAGCTGCTTGCGTCGCGTGGCCGGTGACGGATACCGGAGCCAGAGCCGGATGTCGTCATCCAGCCAGCCCCAAGACGCGGCAAGCAGCCCCCCGGCGGTGGCCGCCGCGCCGACGTCCCGCAGCACCGCGGTGAGCCCGGGCAGCGCACCGGCCCAGCCCTTGCGATCCACGCCCCCGGTGTACCGCCACGTGTTCTGCGACCCGAACCATGCGTCCAGGAGGTTCCGGTACCAGGACTCGCCGTACCGCGCGGCGAGCGCCGCCAGCCCGTCCGCGTGCGCGGGCGTCACCCACTCGACCGCGAACGGCCGCAGCAGCATGAGCGCGATGCCTGGATCGTCCAGCCCCGCGGCCGTGTGCAGTGCCGGTTCCAGAAGCTCAGGACCGGGCGCCTTCCAGAACGGCGCGACGGATTCCGCAGCAGCCCGCACGCTTACGAGGTCCCCAGCATCCAGCCGGGCTCTCAGCTCGGCCAGCGCCCACGAAGGCGACGCCTCCGCCCGGACCGCAAAGGCATGCCGCCGGGGCCACACTACGACCGCGGCTCGCCGGTACCAGCGGTCCATCGTGTTGCCGTAGTTCCCCATGTACCCCGTGTACTCGGAGTCATACGGCTTCAGGTCCGCCGACGGGGTCGACGCGCACACCTGCTCGTCCGGCACATACAGCGAGATGGGCTCCCCGCCAGCCGCCCCGGTCCACCAGCTCAGGGTCAGCTCGGAGGTGATGATGTACGTGAGATCGACGCCGCGGCCCCGCCGCCCCGGCCCGGTGTCCCAGGTCTCCTTGATCTCGGTGAGCGCGAGTACGGCCTCGCACCCCGCATCCTCAGCGGCGGCCCGCAAGAGCGCGGCCCTTTCGGCGTCGGCGCCCTTGAGCCGGTCCCAGCTCAGCCCGCGCTGGGTGTACTGATGGTCCAGCAGGTAGACGAGCCGGTTCGGCGGCTCCTGGTCGTCGCCTTTCCACCGGGAGACCCTGCTGGTGAAATGCTCGGTGAGGTACCGGGCGGCCTCGGCCGACGGCTGGACCGGAATCTCACTCGCCGGGTCGGAGTCCAGCAGCAGGTTGCATGTAAGCGTGACCCGGTACCCGGTCCTGACCGGTTTGACCTCGTGCCGGCCCGTGGCTGCTAGCCGGGGTCCAGCGGCCGCTGCTGTCGGCAATACCCGTGGAGTACCTGACCCCGGCCGTCGAGGACCGGGCGGTAGAGCTCTTGAGGCGGCCAGCGGACTGGAGCCCGCATCGGGCTCCTTTTCTCTACCGGATCTGATCACCGCCACAACTGCCGAACTGGCCAGACTGACGGTGCTGTACCTCGATAAGGACTTCGACCTCATCGCTGAGCTCGCCGTCGCGCAAATGGAGCACAGCCTGATGTCACAACACGGCGGCATCCCACGATCAAGGTGAAGGCAAGGCTAAACCCCCGCTGAACTGGGAGCCGGTAAGCGATTCGAACCGCCGACCTGCTGTTTACAAGTGGAAGGGTGCTGATACAACCGGCTATGGTGCGGGCATGTGGAAGCAAGGTGTCTACACCGGCGGCGAGAAGGAAAGCCTGCACATCAGCCTGGACCGGCACCGCGATGCCGTGCTGTGGAAGATCGAGGGCCTAGACGACGAGCACCTGCGGCGACCGATGACTCCGACTGGCACGAACCTGCTGGGCCTGGTGAAACACCTGGCCGGTAGCGAGTACCAGTGGTTCTGCGAGGCTTTCGGGCGGCCGTCCGAGGCCATCCCCTTTTTCGACCCTGACGATCCCAGCGATCCCGCGGCCATGCGGATCGCGCCGCAGGAGACCACTGCCAGCGTCATCGAGTATTACGGCCGGGCACGCAGCGCGGCCGACAGCGCGATCCGGGAGCTGGCGATGGACGACATTGGCACGGCGTGGTGGGGCGATGCCGTGTCGATGCGCTGGGTGCTCATCCACATGATTGAAGACACCGCCCGCCATGCAGGGCACATGGATATCTTGCGCGAGCTTATCGACGGGCAGACCGGTGACCATCCCCGAGACTAATTGTCTGCAGACCTTCCAATCCGTAGATACCCGTACGGGCGCCGGACCCGTTCAGGATGGCGCAGCCGGTGGTGGCTGCCCTTCACCCGGGGTGACGGCGAACCCAGCGCGTTCAAGCGCCTTTACCAGCCGGTCCCCGCGGACCGCCGAGACTGGCGGCATCAGGCGACATCGAGATCCAGCGACCGGGCGAGCTGGGCCGGGATGCCATCCTCCTCGATCACCATCTCTACGGCCTCGCGCAGGTCCGCGACAGCCTCCTCCGTGGTGACCCCGTTGCCGTGCATCCGGCGCTACGACACACCCGGCCTCAAGACCCATGCCGCGGTCTGGCGGGCCGAGCCGCCGTACCTAACCGCCGCCTCGATGCCGATGCTGCAGCCGAAGTTGGCCGCCATGCCACCCATCGCATCACACCCCGGACGCTCGGGCCTTCGCTCGCCGGTCTTGTCGTGGCTGGCCTGGTTTGGGCGCTCCGAACCGACCCGTTCGGCCGCGACGGCGAGCAGGCCGCCCCGGCGGCGCAGAGCGTCGATGTGGTCGGAAATCTTCACACCGCCATTGCGCCGCGACCGATGGCCCGGCGGCACTAGGCCGGAAGAGGATCACCGGTCTCCAGCAGGGTCTTGAGGCTGGAGATGACATCCGGCCAACCGATGCTGACCATCTGGACCACGGTGCTGCCCGGCTCGAAGCCGTCATGGACGACGGTCAGCTTCACGCCCTGGGTGGCGGACTCGATGTCAAAGGTGACCTTGGACCGGCGTTCGCCAGCCAGCTTGACCGCAAAATCCTCATCCCAGCCGAACTTCTCGGCCAGCTCGGGGGTCATTGTGTGCCAGGTGTAGGACAGGCGGCGGTACGGGTCGGATTCGAGCACGACACTCCCGGGATCGCTGATCAGGACGCCGTGGTTGTCCCACGTTATCGGCGATCCCTTGGCCCAGTCGGTACGCAGCTCCGTCTGCCAGTAGCGGCGGGTGAAGGCCGGGTCGGTCAGGCCCTGCCACAGCCGCTCGGGCGTGGTGCGGATGTAGGTGGTGTAGACGAACGAGGGCGCTTCCATTTCGGTCTCCTCCAGTGCCTTCTTCAGGTCGGCCAGGGCATCGACCCTGGGCTGGTCATAACGGCTGATCCAGCGCTGGGCGAGGTCGCTGATGGGGGCGGCGTTCAGGTAGTGCAGCTTCTCCCGGCCCCGGCGCACGGTGGTTACCAGGCCAGCCGCCTCGAGCACCGCCAGGTGCTTGCTCACCGACTGCCGGAAGGCTGCATGTCAAGGCGCAGGGGCCCTGGCGTGGGTCATCCGCAAGTTGTCTGGGGCATCGGCACGGGACGCATTCTCTGGCCGGCGTCGGCCTGGGTGACGTCCTCGCCTCTCCCCGGCCCCGCGGGCCGACGTGCCGACCGGGCCGATCGGGAGGCCTGGCTTGGGCCCCTGGCCGCCCGTTTAGGTGTCCGCAGCCGGGTAGAAGGAGCCGACCCAATGACAGGAGAATCTAATGGCTACCTTGATATGGGTAGTGATCGCCATCGCTGTGGTGGCCGTCATCGCGCTGGTCGCGGTGGGGGTGCGCAAGCGCAGAACCGCTATGCTCCGCGGCCGCTTCGGCCCGGAATACGACCGGACGGTAGCGAGCCGCGATGACCGGCGAGCCGCCGAGGCCGACCTTCGCGCACGTGAAAAGCTGCGGGCTCAGTTCGACATCAGGCCGCTGCCGCATGACATCCGCTTGCGTTTCGCCGACGAATGGCGTGACGTGCAGGAGCTGTTCGTCGACCAGCCGGTGCAAGCCGCGGCTGCTGCCGATACCCTCGTCACCCGCGTCATGGTAGAGCGGGGTTACCCGATGCAGGACTTCGATGCGCAGGCCGATCTGATATCGGTCGACCATCCGGGCACCGTCGAGAACTACCGTTTCGCGCACGCCGTGCGGCAGCGCTCCGAGACTCAGCAGGCAAGCACCGAAGATCTGCGCGAGGCGCTGCTGCGGTACCGCTCCCTGTTCGACGAACTGCTGCGCCCAGAAGGCAACGGCGCAGCAGGCGGCGCCAACGGCCAGGCGCAGCCAGCCGACGTCGGCAGCCGTCAGCGCGTCACTGCCGAACCGGAGCCACAGGACCTGGGGACCAGCGCCACCAGGCAGACCGATGGATTGGCTGCCGTGGAAACCGACGACGCCGGTCCGGCGGCCACGGACCCGGATTACTACGACCAGCGAACAGGCAGGTGAGGTGGACTATGAACGACACTGACGACAACACCCAGGACCGTGGGCTGACCACGGAGCAGATCGCTGCTGCCGGCTCCCGGACGCGCCAGGAGGATGTCCAGGCGCCGGTCGGTCACGAAGGCTTCGATGACGACTATGCCGACCAGGACGCCCGCCTCACCGCGGCTGATGCGGCATCCGGGCACGCCGACCGCGGCGACCCGTACGGCAGCGTCGCAGCTGACCCCGAACCGCGGGCCAGCTTGCTGGAGGACGGCGAACTGCAGAGCATGACCATGCGCTGGAAGGACATCCAGGCGGAGTTCGTCGACGAGCCGCGTACGGCGGTCCAGGAAGCCGACGCGCTGGTAGCTGAGCTCATGCAGCGGCTGGCCGCAATGTTCGCCGGCGAGCGCGCCGGGCTTGAAGAGCGCTGGGCAGGCGGCAACCGGGTCTCCACCGAGGACCTCAGGCAGGGTCTGCGCCGCTACCGCTCGTTCTTTGAGCGGCTGCTGGCCGCGTAGCCGGCTATCCAGTCGTCCACCCGCGCCCACTGGGCATTCAGCCATTCCGTGCGGGCGTACCGGCCGGGATCCGCCACCAGGTGACCCGCAGCCGGCGCTGGAGCGGGATGCCTTTCCAGACGGCGGCGGCCGAGTCGAGGTCATCAAGCCCCGGTGTGAGCAACGATGACCAGGTCGGCTTGCGGCGCGGCGTCGATCGCGCTCATCCTGCCGGACGGGCGCGGTGCCAGCACATGGCCGAGTCGGGCCGCCTGCCTGGCCCGGCGGCGGCCTTGGCGCTGCAGGCGGTCGATGGCGCGGCGGCGGCTCTGTTACGTGGGGCGGGTGGGGCTCGAACCCACGACCGGCGGATTATGAGAAGCCCGGCCCGGCGCTCCGGGTGCGCTACCTGCACGGATGCCACGGAGGCGTGCCGCCGGTGGCCCTGATTGCACAGTTTGCATCGATGGCCCGGTCCACGAACCGGTCCACGCCTTACCGGGGCGGCCACCGGATGCCAGCTACAGAACGTCACTGCCGACTGGGCTTGATGGGGCCGGGGCTACGGCAGGCGGGCGACGTGGTCGATCTGGACTACCCGCCGTTCTTCATCGATCGCGTAGAAGACGCGATACCGCCCGGCCCGCAGGCGCCGCAGATATGGCGACCCGTAAGGGAACGACTCCGGCGGCCGCGGCTCACCAGCGAGCCGACCGACAGTGTCCCAGAGCGCACCGACACCCGTGGGATCGTCGCTGAGGAAGCCCGCCGTCTGGTCCAGAGCGTGCATCTCCCAGTTGACCTGATAGCTCACTGGGTTGGCATGCCCAGGCGGCGGCCCGCTTCCTCATGCGATACGTAGCGGATCGCCCCTGCCTCACGGCGAGCCAGGTACCTGACCCGGGCAGCATCGAACTCCTCGTTGATCTGCTGCTCATGCATGGCCCGGCGGAGCTGCTGGTACTCCTCGATCGGCACGACCACCGCTACCACCTGGCCGCTATGACGGATCACGTCGTGGGTGTCACCGGCGGGCAGTTCCCTCATAAGCGTCATAGTAACGAACTGGACCGACAGCCTGACGTCACAACACGGGGCGTGCCACGATCAAGGTGCGGCGAAGGCTAGACTCCCGCTGAGCTGGGAGCCTGTGAGCGGATTCGAAGCGATGGCCTGCACTAGCCCGGTCCGCTGCCGCGCGCCCTTTATGGTACGCAGTTTTCCGGTCAGCAACTGGTCACCTGTCTATGTACGCTTGCCGCGTGACGGAGCCGCGCAGGGTGCTCATCGGGTGGGATCACGGCGCCCACGGCATCTGGTGGGTACTCACCAAGGAAGAGAAAGAGGCCCCGGTTCCGCCTGGCCACTGGAGCGGCACCCCGCCATCAAGCTGGCATGACCGCCCAGGGCCATGGAGCGATCTGCTGAGCGGCGAGCTGCTCGATGATCTGCAAGCATGGAACGACGCCTGCGCCGCAGATGGCGCCGATGCCCGGGCGCTGCAAGAGCGCGGTCGCGAGCTTGCGATACAGGTCCAGGATGAGCTGGGAACGGACGGCTGGGAAGTGCTCTACCAGATAGACGGCCGGATGCTCAGGGTGCATCCGGCAGGCAGTTGGCCGGCCGAATCGTGGAAGCACGAACTGTTGGGTTACCACCGCAGGTCGCCAGCGGAACGAGCGACTGAGTAACCAAGTCAGTCGACCTTAACGGGCTGCGCTGCTCGAGGAGCGATACCGCCTCGAGGCGTGGCACGGTTTATTCTGTTGCTGGCCATGAGAGGAGGCGGGCTGGATGACTGCTGAGTACCCACAGGGTGACGAGCCGTTGATTCCCATGCCCGCCCTGTCGCTCCCCGCTCTGCGC
>JBOHCG010000058.1:0-21589 GCA_050698735.1 Streptosporangiaceae bacterium | reverse complement strand
GTCGGCGCCTGGCCGGTCAGCGTGCACAGGTCCACCCCGCGCGAGCCGGGCGGGATCAGGTCTGTCAGCGCCCTCATCCGCGGCGTCACCTTGCTGCTGACCTGGCTGCGCCACGCGCCGAACAGGCTGCGCGGCTGCATGTCACAGCCGCGGATCAGCGACATGGCGAACACCGTCTCGGACAGCGGGCCCAGCGTCGGGCTGACCTGGATCCGCGCGAGATCGTCTGTCGTGAAGTGGATCCGCCAGACCATGCCGCCAGCCTGGTCCTATCGCCCCCGTCCGGTCAATGCCCCGATTCCAGAGGACTCAGCGGAACAGGGCGCTGTAGGCGTTGAGGGCGGGCTGCCCGCCGAGGTGGGCGTACAGGACGGTGGAATCCTTGCCGATCTCGCCGCTGCCGACGAGGTCGATCAGACCGGCCATCGACTTGCCCTCGTAGACCGGATCGATGATCATCCCCTCAAGCCGCCCGGTCAGCCGGATCGCCTCAAGCGTTGACGCCACCGGGATGCCGTAGTAATCCCCGGCCCAGCCCTCGAGCAGGATGATCTCGTCGTCCCGCAGTTCCCTGCCGAGATCGATGAGTTCGGCGCCCATGATCCGGGACAGCAGGATGTTGCCGACCCGGTCATTGACGGAGTCTGGCCAGTTGACCCAGCTCTCCTGGACCAGCGTGGCCTTCAGGCCCAGCTTGGCCGCCACCGCGGCCACCTGGCGGGTGTGGTTGGACTGCACCCCGCCGATCGAGACCAGCGTGTCCGCGCCCTGCGCCAGCGCGTCGGGCACCAGGTACTCCAGCTTGCGGGTCTTGTTCCCGCCGAAGGCCAGCCCCGAGTTGCAGTCCTCGCGCTTGGCCCAGATCGCGGCGCCGCCCAGGTGGGCGGTCAGCCGCTCCAGCGGGTGGACCGGGCTCGGCCCGAACAGCAGCGGGTACCGCGGGAAGTCAGCAAGGGCCACAGTGTCACCACCTAAAACAGGGCCACCGCCTAGCGCTAGCAGAGGACGTACAGCTTCCGGATAGTCTCGTGGATCTGCCAGGTCCCGGTCCAGCCGCGGGGGAACACGGCGGCGTCGCCGGGCCCGATGTCGGTCGGCTCGCCGCCGTCCGGCGTCACGGTCATCCGGCCGGACAGGATATGCACGAACTCGTTGGTCTCCAGGCTCCAACGGGACGGTCCCGGCGTGCACTCCCAGACGCCGGCTTCCTGGCCGCCCTCGCCGGACCACATCGTGACCCCCGACGTGTGCATGACATCGCCGGTGGCCTCCTCGAGCGGGCCCCAGTCCTCGAGCTTCGCGTCGGCGGCGGCGGCGAGGAACGGGGTGACGGTGATCATGACGAGGGGATCCTTTCCGGGAACGGCAGTGCGATGGGGTCGGTGGCCAGACGGCTGCGCCCGGCCTCGTCGAAACGGTCAAGGCCGAGCGGCGAGACGTCGACCACGTCCGAGGAGCCGGTCAGCGCGACGTCCGCCGCGGCGCGCGCGACGGCCGGGCCCCACATCATGCCCGCGCCTGCCGCGCTGGCCACGGTGACGCCCTGCAGGCCTGGCGCGCGGCCGATGATCGGCAGGTGGTCGGGGGTGTAGTCGATCGTCGCCGCCCAGATCCTGCGCAGTCCGAGCCGGGCGGTGACCGGGACCAGCGTGGCCAGCCGCTCCCGCATCAGCGCCAGGTAGCCCTCGTCGACCTCGCGGTTGTCGCCGGGCAGTTCGTCGGGGTTGCTCATCCCGAACAGCAGGCCGCCCTCTTCCGGCCGCCAGTACAGGCCCGCGGCCAGGTCGAAGACCATCGGCACCCGGAACGGCGCGAGGTCGGGGTGGCGCTCGGTCACCGCGACCTGGTGCCTGGCCCCGCCGGCCGGGATGCGGATGCCGGCCAGCCGGCCGACCGCGGCGAGCTTCGGCCCGCCTGTCAGCACGACGAGGCCCGCGTCGATCCGGCCCTGGCTCGTCTCCACCCCGCACACCGCGCCGCGGTTGCGGGCCAGGCCCGTGAACTCCACGTTCTCGGCGATCTCGACGCCGGCGCGGATCAGCGCGACCGTGTAGGCGGCCACGTTGCGGATCGGCGTGATGTACCCGTCCGCGGCGCAGAAGGTTCCGCCGAGGGTCAGCCCTGGCGCGAGCGTCGGGTTGATCGAGTCCACCTCGTCCGGGCCGAGCCAGTGCACCGCGACGCCGAGCGCGGCCTGCATGGCCATCCGCTCGCGGGCCGCCGCCACGTCCGCCTCGGTGAAGCAGGGCAGCAGGTAGCCCTGCTCGACGAAGCCCGAGTCGGTGCCGATCTCGTCCCGCTGGCCCAGATAGAACTCGCGCGACCAGATGCCGAGCCGCACCGCCGCTTCGGTGCCGCCCTGGGTGCGGACGACGCCGGCCGCGCGGCTGCTCGCGCCCTGCCCGAGCGCGCCCTTCTCCAGCAGGACAACCCGGTCCAGCCCGGCCCGGCGCAGGAAAAAGGCGCACCAGGCGCCCACCGTCCCGCCGCCCACGACCACGGCGTCAGCAGATCCTCCCGTTGGCCCAGATCTCGTTGGCCCAGATCCCGTTGGCCCAGATCCCGTTGGCCCAGATCCCGTTGGCACAGCACCGATGCTGGCATAGACTGAACATTCAGTCAATACTTGCCCCGAGCCGGAGGTCCAGCGCGGATGTACGGGTTGTCACGGGAGGACCTGGAGATCCAGGCGCGGGCGCGCGGCTTCGCCGCCGAGCTGATCCCGTTCGAGGAGCAGGCCGAGGCCGTCGGCGGCGAGCTGCCGGCCGACGTGACCGCAGGGCACGCCAAGCGCGCCCGCGAGCTCGGCCTTGCCGCCGCCAACATGCCCGCCGAACTGGGCGGCGGCGGCTGCACGACCATGCAGCAGGTGCTGGTCCAAGAGCAGATGGGCAGCGTGACCAACGCGCTTGGCTGGGTGGCCACCACCCCGCCCTCGTGGCTGCCCGAGGTGGCCACCGCGGATCAGCTCGACCGCTACGTCCTGCCCGCGATCAGCGGGGACCGCGAGGAGTGCTACGCGATCACCGAGGAAGGCGCGGGGACCGACGTGGACGCGATCGAGGCGACCGCGGCCCGCGGCGGTGATTGCTACCTGCTCAACGGCGTCAAGTGGCACGTCACCTCGTACAACTCGGCCGACTTCGCCTTCTTCCAGGCCAAGCTCAGCGGCGGCGACCACGACGGCGAGCACGCCATGTTCCTCGTCGACCTGCCCAGCCCTGGCGTGCGCGTGGTCCGCACTCCCGCCTACTCGCACACCATCAGCCATCATCACCCGATCGTGGCCTTCGAGAACGTCCGCGTCCCCGCGGCGAACCTGGTCGGGGCGGAGGGCGACGGTATGGCGTTCGCCTACGAGTGGTTCAGGTTCGAGCGGCTGATGGTGGCCGCGCGCTGCCTCGGCGCGGCCGGCCGGCTGACCGACGAGATGACCGCGTTCGCCGCCGCGCGCCGGTCCGGCGGTCGCCCGATCGCCGAGGCAGGCCTGGTGGCCGGCATGCTCGCGGACAGCCTCACCGAGCTGTTCGCGGCCAGGTCGATGGCGTACGAGACGGCGCGGGGCATCGACGGCGGCACCGACGTGAAGGTGTCCCACGCGCAGTGCTCGATGGCCAAGCTCTACTGCTCGGAGATGGCCGGCCGGGTCGCCGACCGCGCCGTCCAGGTCTTCGGCGGCCGCGGCTACATGCGCGAGAACGTGGCCGAGCGGTTCTACCGCGAGCTGCGGGTCGAGCGGATCTGGGAGGGCACGAGCGAGATCCAGCGCATGATCATCGCCGCCCAGATGACCAAGCGCACCCCCGCCGCCCTGGCCTAACCGAGGTACTGGCCCGGCAGGTTCTGCTCGATGACCTCGATCACCTGCGGGTCATCCGGCGTGGTGCGCGGCCGGAACCGCGCCGCTACCGTTCCGTCCGGCCGCACCACGAACTTCTCGAAGTTCCACTGGACGTCCCCGGTCTCGCCGGCCGCGTCCGGCGCCGCGGTCAGCTCGGCGTAGATGGGGTGCCGCCCGGGCCCGTTCACCTCGATCTTCTCGAACATCGGGAAGCTGACCCCGTAGGTCGTCGAGCAGAACTCCGCGATCTCCTCCGCCGTTCCCGGCTCCTGCCCGCCGAACTGGTTGCACGGGAACCCGACCACCGCGAAGCCGCGGGAACCGTATTGCTCCTGCAGCTTCTCAAGCGCGTTGTACTGCGGGGTGAGCCCGCACTTGGAGGCCACATTCACCACGAGCAGCGTCTTGCCCTCGAGCGAGGCGAGCGAGGAGTCCTGCCCGGCAAGGGTCTTCACCGGGATGTCGAGAATCGTCACGCCGCCTACACTACCGGAGCCGCACCCCACACCGGCTGGCCGAGGTAGCCCCGCGCCACCGTGGTGACGAAGGAGTACACCGCGTCCTCGTTCGGCGCCAGCGGCCCGGGCAGCGCGTGCGGCGAGGCCAGCCCGCGCTGCACCGATTCGCACGCGGCCCAGTCCTGCCGGTTTGTGATGTCCCAGAACTCCACCGCGTACCCCGGGTCGAAGTCCGGCCGCGCCACCGCCTCGGGCGCGAACGCCCAGGTGCACTCGACCAGCGTCCGGTCCGCGGCGACCGGCATGAGCCGGTGCGTCATCACGTAGTCCGGATGCAGGCTCAGCAGGATGTTCGGGAAGATGTTGACGTAGATCACGGTCCGCGGCCCGTGGGCGTCCAGGCCGCGTAGCGGTACCCCGTGACTCGTGCCGTCCAGCGACATGGTGTCCATGCCGGCCCGCAGTTCCATCCAGCCGCCGATCCAGGCGCCATCCTCGTCGTAGTTCTCCCCGCTGCGCGGCGGGCTGACCCGGCACAGCTCGGGGTGGATGGAGGGGCAGTGGTAGCACTCGTGGTAGTTCTCGGTGAGGATCTTCCAGTTCGCCGCCGAGTCGTAGCTGTGCACCCCCGCGGCCACCAGCCGCTCAGGTTCGTACGGCGCGACGATCTCGTCGAGCTTGCCCAGCGTGTCGGTCAGCGACCCGGCCGCGCCGGCCGAGGTGTCCACGAAGACCAGGCCGTGCCACTCGGCCGCGGGCAGCCGCCTCAGCCCCCAGTCGCCGAAGTCGAATCCTGGCACCTTCCTGAAGGTAGCGGCGGCCCGCAGGTCGCCGTCCAGCGAGTACGTCCAGGCGTGGTACGGGCAGATGATCATCTTGTGCTGCGCGCCCTCGCCGCACGGCAACAGTTCGTGCCCGCGGTGCCGGCAGGTGTTCGCGAACGCCCGCAACTCGCCGTCCTCGCCCCGCACCAGCAGAACGCTCCCCGTCCCCGTGGCCTCGGCCCGCTGGTCGCCGGGCTCCGCCAGCTGCTCGCTCCGCGCTACGCATATCCAGCCGCCGCCGAAGAAGTGCCGCTGCTCCCACTCGAACACCGCGGGGTCCACGTACGCCGCCCGTGGCAGCATCCGGCTCTGCCCGAACGGCCGCAGCGCCTCCTCCACCCCCGCCCGGTCAAGCGGAGCCAACTCATGCCTGAAACTAAAACTTTGACTGACCATACAGTCAATAGTAAACGCCGTCCCCGACCTCTGTCCAGGTCACAGCTTGCCCGGTCCCGACCTGCGGCGGAATTCGCAGGTGTCGTGATGAGGGGAGGGGCACGAAGCCCGCTATCCTGGCGGGCGGCTCCATCTGGAAAGGGCCCGCCTGATGTCCGATCTCGCAGCCGAGCTCACCGCGTTCGTGACGCGGTATGAGCAGGCCAATAACAGTCACGACATCGATCGTGTGATGCCGATGATCGCCGCAGACGCCACCTACTGGTTCTCCGACGGTTCGCATCGGGGCCTTGAGGAGATCGCCGGAGCGGTCGAGCGGACTTTCGCGGCGATCCAAGACGAGGTCTATGAGATCAGGGATCTTGAGTGGGTCGTGCTGACCACCGAGCACGCCGTGTGCCGGTATCGCTTCTCCTGGAAGGGCGTGGTCGATGGCCAGCCCCGCTCGGGCCAGGGCCGCGGTACGAATGTGGTCGTAAAGCGTGACGAGGCGTGGAAGATGCTGCACGAGCACCTGAGTCCCTGATCTGCGCCCTCGCTCCTCCCCGGCCCGTGGGCGAGTGATTCTCGATCAAGCGCCCGATTGTGCCCAAACCCGGCCTGGTTGTGCCCAAACCCGGCCTGGTTGTGCCCAACCCGGCCTGGGTCGGCCCACCGGGGAAGAGGTTGCAACCGGTTGCCGCGGTTGTCGATACTTGCTGGCATGAGCGACCAAAATGTCCTCGGCGGCGAGCTTGAGCCCTGCGGAACCGACCCCCTGACCGGCTTCTACCGTGACGGGTGCTGCACCACCGGACCGGAAGACGCGGGCCGTCACACCATCTGCGCCGTGGTGACCGCGGAGTTCCTCGCTCACCAGCGCAGCATCGGCAACGACCTGGTGACGCCGGCCCCGCAGTTCAGGTTCCCGGGCCTGGTGCCGGGGGACAGGTGGTGCGTCACCGCGGTGAACTGGCTCCGCGCGCACCACGACGGCTCCGCCGCCCCGGTGGTCCTCGCCTCGACCCACGAGCGCACCCTGGAGATCGTGCCGCTGGAGGTCCTCATCCAGTACTCCGTCGACGTCCCCTCCGACGCCGCCGCCCTGGACGAGTAACCGAGCCCGGATCACTCGAGCCACCCGTCCCGCCGCTCCGCCGCCCGGGCCGCGAGCACCCAGCGCGTCATCTCCTCCCGCTCCTCAACCACCACCCTCAGCGCGCGGCTGAGCCCATCCAGCCGCCCGCGCGGGTCAGCCACGGCGCCCACCGGGTACAGCGTCCGCGCCAGGTTCCGCATCACCCGCACCTCCCGCCCGTCTATCGCGGGCAGCGCCTCGGTGAAATACCGTTCTACGTACCCGCCCATCAGCGGCTCCTGGCCCGGCACCCACACCCCGCGCGCGCTCGCAAGCGCCATCGGCCACTCCACCGAGTCAGACAGCGCAGCGATCCACGCGGCCTCCTTGGCTGCCGCCTCCGGCCTCATCGCCCGGCAGGTAGCCGCGTTCTGACGGCCCGCCACCGGATCCGCGGCGGCCATCGCCTCCAGGTCGGCATCCGACGCGAGCCCGCGGGCGGACAGCGTCATGAGGATCCGGCCGCGCAGTTCGGCGTCCACCGCCAGCCCCGAGGGCAGCGACTCACCGCTCAGCCAGGACGCAGCAGTGAAAGCTGCTCATCGCTCTGCGCGCTCGCCGCGAACGCGGCCGCAGCCATCCGCGGCGGCGGCCCCCCGACCGCTCCCTGCCCTCCGAGCGCCCCCGGCCCCCCGGCCGCCGCCAGGACGCTCCCGGCGATCCGCTCCCGCAGCGCGCCGCGCCCGGAAACCGGCGCGTACACGTCCGCGCAGCTGACCGCGCGCTCAAGCAGCACCTCCGCCGCCACAGGCAGCATCGCGCCCACGTCCAGCCGCCGCAGCACAAGCTCGGCGAAGTCGGCCGCCGCCAGCGAGCCCCGCAGCACCCATCCGACCAGCCGTAAAGCCCCAGGTCGATCCGGTGCGTCCGAGGCTCCTCCTGCCGCACGGTCACCAGCGGCTCCCCGTCAGGCAAAGTCACCATAGAGGCCAGCAGCACCGAGGCGCCCTCGGTGCGCAGCCACTCCGAGGCCCACCCCGCCAGGTCTCGCCCAGACGCAAGCGACCAGCATCCGACCAGGTCATCGAGGTCCGTCCTGCGCCCGCCGAACTCCCGCATGAACGAGCCGAGCCCCGCCCGCAGCGCGTCGTCCCCGATCAGCGCGGCCAGCTGCCTGACCGCCGCCGCGCCCTTGCAGTACGTCAGCCCGGACGGCCGCAGCAGCGCCTCGGCCACGCTTGGCGACCGGCGAGGAGACCGGCTCCCTGCCAGGCAGCTCGTCCGCGAGGTAAGCGCGCGGTTCGTCCCGGTAGCAGAACGCGGTCCACGGCTCGGCGAACCCATCTATGCCAGCCGTGTAGCTCATGTACGTGGCCATCGCCTCGTCCAGCCACACGTCGTCCCACCAGCGCATGCTCACAACGCCGCCGAACCACAGGTGCGCCACCTCGTGCGCGCACACCATCGGCACCGTGTCGTCCTCGGCGTCGGACAGCCGCGCGAGCAGGCTCTCGTTGACCATCATCAGGCCGGGTATCGACACCGCCATCGCGGTCAGGTCAGGCACGAACGCGATGTCGTACTTCGGATCCGGGCAAGGTACGCCCAGAATCTGCTCATAGTGCCTTACGACACGAGCGCGGCGCACATCGCCAGGGTCTATGACTACTGGCTCGGCGGTAAGGACAATTTCGCCGCGGACCGCTAAGCCGCCGAGCAGGCGATCGAGGTCAATCCCGACATCGTGGTCACCGCCCGGGCCAACCGGGCCTTCCTGCGCCGTGCCGTGACGTACCTGGCAGGCGAGGCCGGCATCCGCCAGTTCCTCGACATCGGCACCGGCATTCCGACCAACAACAACACGCACGAGGTCGCCCAGCGCATCGCGCCGGACTCTCGCATCGTCTACGTCGACCACGACCCGATCGTCTTGTCGCACGCACGGGCGCTGCTGTCAAGCACCCCGCAGGGCAGGACCGCCTACGTCGACGCCGACCTGCGCGCCCCGGCCTGGTCCGGGTCCCCGACTGGCGCCCCGGCTCGGAGATCGAGGCCGCCGCCCGCTGCGCCATGTGGGCCGCGATCGCCCGCAAGCCCTAGGCGCCCTGCCCTAGGCTCCCTGCCCTAGCCCGGGTCCGGCATCCTGAACCTCGGCAGGGGAGAGGGCAGCACCAGGAGCGCCCCCGCGACGCCGCCGATGACCCCCACCCACAGCGCGGAACGCAGCCCGATCGCCGTGCCGAGCAACCCGCCCACCACCGCCCCGACAGGCCGCGTGCCGTAGTTGACGGCCTGGAACGCGCCGGTCACCCGCGACCGCAGCGTGTCGGGGATGACCGCGGCGAATATCGCCCCGATGCTGATATCCAGCACCATCAGCCCGAACCCGACCAGGAACTCCGACACGAACAGCACGGTGAGGACGGCCGCCATCCCGCCGCGCGCGAGCGGCCAGCCCGCCAGCGGGGCGGTGAACATCAGGCAGCCGAGCGTATAGGCCCACCCGGCCCCGATCCGCGCCGCGATCCGCTTGGTTCCGGCCGCGCCGAGCAGCCCGCCAAGGGCCGCCGCGCCGAGCACGACGCCGAGCACGCCGGGCCGGACGTGCAACACCCGCACCGCGTAGAGCAGGTACAACGCGTTGACCATGAGGTTGAAGAAGTTGATCGTGGCCACGGCTACCAATGAGGCGCGGACGATCCTCGAGCCGATGATGAACCGGACCCCCGCCGTGATCGCCCCGCGCCCCTCGTCGGCCGGCGGTTCGGCAGGCCGGATGCGGCTCAGGAAGAACGCCGAGCCGAGGAACGACAGCGCGTCCGCGACGATGGCGAACGGCGCCGACAGAAGCTGCACGAGCACGCCGCCTACGCTCGGCCCGCCCACGAACGACAGGGCCCGGCTGCCGTAGATCAGCGACTGCCCGTCCACGTACCGCTCCGGCGGCACGATCGACACGAACAGCGTCGAGTCCGAGACGGTGAACACGATGCTCAGCGTCGAGTCCGAGACGGTGAACACGATGCTCAGCGTCCCGGCGGCGAACGTGACCAGGTACAGCTGCGTCAGCGTCAGCGCGTGCAGCGCATAGCAGGCCGGGATGCTGGCGAACAGCAGGGCCCGCCCGAGGTCGGCGCCGATCATCGTGGCACGCCGCCGTCCGCGCCGGTCCACCCAGGCCCCCGCGTGCAGCCCGAACAGCAGGCTGGGCAGCCACTCAAGCGCCGTCAGGTACCCCATCTGCGCCGCCCCCACGTGCAGCGCGAGCACCGCCGCCAGCGGCAGCGCGATCCCCGCGATCTGGTCCCCGAACATCGAGATCGTCGACGCCCCCCAGTACCGCCTGAACACCCGCTCCCGCAGCAGGACGGGCACCAGTCCCCGCCAGCGCCCCTCCTTCGGCATTCCCGCCCGGTCGGCTACCTCCGACGTCCCCTCCCGGCTCGGCGCCTCGACCTCCCCGTTGTCGCGCATCCCTACCCCCTCCCCACGTCGCGCCCGTATTGGTTCGGGAAGGCGATGGTCAGATACGAGACCGGCCGGGACCCCTCCGGCCGCAGTTCCGGCTTGACCAGCCGCTCGAAGTACGCGTCCGTCAACTCCCGCACCTTGCGCCCCAGCTCGGCCAGCTCCTCGGCGGTCAGGTAGAGGATCCGGTCGCCGAGCATGGCCGCGTCCTGCCACTCCGACGGCTCGTCCTGGCTGTTCTCAAGCCACCGCATGAGCTGCTCGAAGTACGTCTCGGCGACCATCGTGTTCAGCATCCCGGTCGCCGCCGAGAGTTCCGGCGTGTCGGCGACCGCGTCCCAGTCCGTGAATGTCGTGGTCGCCCGCCACGGCTTCTGCCGCCCCGTCCCGCCCCCCGCCTCCTCGACCAGCCCGTACTTGGCCAGCTGCCGCAGGTGAAAGGAGCAGGTGCCGGACGACTCACCGAGCAGTTCCCCGGCCCGGGTCGCGGTCAGCGGCCCCTCCGTCCGCAGCAATCCCACCAGCTTCATCCGAACCGGATGAGCATAGGCCCGTAGCGCCCGCGCATCCGTCAGCCGCGTAACGGTCCTGTTTGCCGGCCCGCCCTGTCCCGCAGCCCCAACCTCGCCTGTCACATCTTCCATCGCCATAATGCCAACATCTCTTTGCAAATATCTCTTTGCAAAGATTTCTTGGCATAGTTTCCCAACGCCTCGGGGGGCAGCAGGAAGAAACGTGCCCGCTGCCACTGTTCGGACAAGTCGTGGACGATATGGCCCTTACCTTCGGCTCGACCTCGGTACCGCTCTCGGTCCTGGACCTGGCTCCGGTGCCGGCCGGCGGCAACGCCGCCGAGGCGCTGCGCGCGGCGACCGACCTGGCCCAGCACGTCGAGCGCCTGGGCTTTCACCGCTTCTGGGTCGCCGAACACCACAACATGCCCGGCATCGCCAGCTCCGCGCCCCCGGTGCTGATCGCCCACATCGCTGACGCGACCAGCACGATCCGCGTCGGCTCGGGCGGCGTCATGCTGCCGAATCACGTCTCGCTGGTCGTCGCCGAGCAGTTCGGCATGCTGGAGGCGCTCCACCCCGGCCGGATCGACCTCGGCATCGGCCGCGCCCCCGGCACCGACCAGGCTACGGCCGCTGCCCTGCGCCGGTCACCCGCGGGATTGTCTGAGGACGACTTCCCCGACCAGCTCATGGACCTGCTCGGCTTCTTCACCGGCCGCTGGCCGGAGAACCATCCGTACGCCAAGATCAACGCCGTCCCGGGCCGTGGCTACCAGCCCGCCATGTGGCTGCTCGGCTCCAGCGGCTACAGCGCCCAGGTGGCCGGCCTGCTCGGCCTGCCGTTCGCCTTCGCGCACCATTTCAGCCCGGCCAACACGCTGCCCGCGCTGGCCATTTACCGCTCCCACTTCCGCCCATCCGCGGTCCTCGACCGCCCCTACGCCATGGTCGCCGCCGCCGTGATCTGCGCCGACACCGACGAGAAGGCCAGCTGGCTGGCAGGCTCCGGCGTCCTGTCCTTCCTCCTGCTGCGTTCGGGCCGCCCCGGCCCTGTCCCGTCTCCCGAGGAAGCCGCCGCCTACCCCTACACCGGCCTGGAGCGCGCCTACATCGAGGATCGCCGGGCCACCCAGATCATCGGCGCCCCCGACACCGTCCGCCGCAGCCTCACCGATCTCCTAGAGGCAACGGCCGCCGACGAGCTCATGGTCACCACCATGGTCTTCGACCCCGCCGACCGCCTCCACTCCTTCGACCTGCTGGCCGCCCTGGCCTCCAGCTCCCAGGTCAACGAACCCGCCTAGCCCTCGGCCGTCGGGGCTATCCGGCGCTTAGGCTCGTGCGCCGGACCAGCCACCACACGGTGGCGAGGGCGACCGCGCCGAGGCCGAGGTAGCCGCCGATCAGGATGAGGTGGAATTCGGGGATTCTGCTGGCGGGCTGGTAGCGCAGGGTCTGCCTGATGTGGTGCTGCGCCAGGCACAGGCCGCTCTGGAGTGCGCCGTTGTTGGCTGAGCACAGCGACTGCAGTGCGGCCGGGCTGAGATGGTGGCCCGAGGCGTTGACGAGGATGCCCGAACCCTGGCCCACCGTCAGGGCGTTGGTGCCGAATTGGCCGGAGCCGACGGGAACCGTGGTCTCGAGCGGCGTCATGAAGGTTGGGTAGCGCCACTGGATGAGGAAGTAGAGGCCGATGTACCCGGCGAGCGCGGCGAAGGCTGCGGGCAGGGTGCGGCGGAATGCGGCGCCCAGGGCCACGCCGACGGCGAGCCAGACGACGCTGGACACCAGCGGCAGCATGCCGGTGACAAGGAACGCGGTACCGGAGAACAGGCTTTGCCCGGTGGCAGTGCTCACTTCGTCGGCCAGGTGGCTGCTGGTGACGGACACGACGGCGCCGAGCGCCGCGGTCAAGGCGGCGAGTACGGCGAGCTTCGTCCATAGCCAGCGCTGTGGCGTGATGTCCTGGCTCCAGGCGAGGAGCAAGGTGCGCTGCTCGTGCTCGCGTGCCAGCAGCGGGACGCCGAGGAACACGCCGACAAGCAGCGGCGCGAATACCACGGCGAGGGTGAGGGTGGCGGAGAGCTGGCTGAGGCCGAAGGTGCCGTGGAGTGTCGCGCTCTGGGGCGTGTCGCTTGCGCAGATCGTGTGTCCGCATTGCTGGTTGATCGTCCCGAAGCGGGTGGCGAGATATGCCATCGAACCGGTGAGCGCGGCGGCGAATACCACGCTGGCGGTGATGGCCCCGCGGTGCTGACGCCAGGTAAGCCAGGCCAGGTCGATCGGGCGTGCGCCGCCGTGTTGCCGCGTGCCGGTCAGCGTGCTCACAGGGCGGCCTCCATGGCGCGGCGCGGCTTCGCGGACGTCTTGAGGTAGGCGAGGGTCAGCTCTTCGAGGGTCATCGGCCCGCTGCTCCAGCCGGGAGCCACGGCCGGGGGCACCGGTGAGGCGGGAAGTCGGACGACGAACGTCGACTGGCGTTCGGTGTGGTGCTCCTGGACGATCTCGCCGGGGCAGGGCGGCAGATCTGCTCGCGGGCCGGTGAGCCGTACGTGCCCGGCGAGCAGCTCCTCGATGTCTCCGGACAGCACCGGCCGGCCGGCCGCGAGCACCAGCAGGTACTCGCCGACCCCGGCGAGTTCGGCCACGATGTGGGTCGAGAGGATCACGGTCATGCCGCTTTCGGCGACCTCAGCCAGCAGTTCCCCGGTGACCTCGGTGCGGGCGACCGGGTCCAGATTCGCCAAGGGCTCGTCCAGCAGGAGCAGGCCGGGGCAGGTTCCGAGCGCGAGGGCGAGGGCGACCTGGGCGCGCTGCCCGCCGGACAGCCGGGCGCACCGGCGCCCGGGCGGCACCTCGAAGCGCTCCAGCCAGGACGCCGCGCGCTGCTGGTCCCACACGCGGTTGGTGCGCTGTCCGAATTTCAGCATGTCGGCGACGGTGAAGTCGCGGTAGAGCGGTTTGTCCTGGGCGAGAATGGCGACGCGGTACGCGGTGTCGGCCGGACGGGTCTGGCGGCGCGCATCGATCAGGCGCCCGCCCACCAGGACTTCGCCGCTGGTGGCCGGCAGCAGCCCGGCGGCGATGCTCATCAGCGTGGACTTGCCCGCGCCGTTCGCCCCGACCAGCGCGATGATGCGGTGCGCGGGCAGCTGGAAGCTGCACTCGCGCAGCGCCGGCACGTCGCGGTAGCGCTTGGTCAGCCCGCGGGCCTCCAGGGCGATCGGCCCCCCGGTCATGCCGCACCCCCGGCCCGGGTCTGGAGCGTCGCGTCCCCGGCGCGCGCCGGGCGCACCGCCTGCTGGGCGAGCACGGAGGTCACGAGGGCCTGGACGTCCTCGTCTTCGAGGCCTGCTTCGCGGGCCTGATCCAGCCAGTGGGCCAAGCCGTTGCGCAACCGGGCCATGACATGAGGATCGGCCGATCCGAGGGTGCCGGTGACGAACGTGCCAGAGCCCTGCCGGGATTCGACCAGCCCGGAGAGCTCCAGTTCCCGGTACGCCTTGAGCACAGTGGCCGCGTTCACCGTGCACGAGGCGACGACCTCGCGCACGGTCGGCAGCCGGTCGTCGGGATGCAGCAGGCCCAGCCGCATCGCCTCCCGCACCTGGCGCACCAGCTGGGCGTAAGCAGGCACCCTGCCCGCCTTGTCGACATGGAAGTCGATCACACCGCACGTCCTTCGCACCGTGAGCCTACAATTGTTATGATTAAGTAGAACACCATATGACTGTGCTTCGCAAGCCGGGCCGTTCTTGACCCCGCAAGGGCCGGGCCCCTGAGCTGAGGAGCCCCTGCGGCCCTGCGGCGCGTCGCCTATGGAATGTCAGTGGCGAGTGCTAGACTCGAACAAAAGATCAAAAGATTAATTTGATCAGAACGAACCGTGGCACCCGTACCCGCGCACGCCCGCCTTGCGCAGTGGTGAAGAGAGGACAACCCGCTCGCACACAGCCCATCGGAGGTGACCCGTGGCCAGCGCCGATCTCCCGCCGTCGGCGAGCGCCTCCGACGCGCTGGACATGCTGGTGGCCGCCATGCGGCACCTCAACGCCGCCGACCACGCCGCGATGCCCGCCGCCGAGCAGGCCCGGTCCCTGAAGGTGCTGGAACAGGTACACGCGATGGGCACCGCCCTGCACGCCGCGGTGCTCGGCGCGTTCACCGCCAGGCAGGGGTACTCCGAGGACGGGGAGTACAGCCCGCGGTCCTGGCTAATACACCAGGCCGACGTCACCCGGGCCGCCGCGTACGCGCACACCGCCTGGGCCGCCCGGGTAAAGGCGCACCCTAAGATCGCCCGCGCCATGGTGATGGGGATCCTCTCGGAGTCGTGGGCGCGGGCGATCTGCGAGATCACCGGGAAGATCCCGCCCCCCGGCCGGGACGACGCCGACGGGCTGCTGGTCTGGACCAAGCTGCACGGCGCGACCCTGGACGACCTGGTCGCCCTGGCCACCGAAATGTACCTCCGCTCCCTCCCGGACGGCCCGCCGGACCCGGCACCCGCCGACCGCGGACTGCGGCTGGCCACCACCCTGGACGGCGCCGGCGTCCTGCACGGTGACCTCACCGTCGACTGCGCCGCGATGGTCGGCGCGGTCCTGGACGCGCTGGCCAAGCCGGCCGGCGCCGACGACACCCGCAGCAAGGCCGAGCGGTACCACGATGGTCTCCAGGAGGCGATGAAACGGCTGCTGGCAGCAGATCTGCTGCCGGCCCGGGCCGGGCACCCGGTGAAGGCGCTCGTGCACATGACGCTGGCCGAGCTGCGCGCCATGGACGGCGGGTCCGCCCTGCAGGGCGAGTGGATCGCCGCCGCGGCGGCCCGGTGGGCCGCGCACCGCGCGGCGGCGTCCGTGACGGGCAGCGACGGCGGCGCCTGGCTGGAGGGCCGCGCCGCCCAGGCCGTCGCCTGCGACGCCATCCTCGTCCCGGTGGTAACCGGCGACATCGACCCCGCCGCCCTCGACGACCTGGTCCGGCTCTGCGCCGAACTGCACCGCCTCGACCACCACGACACCACTACCCCTCCCGGCCGCCAGCCCGCGGATCCTCAGACCCCGGCCGGGACCGACCAGCCCGCGACGGCACCCGGGCACGATGGCCCGTCGGCAGGCCCCGACCACGCGGCACCCGGACCGGACGGACCATTCTCCAGGTCCCTGCTGCCGGGCGGCCCGGACCGGGAGGCGATCCGCCAGGCGATCATCGGCAAAGCGGTGGACCTCGTGTCCGGCCCGGGCGGGCTCGCGTCCTACCTGCGCCGCCGACAGCTCGGCGCCCGCCTGGCCGGCCCCAGCCTCCCCCTCGACATCGGCCACAGCTCGACCATCCCGGCCGCCATCCGCACCGCGGTCACCCTCCGCGATCAGCACTGCCAGTGGGCCGGAAAATGCGACCAGCCCGCGTCCGCCTGCGAGGTGCACCATCTCGTACACCAGGCCGACGGCGGCAAGACCAGCGTGCGGGATTGCGGCTTGTATTGCACCCATCACCACCAGATCATGATCCACCAGCTGGGCTGGACCGTCACCCTGAACCCCGACGGCACCACCACCGCCCGCAGCCCCGACGGCACCAAAGTCTTCCGCAGCCACAGCCCGCCAGCCAGCCAGCCCCGGGTAACACCCCCGGGTCCCTGAGCGTTACCCACCCGCCGCCGACTCGCGCGGAGATAGCGTCGAATGTCTCCCCATGCTCAGGTCACTGCAGAGGTGTGTGCGCCATGGAATGGTTTGTCAAGACGCCCGACGGCAGGACGCTCGCGGTCGAGGACGCCGGGGACTCTCACGGCAGCCCGGTGATGGTGCACGTCGGCACGCCCAACTCCCGGCACCTCTACGGCCGTACCGTCGCCGACGCGACCGCCCGCGGCTTGCGGCTGATCAGCTATGACCGGCCAGGCTACGGCGAATCCACGCCGGATCCGGGCCGCACCATGGCCGACTGCGCGAGCGACGCCCGCGCGATCTGCGAGGCCCTGGAAATCGAGCGTCTTGCGATGTGGGGCCTGTCCGGCGGCGGCCCGCACGTGCTGGCCTGCGCCGCCTTGCTGCCGGATCTGGTCGCGGCGGCAGCCAGCCTGTGCTCACCCGCCCCGTTCGCCCACGGTCAGTGGCTCGCCGAGCACATCCCCGGCCTCGAAGCCTGGATGCTCGACGACGAGAGTCACGGGACCGTCCGCGAGAACCACATCGGCGAGGTACACGCCTGGCTCGCAGACCACCCCTAACGAGCCGTGATCAGCGACCGGACCGGCTCACCCGCGGAACCCGCTGCCGCCACCGCTCGTACCGGCGATCGGCGAGGACCTGCCTAACGACGTTGCGGCCCGGAATGCCGGTAACCCCGCCGCCGCCGTGGGTCGCCGACCCGGCCTGGTACAGGCCGCGGACGGGGGTGCGCAGGTCGGCATACCCGGCCGCGGGCCGGGCGTGGAACATCTGCCCGAGCGACAGCTCCCCGTGGAAGATGTTCCCGCCGACCAGGCCGTACTCCTCCTGCATCTGGTGCGGCCCGATCACCTGCCGGTGCAGCACCGAGCTGGTGAACCCGGGCGCGACGGTCTCCACCCTCGCCAGTACGCGGTCGGCGTAGGCCTGCAGAGCCGCATCGTCCGGCGCGTCCGCGTACTCATGCGGCACCCACTGCGTGAACATCGACATGACGTGCTGGCCCTTAGGCGCCAGGGAGTCGTCGAACACGCTGGGGATGCAGATATCGGCGAACGGCAAGGCCGCTGGGACCCCCGAGACGGCCTGCTGGAAAGCGTTCTCGATGTCGTCGAGCGACTCGGCGAGCACGATCGTCCCGCCGTAGACAGACGGGTCGGGCTCCGGAAAGCTAGAAAAAACGGGCAGCCGGTCCAGCGCCAGGTTGATCTTCACGGTGCCGCTGCGGCTGCGCCAGCCGCGGATGTCGGCCACGAACTCGGCCGGCAGCTCGGCCGGGTCGAGCAGCCGGAGGAACGAGATCTGCGGGTGCGCCGTGGTGACCACCACGGGGGCGTCGATCGACTCACCGCTGGCAAGCGTGACTCCCGCGACCCGGCCGTCGCGGGTGCGGATGCGCGCCACCTCGGCCCCGGTCCTGATCTGCGCGCCGAACATCCGGGCCGCCCGGGCCAGCGCGCCGCTCACCGCGCCCATGCCGCCGCGCGGGAAACCCCAGGCGCCGGACTGCCCGTCGGTCTCGCCGATGTGGTGATGCAGCATGACGTACGCGGTCCCGGCCGAACGCGGCCCGGCCCACGTCCCGATCACGCCTGACACAGACAGCAGGCCGCGCATCGCGTCGCTCTCGAAGTACTCCTCAAGCAGGTCCGCGATGCTGCCGGTGAGCAGCCGCGTGATGTCCACCGCCCCGCGCTCGTCCACGCCGCGCAGCCGGCCAAGCAGCCGTGCCTGCCGGACCAGGTCCGAGGCGCGCCGGGACCCGAGCCGTGGCGGGATCTGGTGCAGCAGCGGCCCGAGCACCCGGCCGATGCCGGCCAGATGCTCGACGTACCTGGGGTAGGCGTCGGCGTCCTTCACCGAGAACCGCGCTATCTCAGCCCGGCGCAAGGTCGGGTTGTCAGGCAGCCGCAGGTACCGACCGTCCGCCCGCGGCGCGAAGTAAGGTCCCTGCGGGTACACGTGGTAGCCGTGCTGGTCCAGCCGCAGGTCGCGCACGAGGTCTGGCGGCAGCAGCGAGACCACGTAGGACAGCGACGTCACCGTGTACTCGGGCCCGAACGGATGCTCGCTCACCGCCGCGCCGCCCGGCACCTCGCGCCGCTCGCACACCACGACGTTGAGCCCGGCCCGGGCAAGGTACGCCGCCGCGACCAGCCCGTTGTGCCCGCCGCCCACCACAACCACGTCCGCCTGTGCCGTCACCGGCGACCCCTTTCTCCAGCAGATCGTCTTCAGCTGACGGTACGGGATGGCGGTGACCGGCTTTGTCCCGGATGCTGTTGACGTAGGCCCACACGACGAACCCAGACAGACGAACGGAGCGCGACACGGTGGACAGCTCGCCCGTCACAATCGCGGTCGCCCAGTTGGCGATCACCATCGGTGAGCCCGACGCCAACCGGCAGGCCGCGGCCGGCGCGGTGGCCGAGGCGGCCGCCGCGGGCGCCCGGCTGGTGGTCCTGCCCGAGCTGTGCGATTCCGGCTACGTCTTCGGCGACAGTGTTTTGGGGGACGGTGTTTTGGGAGACGGGGCCGACAAGGCCTCGGCCGACGCACATGCCGACAGAGCCTCAGCCGAGGCGCGCAGCCTCGCCTCGTCGGCTGGCGACAGCGTCACCCTGCGCCAGTGGCGTGCCCTCGCCGTCGCGCACCAGGTCGTCATCGTCGGCGGGTTCTGCGAGCTCGGCGGCGACGACCGTCTCTACAACAGCGCGGCCCTCGTCGACGCGTCGGGGACCCGGGCCGTGTACCGCAAGGCGCACCTGTGGGACAAGGAGAAGCTCGTCTTTACCCCGGGTGACGCGCAGCCGCCCGTGGTCGACCTGGGCTTCGGCCGGGTCGCCGTGATCATCTGCTACGACCTCGAATTTCCCGAGTGGGTTCGGCTGCCCGCGCTGGCCGGAGCAGACCTCATCGCCGCCCCGGTGAACTGGCCGGGGCCAGCTTCCGCGCCGCCGGGGGAGTACCCGCCCGACGTGATCGAGGCACAAGCCGACGCCGCCGCCAACGGCGTCTTCATCGCCGTCGCCGACCGGTGCCGCGCCGAGCGCGGCGTGTCCTGGTCCGGCGGCTCGATGATCCTTGGCCCGAGCGGTCACCCGCTGGCCGGCCCGGTCCTCGCCGACCGCACGGTCGTGCTGACGGCCGCCTGCGACCTGCCGCGGGCGAGGAACAAGAGCCTCGGCGGCGACTCCGACCGCATGGCCGACCGCCGCCCCCGGCTGTACCAGCCAGTGGCGGCCCAGCCGGTGGCGAAGGCCGATGAGCGGGTCCAGGCGGCGAACGTGCACTGGGCGGCGCGCTTCGTCGCCAACGGCACCAGCTATTCCGATTTCCAGGCGACCATGGCCCGGATCACGAGCTGGGATGACTGGTGCCGCGAGTGGGGCCGCACCGCCAGGCACTACGAGCACCTGGCCGAGACCGCGGAGTCGGCCGGACGCCTCGTCACCGCCGGGGAGGCCTGGCGGCGGGCGGCGCTGTGCTGGCACTGGGGCAAGTTCGTCTTCGTCGATCACCCGGACGAGCAGCGGGCGGCGCACGAGCGCACTGTGGCCTGCTTCCGCCGGGGCGCGGCCACCCTCGACCCGCCCGCCGACTACGTGCACGTTCCCTACGCGGGGACCGAGCTTGCCGCGTACTTCCGGCTGCCCGCAATCCACGGCGCCCACGCCGCCGGTGCCATACCGCCTGTGGTGATCATGATCCCCGGGCTCGACTCGGTGAAGGAGGAACTGCAGGCCACCGCCGAGTACATGCTCGACCGCGGCCTCGCGGTCATCGCGGTCGACGGTCCCGGCCAGGGCGAGGCCGAGTACGACCTGCCCATCGAGCCCGCCTACGAGAAGGTGGCGGCGGCGGTCGCGGACTACCTGGAGGGAAGGAACGACATCGACGCGCGCCGGATCGGCGCGTTCGGGGTCAGCCTGGGCGGCTACTACGCGGCCAGGTCGGCGGCCTACGAGCCGAGGATCAAGGCCGCGGTGGCGCTGGCCGGACCGTACAGCTGGGACCAGGACTGGGATGAGCTGCCCGCGCAGACACGCGCCACCTTCCAGCGCAGGTCGGGCGCCGGCAGCCCGGCCGAGGCCCGCACCAGGATGGAAGCGCTGAGCCTGGAGCAGGCCGCCCCCCTCATCACCCGCCCGCTGCTGGTCGCGTATGGCGGCAAGGACCGCCTCGTCCCCGCCTACCACGCCGAACGCCTGGCTAGCGAGGCCCCTGGCGCCGAGCTACTCTTCGACCCCGAAGGCAGCCACGGCCTCACCAACCACGCCTTCGAGTCCCGCTCCCAGATCGCCGACTGGCTCGCCGGCCACCTCTACGCCCTGTTAGCTGGCCCGGCTGGCCCGGCTAGCCCGCCAGCAGCCTGACGACCGTCATGCCGGCCGTGGCGCCGAGCCCGTCCATAGCGGCCAGAGCGCGTCCGGCGTCCTCCAGCCCGATCACCGCCCCGACCAGCAGACCGGGCCGCAATGTTCCGTCCGCGACCATGCTCATCATCGGCGGGTAATCCCGGCTGGCCATCCCGTGCGACCCGTAGATCTCCAACTCCCGCGCCACGACAAGGTCCATCGGCAGCGCCGTCGGCCCGTCAAGCAGCAGCCCGACCTGCACGTGCCGCCCCCGCCGCCGCAGGCACCGCACCGAGCAGCCCGCCGTCCCCGCCGACCCGAGCGCATCCACCGACACATGCGCCCCGCCCCCGGTGACCTCCTCGATCACCGTCGCCGCATCCGCCGAACCACCGTCCACGACAACCTCAGCGCCAAGCTCGCGCGCCCGCTCCAGCGCCGCGGGAACCACGTCCACCGCCACCACCCGCGCCCCGAGCGCCACCCCGATCATCACCGCCGACAGCCCTACCCCGCCGCACCCGTGCACGGCCAGCCACTCACCGGCCCGCACCCGCCCGTGCGCGGTGACCGCCCGGAACGCGGTGGCGAACCGGCACCCCAGGCACGCCGCCGTCACGAAGTCCACCGCAGGGGGCACCGCGACCAGGTTCACATCCGCCGCGTGCACCACCACGAACTCCGCGAACGAACCGGGCCCGGTGAACCCCGGCTGTGTCTGCCGAGGGCACACCTGCGCCTCCCCGGCAAGGCAGAACTCACACCGCCCGCACCCGCACACGAACGGCACAGTCACCCGGTCCCCGGCCCGCCACAGGGAAACCTCCGCCCCTGCCGCCGCGACCACCCCGGCGAACTCGTGCCCCCCGATGTGCGGCAGCGCCACCGGATCGTGTCCCCGCCAGGCATGCCAGTCCGACCGGCACACCCCGGTCGCGCCCACCTCGATCACGACACCGTCCGCGGGACACACCGGATCGCCTACCGACACGACCTC
>JBOHCG010000057.1:0-21593 GCA_050698735.1 Streptosporangiaceae bacterium | reverse complement strand
GCCCTGGGCGGCAGCGCGTTCGGCGGCACTGCGTTCGGCGGCACTGCGTTCGGCGGCACTGCGTTCGGCGGCGATGCCTTTGGCGGCGAGCGGCCGGCCGCGGTTCCGTCCCGGGCCGGTGCAGGCGGAGCGTTCTCCCCGGAGCCGGCCAGGAGCGCTACCGCTCCCCCGAGCATCGGCCCGCGGCTGGGCAGCCCGCGCCCTGGCACCGTGCCGGTGCCCGATGAGGTCCCTCGCCGTGCGCAGCGGCCGCCGACAGGGCGGGCGGCTGCTCCCGTCGACGTGGATTCCGCCGGCGACGCCGGCGAGGCGGGCGGCGTCTTCGATCAGATGCGCCGGGAAATCTCGCGCCTGACGGCGAACGAGGCCGAACTTGGCGGCAAGCTCAGCGCCGTGTTCGTGAACCTGGCCTACCGCAGCCGGCTCCTGGCCGAGCGCCAGATCCGCCTGGTCGAGAACCTCGCGCACGGCGAGCAGGACGAGCGGCGCCTGGCCAGCCTGGAGAAGATGAGCCGGATCGCTACGCAGATGTATCGCGGCTCGATGAACCTGCTCATCCTGGCCGGTCAGGAGCCATCGACGGGCTCGAGCCAGCCGGCCGCGCTGGCCCACCTGGTGCGCGCCGCGGTGTCCGACATCGAGGAGGGCGAGCGCGTCTCGCTGGAGGTGCAGCCGGACGTCGCCGTGCGCGGGCCCGCCACAGACGACGTGGTCCACCTGCTCGCCGAGCTGATACAGAACGCGACGTCGTTCTCGGCGGCGAACATACCCGTCCGCGTCACCGCCGTCGCGGTGAACACCGGCGGCGTCGTGGTCGACATCACCGACCACGGCATCGGAATGACGGACAAGGAGCTTGCGTTCGCGAACTGGCAGCTGGAAAACCCGCCCGCGACCACCATCGACGCCACCAAGTGGATGGGCTTGCTCGTGGTGGCCAGGCTCGCCGCACGGCACGGCATCAAGGTCCGGCTGAGCCAGGCGGAGCAGGGCGGCCTCATGGCGCTGGTCTGGCTGCCCGCCGAGGTCCTCATGTTCCACGCTCCCGCCGCCAATGCCGGCGCTGCTGCCGCGGCGCATCGCGCACCGCGCCCCGAGCCGCCCCTGCAGCCGCCCTTGCAGCCGCCCCTGTCTGGCCAGTTTCCCGGCGCCCAGCCGGCCTACGCGGCGCGCGAGGACGCGGAGGCGGTCATGCCGTCCCCGGAGGGCTCGGTGGCAACGCGCAGGCTGCCCATCTTCGACGAGATGGAATCGCGCTGGTCCGGTGCCGGTGCCGGTGCCGGTGCCGGTGCCGGTGCCGGTGCCGGTGCCGGTGCCGTGCAGACCGTCGACCCGCCGCCGATGGGCGGGCCGCAGCCGCCGGCGCTCCCCAAGCGGCTGCCGACCACGAATCCCGGCCCGCAGCAAGAGCACTGAGGCCGCGGGATCCGGGACCGGGTACGGCGAGGCCGCAAGGCAGCCGCCGCTAGCCTGCCGTGGGCGGTGGCTACCGGGCCGGCCGGGTGAAGACGGTCAGGGTGAAGACGGCCGCCAGGTGGCTGCGCGCTGAGGCGACGGGCCCGATGCCGGTCACGGCATCCTGCGATGCTCCGAGCGCGGTGATCTCGGGCGGCTGCCCCGCCCCGGCACCGGTGATGCCGCCGACCTGCGCCTGAGCCCATGTGTCCTGACCGGGTGCCAGCTTCCACACGACGATTCGCGGCCGGCCTGGGGTGCCGTACTGCCCGGCGGCGATCCATCCCTGCGGGCCGGCGGCGAGCGCGGTGACGACAGTGCGGGGCGCCGGCAGCCGGAGGGCCGCTTGCTGCCAGGTGGCGCCGCCGTCAGGTGAGGACACCGCGAACGCCGCGGCTCCGGCGCCCTGGCCGTCGGAGCCGCCGGTGGCGACCACCCGGGCTCCGCGGACCGCGATCTGGTTGAGCTGGGCGTTCGCCGGGCCGGCCAGGTCGATTGTGCGCCACGTGGTGCCGTCTGAGGTGGTCCATGCCGCGGGCTTGCCGTTGTGCGAGCCCACCGAGACGAAGCCGCCGGCCAGCGCGGCAACCGCGAGGGTCTGGCTGGAGCCCGTGGTGCCGTTGACGTCATGGGCGCGTGTCCAGCTCGTCAGGTTCGCCGAGTACCAGACGTCCGCCGCGCAGCCGCCAGGGACGGCCAGCTTGCCGAGGATGACGTACCCGCGCGGCCCGGCGGCGGCCGAGGCGGTGAGGATCTTGCCAAGGCCTGCCGCGATGTTCCCTGCCGCTGGCCGCCAGGTCGTGCCGTTCGCCGAGGTTAGGACGACGGGGCCGGGCACGCCGACGGCGAGCCATCCGGCCGGGCCGTGGGTCACGGTCATCAGCGTCGCCGGAGCCTGCCGGGCTGGCAGGTCATCCGGCGAGGTGACCAGGGTCCAGGACCCGCCGGGGCGCTGCCGCCAGATCGCCGGATAGCCATCGGCGCTGCCGGCGGCGAGCCGCTGGCCGCCCGCCGAGGCGATGGCGTTGACCTCGAGCCTGGGCGCCCCCGGCAGCGCCGCCCGGCCGGCATACCCGGCGAACGACGACATCGCCACCGCAGGCGGCGACGCCGTCGTGCCGCCGGACGGCTGGGCAGGCCGGGACGTGCTGCCCGACGGGAGCGCGAGCGAGATGGTGATGCCCGCCGCGGCCAGAACGATCGCCGCCAGCGCGGCCTGCGCCACATAGCGGCCCGTGCTGCCCGGCCGGCCGGCCGGAGTCCGTTTGCGCTGCATGTCTACCTACCACTTCATCCGGTTGTCCGGTCAGGCGACTGTCACTTAAAGTGATCGAATCACTACTTATATGTACGTTACGTGACTCAACCCCATTCACGCAATGCATTCAAGTCAGCACTTTCAGTCATTAATCCGTCTGGCCGTTACCTGCGCGTAGCCGCCGTCGGGTACCAGGCACGGGAGCTTGCCCGCCTGAAGGTAGGCTTCCGCCCGGGCAGGGAACCTCCATGAATGCACGGCTATGACGCCGCCGCCCGACTGTTTCAGCTCCTGATCCGGAGGAGGCTCCGATGTCGCTCGAGACGCTCATCGCCGACGCCCGTAAGGCTATCGACGCCGACGCCGCGAAGGCGCACGTGGTGTTCGCCGCGCAGGGGACGCTGGTCGGACTCACCGAGGTGGACATCAGGACCGGCAGGCACACGTTCAAGGTGGACGAGCCGCCCTCGCTGGGCGGCGGCAACGTGGCCGCGAACCCGATGCAGTACGCGCTCGCGTCGCTGGGGTCCTGCCAGGCCATTGCGTACCGCATCTGGGCCGCGCTGCTTGGCATCGAACTGGATTCGCTCACCGTACGGGTCGAGGGTGACCTGGACGTCCGAGGCCTGCTCGGGTTCGACGACCGGGTGCGGCCGGGCTTCTCCGCGGTCCGCGTCGAGGTGGGCGTGACCGGGCCGGAGAGCCGGGAGCGCTACACAGAGCTTGCCACCGCGGTGGACGCGCACTGCCCCGTCCTCGACCTGTTCTCCAACCCCGTGCCGGTGACCCGTGCCCTGGTCACACCGGAGTAGCCGCAGGCGGTGATCGCGCCGATCAGATGATGGTCCGCTCCGGGCGGGACATGGAGGCGGCGAAGCGGTCCGCGGTCAGCGCTGCGACGTCGATGATCGGCGGCCGGTTCAGGTAGAGGTCACGCAGGATCTCGCCGACCGCGGGGCCCATCAGGAACCCGTGGCCGGAGAAACCGGTGGCGTAAAGGAACCGGCTGACCGTGGCGGACTCGCCGATCAGCGCGTTGTGGTCGGGTGTCTGCTCGTAGAGCCCGGCCCACCCGCTCCGGATGCCCGCGGTCATCAGAGCGGGCGCGCGGCGCTGCATCGCCTGGCCAAGGAGGGGCAGCCACGCATCGGACGTGTTCAGCTTGAAGCCTGGTGTCTCATCCGGGTCGGACATGCCAAGCAGCAGGCCCGGGCCCTCCCGGTGGAAGTAGAAGCTAGTGCCGAAGTCGATCGTGAAGGGCGTGCCAGGGTCGATGCCCGCGATCGGCTCGGTGACCAGGATCTGGCGGCGCAGCGGGGTTACCGGGAGGTCGACGCCGGCCCACTGCCCCACCTCACGCGACCAGGGTCCGGCCGTGCAGATGACCGCGCCGACGTCGATCCGCCCCGCCGCGGTGACGACGGCGGTTATCTTGCCGCGGTTCGCCTGGATCCCGGTGACCGGGCAGTGCGGCAACAGCCGCGCGCCGAGACGGCGCGCGATGGTGGCGTGGCCGAGCACCACCGACTCCGGCGCGCAGTTCCCGCCGGGTGCTCGCCATCAATTCCTCGTTCTCCGGCCCTCAGCCCGCTCCGCTCGGCTGGTTGCCTGGCAACGGCCACTCTACGAGCCCGAGGTCAGCGGCGTCCGTAACCCGCCCCGCACGGCGGCGCAGACTCCGTCGCTGGCAGTGGCGGCGGCAGCGCGTTCTGGCCCTGGATCCTGATAGAGGGTGGTGCGCTGGCGCAGCGGGCGGCCGAGCGGGGCGACCAGTTCGGCGAGCTGGCTGATGGTCTTGTACGAGCCGTGCTGCGACCCGGCCATCCGGCTGATCGTCTCCTCCATCAGCGTGCCACCAAGATCGTTCACTCCGCCGACAAGCAGTTCCCGGCAGGCATCGTCGCCAAGCTTTACCCAGGAGCACTGGATGTTGCGGATCGCGCCGTGCAGCAACAGCCGGGCGAGCGCGTGCACGGCCCGGTTCTCCCGCCTGGTCGGTCCCGGGCGGGCCAGGCCCGCCAGGTAGATCGGCGAGCTGACGTGCACGAACGGCAACAGCACGAACTCGGTAAAGCCGCCGGTCCGGTCCTGGATGCCGCGGATCACGCGCAGATGCGCGACCCAGTGCGCCGGAGTGTCCACGTGCCCGTACATCATCGTCGCGGTAGTCGGAATACCCAGTTCGTGTGCGGTCGTGATCACTTCGACCCAGGCCGCGGCCGGCAGCTTGCCCTTCGTCAGCACCCAGCGCACGTCGTCATCGAGGATCTCGGCCGCGGTTCCCGGCAGGGAGCCGACGCCGGCGGCGCGGGCTCGTTCCAGCCAGTCGCGCACTGGCAGGCCGGTACGAGACGCGCCGTTCATGACCTCCATCGGCGAGAACGCGTGCACGTGGATCTCCGGGCAGCGCCGCTTGACCTCCGCGGCCAGATCGAAGTACGCCGTGCCGGGCAGGTCCGGATGGATGCCGCCCTGCATGCACACCTCGGTAGCACCCGCCGCCCAGGCCTCGGCGGCCCGGTCCCCGACCTGGTCCAGGGACAGCGTGTAGGCGTCGGCATCGGTCCGGCGCTGCGCGAACGCGCAGAACCGGCATCCCGTGTAGCAGACGTTGGTGAAGTTTATGTTGCGGGTAACCACGAACGTCACATCGTCCCCGGCGGCGTCCTTCCGCACCGAGTCGGCCAGCCCGGCAAGCGCCGCCAGTTCCGCGCCATCGGCATCGAGCAGGGCCAGCGCCTCGGCGTCAGTGATCCCGGCCGGGTCGCGCTCGGCGCTGCGCAGCGCGGCCGCGACCTCCCCGCGCAGCCGGGGCGGCGCGCCGCGGTCCTCGACCGCTGCTGCACCCAGCCTGGTGACCGCGTGGCTGGGCTGGTCCGGCGATACGGCGGCGGCGGCCCCGCCCGAGGGTCTGCGGAGCCGCGCGCGTATCTCCGCCCAGTCGCCGTAGACCTCGGCGAAGTCGTCGCGCCGGTCGCTGGCCCGGCCGGTAATATCGATCGTCACGTGCAGATCGGTCCGGCCGCTGGAGCTCCACTGGTCATGACGGACCCAGCCGCCGTCCGGCTCCTGCCACGGCAGGCCGCACGGGTTCGCGTTGTCTGCGGCCAGGCCGCTCGCCGGGTCGGCGAGCGCGGCCACGTGCGCCGCCAGCCGCGGATCCAGCCATGGCTCCCGGATGTAGGGCGGGTAGATGGTCAGCCGCTCGCGCAGCGTGAACCCGGCCGCAGCGGTTTGCCTGGCTAGCTCGTCGATCTGCGGCCACGGCCGCTCCGGGTTGACGTGGTCCGGAGTGAGTGGCGATACCCCGCCCCAGTCATCAATGCCGGCGGCCAGAATCGGCCGGTACTGGTCACCGATCAGGTTCGGCGGCGCCTGGATCCGGGCACCGGGACCAAGCACCAGCCGGGCGACCGCGATCGTCGCCGCCACGTCGTCCAGATCCGCATCCGGCACGCCGCGCATCGCGGTATCCGGCTTGGCCCGGAAGTTCTGCACGATGACTTCCTGCACGCCGCCGTACTCGCGGCCCACCTGCCGGATCGCGAACAGCGACTCCACCCGCTCCGCCAGCGTCTCCCCGATCCCGATCAGGATGCCGGTGGTGAACGGCACCGAACTGCGGCCGGCGTCCTCAAGCACTCGCAGGCGAATCGCCGGGTCCTTGTCCGGGCTGCCGTAGTGCGGCCCGCCGCGCTCGGTGAACAGCCGCCTCGCGGTGGTCTCCAGCATCATCCCCATGGACGGCGCGACCGGCTTGAGCCGCTGGAAGTCCTGCCAGGTCAGCACTCCCGGGTTCAGGTGCGGCAGCAGGCCGGTCTCCTCCAGCACCCGGATCGCCATCGCCCGGACATAGGACAGCGTGTCGTCGTAACCGCTGCGGTCCAGCCACTCCTCCGCCTGCCGCCACCGAGCCTCAGGATGGTCCCCGAGCGTGAACAACGCCTCCTTGCAGCCGAGCCTGGCGCCCTCGCGGGCGATCTCTATCACCTCGTCCGGCGACAGGTAGGGACTCGGCAGCCGACCCGGCACGGTGACGAACGTGCAGTACCCGCAGCGGTCCCGGCACAGCCTGGTCAGCGGGATGAACACCTTGCGCGAATAGGTGATCACGCCCGGCCGACCAGCCGCTGCCAGGCCCGCGTCCCTGGTCCTGCTCGCATGCGAGAACAGCTCGGCCAGCTGCTCACCCCGCGCGTGCAGCAGCACGGTGGCCTCAGCCGAATCGAGTGCCTTGCCGTCCCGCGACCGGGCCAGGGCGCGGCGCAGCGCGCTCGCACTAGGCGGCCGGGGCACGTCAGCCAAGTGGGCCGCAGGTCTCGCCTGAGCTGCGGGCGAAACCGAAGCGCTCGGACGGGTGGTTCCAGGATGGACCGGGCCGGTCTCGCTGGCCGAGCCGCTCACCGCGTCACCTCCTCGGCCAGCTCCAGCGCCGCCCGAGCGATCTCCGCGGCGGCAGCCAGGTTCGTCATGTACAGCGGCACCGCGCGCACGGTGATGCCGACCAGCTCAGGCGCGTCCACCGCCTCCTTGTCCTGCTCATCGACCAGCCACCCGTCGAGCAGATCCGGCCCGTAATGCTCGGCCACGGCAGTGGCCGTGGTCTGCACGCCGATCGCGGTCAGGCACGCGTCCGCCATCCCGCGTACCGGAGCGCCCGCGATGATCGGCGACACGCCGACGACCGTCTTCCGGCGCACCGCTTCGGCAATGCCGGGTATTGCGAGGATCGCGCCGATGCTGACCACCGGGTTGGACGGCGGCAGCAGCACTAGGTCGGCGGCATCGATCGCGTCCAGCACACCCGGCGCCGGCCGAGCCTGGCCGGCGCCGGCCACGATGATCCGCTGGGCTGCCACGGCCGCGTGCAGCCGGACCCACCACTCCTGGAAGTGCACGGTGCGCGGGATGGCGTCCTGCTCGATCACCACCTGGGTCTGTACTCGGTCGTCGGACATGGGCAGCAGCTGCACGCCCGGCTGCCAGCGCTCGCACAGCCGCGCCGTCACCGCGGACAGCGGCTGGCCGTCCCGGAGCAGCGCGGTGCGCCAGATGTGCGTCGCCAGGTCGCGGTCCCCGAGGTCGAACCACTCCGGCCCGGCCCCGTACGCCGCGAGTTCCTCCAGCACGACGAACGACTCATCGGACCGGCCCCAGCCCTGCTCCTCGCTGATACCGCGGCCCAGCGTATACATGACCGTGTCCAGGTCGGGGCTGACGTGCAGGCCGAACAGCGTGATGTCATCGCCCGTATTGCCGATCACGGTGACCTGGGCGTCCCGGGCGGCCGCCAGCAGGCCGCGCAGGAAGCGCGCACCGCCAACGCCGCCAGCTAGCACGGTAATCCGCATGATCTGGTCGCCGACCGTCCTTCCAGATGCTCAAACGATCCACCGTATGGCGCTACACGAGCGGGACTACTTCATCGACGAAGCGTCGCATTTGGCTTTTGCCGAACTCTTCGGGTTCAAGGCCGTGATAGTGGAAATCGAGTACGAAATAGTCCACCCCCGCACCGATGAGGTCGCGCATTTGCGCGGCGCAGGCGTCAGGGCTACCCCACAACACGCGACCAATCGGTTCTAGCTTGATCTTCTCGGATGTGCCACCCATGGCCTCGCCGAGTGGCATATCATTCAATCGCGAGCGCATACGAGGCAGATGGTATTCCCTAAGGATCTCCTCATCATCCTCGATAACCGCGTACGTAAAGTTTGCAAGCTCTGCCTTCTTCCCATAGCGCCCGAAGGCAGCGTCAAGGGCAGGCCTGAGCTCATCGCGCACTTCGGCGACCGACGGATTAATCGGGCATAGCGCCGAGGTGTAACGGGCCGCTCGTTCTACCGACTTTATCCCGCCGCCGAGCCATAGCGGCAACGGCCTTTGGACTGGCAGAGGCGCCACATCCAGTCCACGAGCGTCATAAAATTCGCCCGCCTCGGTGATTGGTCGTCCTGCTAGCAGGTCAGCAAGGATATCCAACCCCTCATCGAAGCGCCGGGCACGACCCTTCATATCGGTTCCCGAGGCCGTAAAGTCCTCCCCCCACCACCCTAGCGCAACGCCGCCGATAAAGCGGCCACCGGTGATTACATCCATCGATGCGAACCACTTGGCCCAGTGATACGGATGGGCGGTCGGGAGCACCGCAGAATTGAATCCGATTCGTACTCGGCTCGTCTCGTGTGCTATAATTGGTAGCACAACCGTGGGATCCAGGCAGAATCTATTCTCGAAAGCTGGAAATATTCGACTGGTCGGCAATGTGTAGTGCCACGGTATCTGCACCGAGTCGAAACCGAGCTCTTCGATCGTGCACGCCATGTCGGTCAATGACTCGATCGTGGGCGGAGTCTTGCCCCACGGGAACAAGAAGACGCCGATCCTGTCTAGAAGCGATTCGCTCATTGCTTAGCTCCAATCGATTTTGGGCCGGTCAGGCACCGACGAACTTATATGTATGCGGCCGGCTGTGCCGATAATCTCGGCGTCGAGCGCGGCAGGGCCATCCACCACCTCGATTTCATCCTCGATGCCCAACATGGAGAGGACCTTCCGCACTCTGTGCGGGGCTGGATGGGTCAATCGGAAGTAGCGGAGGCTGGCAGCGGCCGGCAGCGTGACACCTGGTTCGTGATCGGTATGCCATTCGATCAAGAACGGAATGACACCATCAAGCCGATCACGTTCGCTGGGCGTCATGCACCAGGTCAGCATCGATCCATCTGGCCGGCGACGCGAGCGGTTAATGGGAGGTCCCAGATCTACGCCAGAATTCTTCATTGCCATGGCTACGTCATCGATCGCGCGCACCCGAGCCGCCCAGGTTACCAGTCGCGCACCAATCGCCCCATCCGCGCCGAAAGGCCGTATTGCTCCTATCGGCAAAGGCTCCGTGCGGTCTGGGGCGATCGCCTCAAGGTACCGGCCCTCGCCAAGGCCGATCAGTGCATTACAAGTGCCTAGCCCGGTATGACGCCCTCCCGCGACAGGACGACAGCCCAGTGTCGAACCGAGCCAGCTCATCGCATCACCGAGATCGGGTACGACCACGACCAGGTGGTCCAGCCGGGCTGACGCTGCTCGCGAGCTCATGGGGTCACCCGTCGGCAAACCCGTCCCGTGCCACCGGTAAATCTAAGGTGAATCATGCCTGCGACTCGACCCGTGCGATCACATCTGCCGTTAGATCAACGGCCTCCTCTAGGCTCTGTCCCGGAAGCATATGTGGTGAGAGTGAAATAGCCGAGATACGAGCGCTTGATATTACCTGCGCGACGCGCTCAGCTACTTCACTCGGGGTTCCCGATAGAGACACCCGCTTAGCGATCCGGTCAATCTCCTCGGGACCAAGCGTGCTGTCGCCGACCACTAGGTCGCTCAACCCGATCGGGCCGAGGAACCCCTGGTTCCGGTAACCGGAACGCATCAGACCGTCCACTCTGGCTCGCATCACCTGCCGAGCCTCGGCTGGGTTCTTCTCGCTGATGCTCACATCGACCCGCAGGATCTCTTCGATCGGGCCCAGCGATGGATCGCGACGCGCCGCGCCCTCCGCTATGCGCTCGCGAACGTAGCCAATTCCCTCAGGTTCCAGGTAGCGACCGACAAAGATCGTGTCTGCGATCCGGCCTGCCAGTTGATACATCAATGGCCCGCTAGCCGCCATCGCTATTCCTACTGTCTTGCAGGGCGTGAAGCGGAGCTCGGCGCCGGACAGGGTGAAGGCCGCAGAAATCGCGTTCGTAGGCTCGCCCCTCAGTAGCTTACGGACGCCATTAACGAGCATTTCGACTGTCTCGAGAGGGCGCCGCCGCTCGGCGCCGATCGCAGCCATGCCGGAGCCGCCGGCACCTATGCCCAGCGTAAAGCGGCCCGGCGCCAGCTCATCGAGTGTCGCCGCGATCGCAGCAAGAGTCCCCGGATGGCGTGAGTAGGCGTCACTGACACTCGAGCCCAGCCGCAACTCCGGCGTCGAGGCTGCTACGGCTCCAAGCACCGTATAACAATCACGCCAGAAGCGAATATCGGCCATCCATACACCGCAGAACCCGAGTTCTTTGGCCTGGCCGCTGACTCTGATTATCTCACGCGAACCAGAGTTGTTCGCAATGCCCAGATGCCACTCCGCCACCGATATCTCCTCCTCACTTCCATCAGGTCGACTACGCCATTGCTCCCTGACTTAGCCGTGTCATGTTCGCTTCCGGTTTAGATTAATCGCCAAAAGCCGAGATAATCTCCGTCCCGATGCGACGCATCATTTCCTTGCGGTCTTTCAGGGTAAACATTGTGTTGGAGATGTGTTCGATGCCCATGCTCTGGAGCTCAGAGATCCGCGCCCGAACTTCGTCGGAGGAACCTGTCAGATGCATAAAGTCGATCATTCGCTGAGTCACGAGCTGCGCGTGCGGCGCCTCGCTCCGCTCATGCATGTATTCGTCATACGCGTCAAATACTCGCTTACTGTCGGCTATAAGCCCGTCTACGTCCTTAACTGTCTTTGCCAGTCGCCGACGTAGCTCAGCGGCCTCCGGATTGTCAGCTCCGAGGTCGAGCCAGATCGTTCGTGGGGCATACGCCGCAGCTTGGCGCCGTGCTTCCTCGCGGCTTTCGCCGATTACCATGCAGTTCCTGACCCATATGTCGATCGTCGAGGGGTCGCGCCCGACTCGTTCGGCACCACGCCTTATTAGCTCGAGCCGCCACTTGACCAACTCGGGATTCGCGCCGACCGTTATGACGCCGTCGGCGAGTTCGCCTGCCAATTGAAGCGCCTTGGGTCCGGAAGCAGCCATATATATTGGGTAGGCTCGCCGAATCCAGCCCGACCGCATCTTGTATCCGCCGTACTCGGCCTCCTCGCCCGCCACGTACCGCTTGACGAACTCCACCGTGGCCCGAAGTTCTCTCAGTGGTGGCGCCTTCGCTCCCATGCTGCGCAGAGCGTTGCCCCCCGCGCCTATGCCCAGGAACGCACGGCCGCCGGATACCTCGTCTACACTCGCCGTCGCGTTCGCCGTCACGGCCGGATGCCGACTTGCCGGCAACGTCACACCCTGTCCGATCAGGATTCTACTGGTCCGGATCGCAACGGCCGTCATTAGCACGTAGACGTCGCGGTCCAGGTTCTGCTGATCCACGACAGTGAGGTGCGAGAAGCCACTCTCCTCTGCCACTTGAGCTTCCTCGGCGAGTTCCTCGAAGCTCACTCCGCGCCCTAGGCCGACACTGAATTTCATTTCTCCTAAACTCCTTTCATCATAGAATTCGATGACACTATCATCCAGACGTTGCGCCGGTCATGGATCCATGACAGGTTCCCGCCTTTCGTCCTAAGCGCGAAACTCATGATTGATGGTCGGCGACGTGTACCACCTCATAGAATTCCGGTGGTGGCCGCCGCGAAAGCAACTCCACCGATCTCTGCCGCAGGTCGTCATGCGCGGTCGAGGCGCGATAATTCTCGAAATCCTCCTTACTCATCCACTTCGTTATGAGAACGTACTTCCCGGCAGACTCCTGCGCCCGGAACAGCGATGCCGACACAAAGCCGGGCATGCGCGCCATCGCAGGATCGATCTCCTCCCGCCGCAGGCGCAGATAATCGTTCTCCGCTTCCGGCGAGCACTCGAGTTCACTGATGCAGGCAAACTCAACTCGGCGCGGCGGCTCCGCCGAGCGCTCCCGCCGCGACGCGAGTGACAGGCCACGCGCCCACGAGTCCCGCCGCTTTTCGTTGAATATAACGTGTACAGTATCTACTGGCAGGTAGCCATTCTCGGCAACCAGCTCGGCAATACCGCGAGCTATCCGTGCCTTCGCCTCGTCATCCCTGCCCTCGAACATCGTTACCTGGACTACCGGCATACAGCCTCCTCCATTCGTGATCTGCTACTGCGAACTCGTCACATCGACACGCCCCGGACAAACTCAGAAATATCTCCCGCCACAGGCCAGTATGCAATCCTGCGCTCGAAAAATACCGCGGCGTAGAATAGCACAATCCCCATCACCACTAGCACGAAGAGAACCGCAAATCCCAGCGCCACCTGGAAATTTCCAAGTGCGGTATTTAGCTCATAGCCGAGCCCCGAATTTGCACCCACGAACTCGCCGACGACCGCGCCAACAACGGACATCGCTACGGCTAGCTTAAAACCGCTCATCATCGTCGGCAGGGCGGTCGGGAGCTGGACTCGCCTGAATGTTTCCCACTTGCTCGCGCCCATTGTTCGTACCAGATCGACCGCGTCCTCATTCACGCTGGCGAGTCCGGCTGCAGTTGTAATAACGATCGGGAAAAACGCTATTGTAGCCGCAACTATAACCTTCGGCATTATACCATAACCCAACCACACGAGCAAGATTGGGGCAAGAGCTACCTTAGGTACCGCTTGCGAAGCCACGACGGAGGGATAGACAATGCGCGATAGCGGCCTGGAAAAGATTATCGCGGCTCCGAGTGGTACGCCGATCGCAACTGCTAGCGCGAGGCCCAGGAGCGACTCCTTCAGGGTAACCCATGAATCCGCCGCCAGCTCCGCACGATTGTTAACGAGGGCGACGGCCACTTCCGGTGGCGACGGCAAGAGAAAAGATGGCACTGAGAATATCGCGACAATAGCCCACCATATCAGGATCCCAGCGACCAGTGTCATCGGCACGCCAAGGGCTCGACCCCAGCTTGCCATCAGGCGACGGGATGCCCTTTGCGGTGCGGTACCATCCCGCGGCAGGTGAGCATCTTGTGTGTCCAGGCCCGAAATCTGTTGCATGCCGTTACCTCGCATCTGATTGCAGTCTTCGCTGACTTTCATCAGCTGCTGCCGATTACCGTTGGCTGCTGTCTCGGCTGACCCCTCAAGTCAACATGCGACCGCACTACTGTTATGGGCGCTCGGCGCCACTCACCTGCGAAGGCTACTCTCTCTGAGAATTCCCATCTTCTGGAACACCTGCCTGACCTGATTGGTGAGATGGAGGAAATCTTCACTTTCACGGTGCAGCAGCCGGCGCGGCCGCGGCAGCGGAATCGATATGGCGTCCGCAATCCGGCTCGGCCGTTGGGACATGATAAGTACCGTGTCGGATAGAAACACCGCTTCCTCGATCGAGTGGGTTACAAAGACCACTGGCTTCTCCTGGCCGCAGATCTGCTGCAGGTCGAGCGCCAGCTGGTCCCGAGTCATTGCGTCTAGTGCACCGAACGGCTCATCCATCAAGAGCAGGTGCGGGTCGTGAACTAGAGCACGGCAGACAGATACACGTTGTTTCATGCCGCCGGAGAGCGTGTACGGCGAGACATGTTCGAAGCCCTCAAGGCCCGCCAGTGCGAGTAGTTCGCGCGCTCGATCGACATAATTCTTGACCGGCAGCCGCCGAACCTGTATCTGCAGCAAGACGTTCTCAAGCACGTTCCGCCACGGGAGCAGTACGTCCTCCTGGAAGACGTAACCGAGATCTGTAACCGGCTGATCCACCCGCTTCCCGTAGGCTCGGACCTCGCCGGACGAGGCAGGCATCAGTCCCGCGATGATCTTGAGAAGGGTGCTCTTGCCGCAGCCACTTGGCCCGAGCAGCGAGACGAACTGGCCGGGCGCCACCGAGAAACTCGCCTCGTGAATCGCTTCCAAGCGGGTCCCAGATCGTGTAACAAAGCTCTTCGAGACCGCGTCCACCTCGATCTCGGCCCCCGGCCTACGGTCAGCACCGGGGGCAGTCTCGCCGACACCGCGATCTTGACCAGGCGCGCTCCGAGGGCTTCGGAGTGGGGGCCAAGTCCCCAATTCAGACGTCCCGGCCAATACGCCCTCCAAGGTCTCGCTGTAACGCCGGCCGACGTTCAGCTGCCCGTGCTCGATGGGATGAAAGAGCCGTCGTAATAGTCGCTCACTGGCTTTAGCGAACCGGTGACGACTCCGATCTGCTTCAACAAGGTGAGCGTTGCCTGCCAGTCCGACACGGCAGTCGCTCCGACTGGCAGGCCTTGCGAGGCCTTTGTGTGCAGGAATTGATGTATCGTCTCTTGAAGCTCCGCCAGCACTTCAGAATACGGCTGCTTACTGTACTTCGTTGCATCCTTGGCCGCTTCTTCAGGATGCTTGATCGCATATTCCCAGCCCAGGGTTAGGCCCTTGACGAACGCCGCCACGGTTTGGGGGTGTTCTTGGATCATAGCGTCGGACGTAATCAATCCGTCGTCCATCATCACGAGCCCATAATCCGCGAGAGAGTGGAATCCGACACCGGGATCCTTCGCCTGGACCTCCTCGGCCTCGCCCGGGCCAAATGCCGTCATGAACGTGTTTTTTGCGGCAAGAAATGCCGAGGCCATGCCTGTCGAAGATACGTTCTCCACCTTGAGGTTGCTGGTCGAGTAGCCCTCTCTCTTGAGCACGCCGACCCATAGGGCAGTGCCCTCGCAGCCCGCGCAGCTTATCTGCGTCAACCCCTTCTTCACAATATCCGCCACCGTGCCGGTTGTTTCCGACTTTTTATAGACTATGCCATTCGGGTTATTCTGAAGATATTCGGCTATAACCTTTATGGGCACGTTATGATCAGTGATAGCCGCGCCTACAAGGTCGGTTGTCGCGAAGCCAAACTGATCACGACCGCTCGCTACTGTATCGATCGTAGTCGCGCTGCCTTGACCAATACCGATTGCTACATTCAGCCCTTCCTGCCGAAAGTAGCCGTTCTGGACGGCGACAGCAACGGGCGCTAGATATCCGTTGAATAGATAGTCCGTTCGGAAGGTCACCGAGGTTAGCGAGCCTGCCGAGCCTGCCGAGCCTGCCGAGCTTCCTGCACATGCATTTGTGCCGAGCGCAAATGCACTCACCGTGGCTAGCGCACATAGCTTAGATAGCCACGACATATTTCTGATCATTCTCTCACCAGCTTTCTGACATAGGACGCGGAGCTAGTAGCAGCCGCTCTCCTGATGACTCGTCTTGCCGTGGATCGTGTTCTGACTCCAACAGCCAGACGATAGATAAGGTGGACAGCTGCGGCGCTGCCGTGCTCGCGGACTGCCCCGAAGCGGGATTCGGTTCCGCAGAATTCGCAGTCACTCTTGACGCTTGCCGCAGCCCGCCCTGCTGTCGGATCGGGCTGGGCGCCCAGAGTCACGAGGTAAAGGTTCGCTTTCCTCGCCTCCAAGGTGATCGCCCGGAAACTCATTGGCGTACGTAGGTAGGTTGCCCGGCGATCCATGTCTCCTCGACTTGTAGCTTCCGAAGATCTCCGACCATGTGCGGTTCGCGGTCGATCATGACGAAATCTGCCAGCTTGCCGACCTCGAGCGAGCCGATATCCTGGTCGCGGCCGATTGCATACGCGCCCCAGCGCGTGTACATTGCGAGCGCCTCGTCAACAGTAAGCGCTTGGTCCGGTCCTATGAGAGTGCCATCCTCCGTTCGCCGGTCAATAGCCGCTTGCATTGCCGGGAAGGGGTGGTGCTGGTTAGCCGTAATTCCAATCGCATCGGAGTTACCCGGGATCCTGAGCCCGCTGTCAATCAGGATCCGGAACGGCATAATATTCCCGATCCGGTCGCGCCCGAGGTGCCTGATATATCCGGCAGCGGTGGTGAGTATGAAGGCGGGTTGCGGCACAGGAATGATTCTCGCCTCTACCATTCGCTTGACACGCTCAGTTGTCATGAACATGTTGCCAGCATGTTCGATCCGGTGCCGGCTCACGTTGCGATCCGCAGCTGATAGCGCCGCGATGGCATCAATGGCTTGGTCTAGGGCGCGATCCCCGATCGCATGCATAGCTATCTGGAGCCCTGCGGAGTCTACGATCCGTACGATCTCGCATACCTGTTGGTCAGCGAATGCAAGCTCTCCGTAATAGCCAGGCTTACCTGGGTAGTGGTCGTACAGTGCGGCGGCCCCGGAAGTGAGGCCACCGTCAAGGAAGATCTTGACACCTGCTAGTCGCAGCCAGGTCGGGTCAACGCCGGCCAGACGTTCTCGCAACCGTCCGGAAAGGATGTCATCTTCTACGATCACAGTCGGCAACTTTGGGTACGCGCTTATGCGGAGACGCAGGTCGCCGGCGGCGGCGAGCGTGATCAGGGCATCGAGGCCTGCTGAGTGCACAGGTATATCGCCGACTGCCGTGACCCCGGCCTCCAAGTACCGCTGCTGAACTCGCTTGATACCGTCCGCGAGCGAGGCAACGGAGAGCTGCGGCCCCCTGAGCGCGGCGAACATGTCATACGTCCGCCCGGTAGCATGTCCATCGGCGTTCCGTTCGATGCGCCCGCCGGGCGCATCTGGTGTCGTGTCATCCACGCCGAGCAGCACAAGCGCACATGTGTTGAAGACATTGATGTGGTAGCTCGCCCGGTACATCACCGGGTGCCGCTCGCTAACCTGATCGAGGTCGTGCCGATCAGGGTAGCGGCGCTCGACGAACTTGAGATTCTGATAATGCTCTCCCTGGCCGAATACCCACTCGCCCGGCGGCGTCGCGTCAGCCTTCTCACGGAGCACGTCGACAATCGCCGCTACCGACGCCACCCGTGTCGATCGACAGTCTGTAGCGATTTCCCATGCGTATGCGAGCAACTCTAGGTGCGCGTGCGCGTCGATGAGTCCTGGCAGGATCGTTCGTCCACCGGCGTCAACAATCTCTGGGCTGCCAGGGCGTGAAAGCGCCTCGTCACGCTTGCCTACTGCGACGATCACACCGTCCTGGAATCGCAGTGCCTCGGTGACCACGGACCTGCCGTCCATCGTGATCACATTGGCATTGACAATGCAGATGTCGCTAGCAGGCAAGACAGCTCTCCTCATACACTCTGGATTGGGTATTCTGAACAACGGCGCGCGCCAATCTGAACGGTCTTGAATTCGAGGAACTCCTCGACGCCCGCTCTACCCCGCTCTCTGCCGACGCCGCTGGCCTTTGTTCCGCCAAATGGAAGCTGCGGCTCGCTAATCAGGGCACAGTTGATCGCCACTGAACCGACAACGAGACGGCGTGCAACCTCCATCGCGCGACTTTGGTTGCCGGAGAAGACGTAGCCAGCGAGGCCATACTGGGTATCGTTTGCCATGCGGACAGCCTCGTCCTCGTCCAGACAGCGGATGACGGAAAGCACCGGCCCGAAAAACTCCTCGTCGAACACTTCGGGCTGTCGGGCAGCCGATACAGCGACCAGCGCCGGCTCCAAGAAGGCGCTGGCAGCCGTTTCGCGCAGACGCGTTCCGCCGGTGATAAGCTCGGCCCCTTGTTCCACAGCCGCGGACAGCTGGCACTCAAGATGCTCGACTGCGGCAAGATCGATCAGCGGACCGAGACTCGTGTCCGCGTCGCGGGGCGCGCCGACACGAAGTGACCGGATGCGCTTGGCCAGACGAGTGAGCAACTCGGAATCTATAGGCGCTATGGCGTACACCCTGTTGACAGCCATGCACGCTTGCCCCGAGTTGAGGAACCTCGCCCGCACGAGCTGGTCAGCGGCAAGGTCCAGGTCGGCGTCTGGCAGGACAACAGCCGGCGAGTTGCCGCCAAGCTCTAGGAGCACCCGCTTGACGGTTCGTGCCGCCGCTCGCGCAATCAGCTCGCCGACTGGGCGAGAGCCGGTGAAGCTGATGCACGCAACTTCAGGCGCGGACAGCAGCACGTCGCTCACGTTCTCCGGACGACTCGCGGGCACGATGTTCCAGACCCCCGGCGGCAGTCCAGCCGCGAGAAAGACTTCGCCAATTGCAAGCGCGCTCAGGGGAGCCTGCTCGGCTGGCTTAAGTACCACCGTGCACCCTGCAGCCAACGCGGCTCCGACCTTGCAGGCGACCATGAAGGCGGGGTAGTTCCATGGCGTGATCGCAACCACCACGCCCACCGGCTCACGAAGAACAGCAGCGTCTCGATCTGGCGTGATCCCTGGCCAATACTCCCCCGGAAGCCGCAGCGTCTCATGGCTGAACCAGTCGAAGAATCGCACCGTGTTGTGTGCCTCGCCCCTGGCCTCGGCCAGCGGTTTCCCGGTTTCAGCGCAAATTAGCTCTGCGAGGTCATCGACTGCTAGCCGTAGGGCGTCGACACATCTGCGAAGGATCTCGAATCGGTGCCATGGCGTTGTCGTGGACCACGTGGGCAGGGTGGACGCAGCAACGGCCACCGCCTGCGACGCTTGCTCGGCGGTCGTATCCGCGACCAGTGCAATGGTCTCGCCGGTGGCTGGTTCGACCACCTTGAAGCGCGCGCCCGCATCGACGCACCTTCCATTAATGATCGGGCCTGGACGGTTTCCGACAAGGCGCTCAGCAGCTGCAAGGCCGGGATTCACGACCATTTCACTCCACCGGTCCGACCTGCCGGGGAGCCTGGTATTCGTCATCGGTCACCGCCGTGCCCCATTCGACGTCTCCGAAGTGCAATACGACCTGGATCAACTGACTGTCGGAACTCGCGCCATGCCAGTGCTCTACTCCGGATTCACTCCAGCACATATCGCCGGGGCCGAGACGCTCGATGATGCTGTTACGGTCCTGAATCCAGCCCTCTCCAGCAAGCGTGTAGAGGAATTGCCCACCCTGGTGGCTATGCCAGTAGGTTCTAGAACCGGGCGCGAAGTACATAGTTAGACCACGCACGCCGACTTCATCGAGCACTACATCCGACCACACGTGACCAGTTGTGGTGGTTGACCGCAAACCCGTCAGCCGACCAGTCGGAACCCCGCGTCCGATGTGCATCTCGATTCCTTTCCGCCAGCGCACTGTGTCAGGCGATGAAGCCTTTCGAGCTGTCCATTGGGTCGTCATCGCGAGCGGCCGAGGCATCCAACAGCATGCGTTGGCTGGCGTTGTAGCCTGTGACGCCACTCATGAAGTTGCCCGGCCAGTTCCCCACACCGCATAGGTACAAGTCAGCGACGGGCGTTCTCAGGTCCGAGCAGCCGGGCATAGGGCGCGAGTTGAAGATGTGACCAGGTACAATGTCACCGTGTGCTCCGTTCCCTTCGAGCAGCGCGAATTCTCGTTCAAGATCAAGGGGCGAGTAGACGTGATAGTCGACGAGGATCTGCGACAGGTTCGGAATATGCTCTTCGAGGCCCGCGATGACCGACTTCCCGAGGTCATCCTTCTGATCGTCCCAGGTCCCTTGGGCCAGGTGATAGGGGACGCCACGCACGCTCAAGCTCACGAAGTGGCAGCCGGGCGGAGCCAGCGAAGGGTCGTGCGCAGAGTCTATGACCCCGGTAACCGTCGGCCGGTCTGGCCAGCGGCCCGCGACCGCCTCGTTGTACGCGTGCTGCAGAGCCTCAATGCTTGACACAACACGGAAGTTCGTGCCCAAGAATAGTGCGTTCTCGCTCTCGGAGCCGGCCGCTGCGAAGCGGGGATCACCATCAAGTGCAAGGTGGACCTTCGCCGAAGAACCCTTCATTGATATAGCTTGGGCACGCCGGAAAACGTCCTCTCCAAGATCTTCGGGGCCGAGAAGCCTTGTCAGCGTGAGTTTCGGGTTGGCGTTGGAGAGAACCCGCCGCGCGCGGAATTCTGTACCGTCGGCCAGTGCGACACCCAGCACCCGGCCGTCTCGGCAGAGAATCTTCGCGACCTCGTGACCGGTAAGAATCTCCACACCGAGCGCACGGTTCGCAGCCGCCATAGCCGAGGTTACAGCGCCAATGCCGCCAATCGGAGCTGCGCTTTTCATCATGAGGTCGTTCTCATCGAGCGTCCCGACTCGCCGCATCGACTCCTCCCACAAGGGACGTTGGAGAAGTAGGTAGGCGCTCCCGGGTGTGCGCGGGCCGATCATGTTCGTCGCCACCGCTGTGCCAGCGAAGAAGGCCTGCAGCTCAGGGGAGTCGAGGTACTCGTCAAGAATGTCCACGACTGACCCGAACATAACCTGCTCGAAGGCTCGCTGTTGCTCAGGCGTACGAAAGCGCTCGGCTACCACTGCCAAGCTCGGCGGCGGCTCGTAGAACGAGACGTCCATTTTCTTGGCGACGGAGCGGAAGAAGTCGAGTACCCCGTAGTAGCCATCGACGTCGCGCTGGCTCCGGGCAAACTTAGCGATTTCTCGGTGGCGCCTGTCGCGGTCTGGCCAGGGCGCAAGCGCACGGCCATCGCTGAATATCGTGAGTGAGCCGAGTTCGGGACGGCTGAATCGAAGGCCAAAACGAGTCAGACCCATGTCGTTTGCGATACGAGGGTCGAGGCTGTGGCTGGAATTCGCGACGCTGCTACCGCGGTAGCCTGGGAAAATTTCTTCCGTCACGCAGGTGCCGCCGACCACGCCGCGGCGTTCGAGCATTAGCACCGACCACCCGGCACGCGCGAGGTAGAAGGCGGCCACGAGCCCGCTGTGCCCTGTGCCGATGACAATCGCATCGTACGTTCGCTCTTGCCTCGCCATTGTTTTCGAGCGACTCCCTGCTAACCTAGGGCCACGATCGAGCGCGAGTAGATACGCCACCCATCCGGCTCCCGCCGTACCAGGTCCCGGTACTCCGCCGCAGTAATCCCGGTTGACCGCACGGTCAGGGCCTTTGAGAGGCAAGATGCCGAGTCCGGACCGGACGAGGTGACGACGACGTTGGTGATGTGGTGGCTGATCGCAGGCTGCGTGATCGCCTTGAACGCATCAACGACGGCCGGCAACCCGTGGGCAACTAGTCGACCCGGGTTACTGAAGTCGATGTCGGTTGTGAAGACCTCGCCGAACCGGTCGTATTCATGAGCGTCCAGCAAGTACGCGACCGAAGCCAGCAGTTCGACGATCATCGAGCGGTCATGCAGAGCTAGGGGCGGAACGGGACGAGCGCTCTCCCCTGTCGCTTGAGCTAGTACTCCAGACATCAGTTACTTCCACTAGGCGGAAGGGTCACATCCACACAGTG
>JBOHCG010000056.1:0-21744 GCA_050698735.1 Streptosporangiaceae bacterium | reverse complement strand
CCGCCGCAGCCGCAGCTGTCCCGGCGGACCAGCACGGTGGGCAGCGCCATGTCGCGGCCGCGCGCGCTGCCGTCCGTTCCGCTGCCCCGGTCGATCATCGAGTAGAGGACCTCGAACGCCGTGGCACCGAGGTCCTGGATGGACTGGCGCACGCTGGTGAGCTGCGGGCGCAGGTGCCGCGCCACCGGGATGTCGTCGAAGCCGGTCACCGCGACCTCGCCGGGCACCGCGATGCCGTGCTGCGCCAGCACGTGCAGGACGCCGATGGCCGACTGGTCGTTCGCGCAGACGATCGCCCGCGGCAGGGAGCGGCCGCCCGCGAGGAGCCGCTCCATGGCCAGCGCCCCGCCCGCGGCCTGGTAGCCGCCCCGCCACGACTCGCCCCGCTGAAGGGTCGCGCCGGCGGCCGCCACCTCCTCGGCCAGTGCGCCTTCCCGGGTCAGGCTGTCCGGGCTGCCCTCGTGGCCCGCCATGAAGGCGAGCGTCCGGTAGCCGTGATCGTCGATCAGGTGCCGGGCGAGTTCTCGCATCCCGCCGGCGTTGTCGCCGTGCACGTTCACCGTGGCGGGTGTTGGCACGCCGGCCAGCGTCACCACGGGGACCTGCCGCGCCAGCCGGTCAAGCTGCTCGGGGGAGAGCACCCGGTCGTGCAGTATCAGCCCGTCGCTCTTGCGGGCGAGCGCGAAGATCCGGCGGCCCGCGTCGGGCTCGTCGAGGTCGACGGACCTGACCAGCAGGTCGAACCCGTGGCGCTGGGCGACGATCTCCATGCCCCGGTTGATCATGTCGGGGAACTGCAGGTTCTCGTCCTCGTCGGTGAACATGTCGTCGTCGTGCCACCGCGGCCGCCTGACCACTACGCCGACGACTTCCTTGAGCCTGGCGCTCAGCGCCCTCGCCGCCCCGTCCGGCACGAAGCCGAGCTCGGCCACGGCCGCCAGCACCCGCACGCGTGTCTCGGCGCGCGGATTGCGGTTCCCGTTCAGCACCCGCGAGACCGAGGCGATCGACACCCCCGCCACCCGCGCCACGTCATAAATCGTCGGCGTAGCGGCCCCGTCGCCACCTAGCCCGTCCGCGCCATCCGGCCCGTCCGCGCCATCCGGCGCGCGGTTCCCGTCGCCGTTCACCGCATCCTCGTCCGCAGTCACCGCACTCCTCACCTGCGGTAAGCGCTTACCAGCGTCGCCCGAATAAAGGTGCCGCCACAGACGGCACCGCGGGCAACCCCTCCGGTAAGCGCTTACCGGTCTCGTATGCCAGGAGAGTACGCCTAACAAACGAAAGATCTCAAGTGTCACCGTCCTCCTTGTTACCGGAACGTGACACACCCAGAACGCCGTAGCTACCGGCCCTCCGCCGCCCGGCACTCCCGCCTAGCCGCTGACCTGGTGATCCACGGTGACACATCCTAGAAACCTCAGCCGCAGTCGTTACCTCCCGCGTAACAACCGAGAAATACCTCCGAAACTCGCGCATGGGACACATGGCTTGCAGACACACAGCGGCCGGGGTAGAGCCAGCGGACAGTTGGACCCCAGAAGGCCCGATCGCCCCTGGAGGCACATTGGATCCCTATGCCAGCTACCTGAGCGCCGGGGATAACTCATGGCAGATGACGGCGGCCACGCTCGTCGGCCTGATGTCGATCCCGGCCCTGGCCGTCCTGTACGGCGGCCTGGTGCAGAAGAAGTGGGCCGTGAACACCGTGCTGATGGTGTTCGCGACGTTCTGCCTGACGCTCATCGTCTGGGTCCTGTGGGCCTTCAAGATGGGCTTCGGCACCCCGCTGATCAGCACGTTCGTCGGGGATCCCCGGACCGTCCTCGGCTCAAACGCCGAGCAGGGACAGGCAGTCATCCCGCTGCTGAACGGCCTGATGCCCAAGTTCAGGTTCCCCGAATCGTCCCTGGTCTACTTCCAGTTCGTGTTCGCGGCGATCACCCCGATCCTGTTCATCGGCAGCGTGATCGGCCGGATCAGCTTCAAGGTCTGGCTGATCTTCGTGCCGCTGTGGATCACCTTCGCCTACGCGGTCAACGCCTTCCTGCTCTGGGGCGGCGGCTACTGGGCGGGCAAGGGCGCGCTGGACTTCTCCGGCGGCTACGTCATCCACCTGGCGGCCGGCGTGTCCGGCTTCGTCGCCGCCGCGGTGGTCGGGCCCAGGCTCAAGCGCGACCGCGAGCGCGCGATCCCGAACAACCTGCTGTTCGTCGCGGTCGGCGCGGGCATCCTGTGGCTCGGCTGGAACGGTTTCAACGGCGGTGACCCGTACTTCGCCGGCGCCGACGCGTCCGCGGCCGTGATCAACACCAACCTGGCCACGGCCGTGGCCATGATGACGTGGATCGTCATGGACATGGCGTTCAGCTCCGAGAAGAAGCCCACCTTCCTCGGCGGCATCAACGGCATGATCTGCGGCCTGGTCGGCATCACCCCGGCAGCCGGCTACGTGAACGGCCTCGGCGCGATCCTCATCGGCGTGATCGACTCCGCGATCGTCTGGGTCGCCTGGATGTACCTGCCGAAGCACGTCTGGCCGTTCAACAAGGTCGACGACGCGCTCGGCGTCGTCTACACGCACGGCATCGCGGGCCTGTTCGGCGGCCTGATGGTCGGCCTGTTCGCGGACCCGAAGATGATCGAGTACCTAGGTGTCGGCAACGGCTCCTCGGTCTCAGGCGCAGGACTGTTCTACGGGCACCCGAAGCAGCTGGCCATCCAGGCCGGCGCCGCGCTCACCGTCATCATCTGGGACGCGTTCGTCACGTTCGCCATCCTCATGGTGATCAAGTACGCGTTCCGGATGAACCTCAGGCTGCCCGACGCCGACCTGGAGATCGGCGACGTGGCGGTGCACGGCGAGGAGGTCTACCCGTCCGACGAACTGGTCTCGGTGAGCGCCTCGTCCAGGCTCGACGAGGCCGCGCTGGCGGACGGCAAGCTGCCGGAGAAGAGACCGGTCAGCGCCGCCGGGAAGGACGACTCCTAGCCGCCGAGCTCGCGCTATGCGTTGCGGCCGTAGCGCAATGGGGGGAACGCGCCCGGGCACCCTGTCCGGGCGCGTAACCCCGTTACGGGAAGAAGTGCGTTTGCGGCCGCTCCAGCCGCTGCCCGCCGAAGACGATGTCGACCCGCTCGTTGTAGAACGCGATGAGCCCGGCGATCGGCAGCAGCTGCCGGGTCGGGAAGTCGTAGGCCCAGGCCAGGTTCCTGTGCACCGTGTCGCCCACGTGGATGGACCAGTAGCCGCTCGTCACGCCCTTGTACGGGCACGCCGTCACCTTGTCGGTGGGCGTCAGATGGCCGAAGTCGACGTCGGTGCGGCTCAGGTAGTAGCGGGTGGGCAGCCCGGTCTCGAAGACCATCACGGACGAGCCCGCGTCGGCGAGCACGACGCCGTCCAGCTCGACCCGCACCGGCCGGTTCGACCGCAGCGCGTCGACCCGGGTATACGGGCTGCGCGGATGGACGTGCACCTCCTCGTCTTCCTCGAACCACGCGTCCATCGCGTCCCAGTGGAACCGGACCGTGCCGCTCAGCCCGGCAATGGGTGACTCGGCGAGCAGCCTGGCCGCGCCCGGCCGGTGCACCTCCCCGACGCGCAGCCCGCGCACCTCCACCACGCCGCGGTCCGTCTGCTCGGTCTGCCCGTCCGGGTCCAGCAGATCGGCGCGCATGTCGGCCAGCGGGATGTAGTACTGCGGGTAATTCGGCCACTCCCAGACGTACAAGGCACGGGTCGTATCCAGCACCTTCTGGCCGCCGAGGAACGCCCGGATGCGCCGCGGCACCGGCGCAACGTGATTCACCGGGGTGAGAGAGGCCGGATAGTCAGTGTCCACGGAATGCCTCCTCCAGCCACCAGGACCCGTGCGCCGAGGTGACCTTCGCGTCGATGAGCAGCGGCCGCTCGCGCGGCCCCGCCAGCCAGTCTCGCACCGCGCCCAGATCGGCCGCGGTCCGCACCGTCACTCCCTCAAAGCCGAACCCGCGGGCGATAGCCGTGATGTCCGTCGGCGGGAACCGGACCGTGTCGAGCGGGTCGCCGTCCGGCCCGAAGTGATGCACCTCCGCGCCGTACGCCTCGTCGTCGTAGACCACGACTACTACCGGCAGCCCCAGCCGCACCACCGTCTCGAGTTCGCTGACCCCCATCAGCGCCCCGCCGTCGCCGAGCGCGGCGACGGCCAGCCGGTCCGGCCGCGCGATCGCGGCGCCGATCGCCGAAGCGAGCCCGAGCCCGATCGACTGGAACGCCTGGGTGAAGCAGAAGCCCGCCTCGTCCGGCACCGCCAGGAACATGCTCGGGTACCCCATGAAGTTCCCGGAATCGATGGCCACCGTGCGTTCGACGGGCAGCAGGTCATCAAGCCCGATCGACAGCGTGCGCGGATCGATCCGCTGCCCGTCCCCCTCATCCGCATACGCGACGTCCCGCCACCGCCCCTCCCGCGCGATCCGCTCGCGCACCCCGTCCGACCGGTACCCCGTAATACCGGCGGCCGCCGCCGTCCCCGTCACACCCGCGCCCGCCGCATCCCGCGTACCCGCACCGGCGGCCACCGCCGTCTCCGTCACACCCGCACCCGCCGCACCATCCGTCACCACCGTACCAAGTGGCCCGCCGTCATCCTTTTTATGCAGAACGGGAGGTGGTTCCTCGTCCCGGTCACCGTCCTCGGTCCGGGTGTCCAGTGCCGCCGCCACCGCGCGTGCGGTCTCGGCGACGTCGCCGATCACGCCCAGGTGGACCTCTCGGTGCGCGCCGATCGCGTCGGATTCGTCGTCGACCTGAACGATCATGGCGTGCGGCCCGATCAGCTTGCCGTGCCGCGTCGTCCACATGTTCAGCGAGCATCCCCAGCCGACGATCACGTCGGCGTCGCGGATCAGCTCGGCCGCGAGCGGCGATGCGAAGCCCCCGCTCACGTCCAGGTTCCACGGATCGCCGCGGAACAGCCCCTTCGCCACGGCCGACGTGGCGAGCAGCGCGCCGCAGGCGTCCGCGAGCCGCGCGAGCTCCGGCGCCCGTCCACGTGCCCCGCGCCCGGCGATGAACACCGGCCGCCTGGCATCGCGCAGCAGGTCCGCGAGCGCCGCGACCACCTCGCCGTCTGGCGCCGGCGGAGCCGGGAGCTTGACCGGCGGCATCGGGACGAACTCGCAGGTCGCGGCCTGAACGTCCAGCGGCAGGGCGAGCACGACGGTCCGGCGCCCAGCCGCCTTCGCGTAGGCGCGGCGCGCGTCGGCCTGCGCCGTCGCGGGGGAGTGCAGCCGCTCGGCGACCGCGCCGACGGCGGCGGCCAGCCCCGCCACGTCAACGTAGAAGTTGGACTGCCGCCCCGGCGCCTCGGCGGCGAGCACGAGCAGTGGGGTACGGCTCTTCGCGGCCTCGGCGATGCCGGTCATCGCGTTGGTCAGCCCGGGTCCCTGGTGCACCGATACCGCGCCCACCAGATCCGAGGTCCTGGCCCACGCGTCGGCCATCACGGTCGCACCGCCCTCGTGCCGGGCCGCGATGAACCGGGCGCCCCCCGCGATCAGCGCGTTCGTCAGGTGGAAGTTGCCGCTGCCCACCACTCCGAACACGGTGCCGATGCCTAGTCCGGCCAGCCCCCGCCCGACCGCGTCCGCGACCCGCATCGCCTGCGTCATCGGATCAGGCGCGCTCGACCAGAGCCAAGGCCCGGCATGGCGACCCGGAACCGCTGGCGATGGGCAGCGGCCCGGCGATCACGACCGCACCGGTGGTCGGCAGCCTGGCCAGGTTCTGCAGCTGGGTGAGCCCGTACTTGCCCGCCCCTAGCAGGGCCGAATGGCAGGGGAACGGCGGGTCGAAGGAGTGCGCGGCCCCGGCATCGGTGCCGACCGTCTCGGTGCCGAGCCCGATGATCGGCGCCTCCTGCGCCAGCCAGCTCGCGCAGGCCACGCTGATCCCCGGCGTGTGCGGCCCGGTCTCGTTCGCGTTGAGGAACCCGGCCTGGTCATCAGAACGCGCGTCCCACCCGGTCCGGTACAGCATCCAGCCCCCGTCGGGCAGCGGGCCGTGCTCGGCCTCCCACTGCTTGATGTGGTCGATCTCGAGCAGGAAGTCGGGGTTCTCGGCCGCCTCCGCGCTGAAGTCGAGCACGACAGCCGGGGCGATCAGCTGCCTGACCGGGACATGCGCCACGTCCTCGCCGTCTTTGCCGGTCACCCAGTGCACTGGCGCGTCGAAGTGCGTCCCGGTGTGCTCGCCGGTCACGATGTCGTTCCAGTACCAGGCGGGTCCCCGCTCGTCATAGTGGCTGATCTCGGTCAGCCCGAACCGTGCGGTGTTACCGAACGGCGGAGGCAGCTGAATGATCGGCGTGTCCGACGAAAGCGGCGCGGTGAGGTCGATCACCTCCACCGAGCTGTCACGGATGGCGTCGGTCAGGGCCTGCAGCACGGACATGGCGCTCCTTCTTCGTCTTGTTCGTCGGGACGGCGGCAACTACCCGGTAGCTTTCACCATCCTCCGCCCGGTCGGCTAGTCCTCGGATTGATACTGCCCCCGACGCCGTTATACAGAAGAGATCGCGGCGGTAACCTGGCTCCGGGGTGAGTGAAAGCATGACCAAGCCTGTCGTCAAGGCGACCACCCTGGTCACCGAGGACCGGGTGCCGATCGAAGCCATCCACCTCCAGGGCACGACAGACCTCGCGATCGTGGTCGCGCACGGTTTCACCCTGTCCTGGCAGCGGCCGAACGTCTGGCGCATAGCCAACAGGCTCAACCGCACGGCCGGCGTGCTCACCTTCGACTTCCGCGGCCACGGCCGCTCCGGCGGCCTGTCCACCCTGGGCGACAGGGAGATCAAGGACCTGGACGTAGTAGTCGCCTACGCCCGCGAACTCGGCTACAAGCGGATCGCCGCGGTCGGCTTCTCCATGGGCGCGTCGGTCGTGCTTAGGTACGCGGGCCTGGTCGGCGGCCTCGACGCGGTGGTGTCGGTCAGCGGCCCCGGCCGCTGGTATTACCGCGGCACCGAGCGGATGCGCTGGGTCCACCGCGCCGTCGAGCGCAGGCTAGGCCGGTGGGTGACCAGGCGGATGCTGAAGACCCGGGTGAGCCCGGAGGGCTGGAAGCTGGTCCCGGTTCCCCCCGCCGAGGCCGCGGCGAGGGTCTCGCCAGTCCCCCTGCTGATCGTGCACGGCGACAAGGACCTCTACTTCCCCTCCGAGCACGCCCGCCAGCTCTACATGGCCGCCCGCGAGCCCAAAGAACTCTGGCTGATCCCCGGCATGGCCCACGCCGAGTCCGCCTGCGACCAGGACCTAATCGATCGCATCGCCCGCTGGGTCGACCAAGCCACCCTCCCCGCCCAGGCGCCTCCTCAACTCGCCGACATGCCAGGCACCGAAACCGCGCGTGTTGAGGTTCCACGGGAAGCCGCCACCCCCGACGCCGCCGCCTAGCGATCTCCGGCCTCGCTACACGTGAGCGAGGACCCAGGCAATGGCCGCGCCCCGGTTGTTCTCCTCCACGTTGGTGTGGTCCTCGCCGGCCGGAAAATCGGCGGTGACGTTCGGAATGCGATCCGCTAGCCATCGGGAATGATCCGGCGGGGCAGCGGTGTCGGCCAGCCCGTGCCACAGCGCGATCGGCGCCTTGACGGTGCCTAGATCGAACCCCCATGGCAGGAACGACGCGCTCCAGTCCTCCCACCAGCCCTCGTCGCCGTCCGCGTATCCGTCGCGGTTTACCAAGGCAAGATAATCGGCCCACTCCCGACTGTGCGCGGCGTCCCGTCCGGCCCTGTCCCCCCACCGTTCTATCCACCAGCCGGGTGAGGAGGCCAGCGGCGCGAACTCTCGGGCCTGGGCGCGGAAGTCAGCCCTTGCCCGCTCCGGCTCCTCGAAGAAGACCCGGATGTCCTCCCGAAAGCCATCGCCCATGTCCGCCGCGAAGTCCAGCCCAGGCTGCCCGTAAGGCCCTATCGAAGCGAACAGGCAGACCGAAGTGATCGCCTCCGGCAGCAGAGCGGCGGTGGCCAGCGCATAAGGCCCCCCAGCCGATGACCCCCAGACCGCGGCCTGGGACAGGCCGAGATCCGCAAGGATCGCCCGCACATCCGCGGCGCAGTCCGCGACAACGCGTCCCGGCTGCGGTCTCGACTCTCCCTGTCCTGGCCTGTCGTACCCGATCAGCCGCAGCCCGGCGGCCCGGGCGTCACGCACCGCGCCGGGGAACAGGTGCCGCGTCCCCCCGTGATGCACGATGACCGGGAACCCTGACTCCGGCCCGGCATCCTCGACTCCGACCTGGCGGTCGCCGACCCGGACGATCCGTAGTGGTGGGTACACGGCGAGAAGTCTATTGTGTTAACCGGAACGCAGCACCGGAGGCGACCATGCTGACCAGGAAAGTATCCGCCCTGCTGGCCATCGCGCTGCTCCCGTTGCTCCTGCTCACCGCCTGCAGCCACGCCACCCGACCCGCCGCGCCGCCGGTAACAATGGGCTATTGCGGCAGCAATCTGCAGGTCAAGCCGGACGTAATACTCGTCGTCTGCAACACCGACGACATCACCGCCACCAGCCTGAAATGGTCCGGCTGGGGAAATCCTCTGGCCACCGCCAAGGGGACGGCCACCATTGATGTGTGCGCCTATTCCGATTGCGCCAACGGCGCCTACACCTACGTCCCCATCGAGATGATCGCCTCGAAGATCGTAGGCTGCACCAAGAAGGCGCGCGCGTATTCGACCCTCCGCTACGTCTTCCCTAACGGCTCCCCGTGGCCGGGCATCCCCGCCGACACCAACATGTCAGACTCCCTTGGCGCACCAGCCCGCCCCCTCCCGCCCAAAGACCAGACGGTAAGCCTCACCTGCTGACTTGCACGGAAGGCTCACCGCAGGCGGCCGGATTAGCCTGGCACGTTGCGCTTGCCGGGTCAGAGATAGTTGGTCTTGGGATGCCGGCCGGTGTTACCTGGCGCGACTGGGGGTGGTGACGGTGGCGCTGGCGTAGCCGCATCCCTTGGTGTCGCAGAGGGTTACGACACCTTTGGGGGTGTTCACGGGGCTGCCGGAATCCGGGCCGGCGGGTACCACGGTGTCCTGGCGGAGGGTCCAGCTGCCGCAGGCCGGGCAGCCGCCGGCTACCGGGTCGCCCCAGCGCTTGCGGGGATTGGCCATCAGCAGGGCACCGGCGACGATGAGGCCAGCGATGACGAAGGCGGCGATGCCGGCGATCAGCAGCCAGCTGGTCACGGTGCCCAGGGGCAGGAACGGGATCGCCTTGAGGAGCGCGCGCACCCGGAAGACCAGCAACCAGCCGATGACGGCGCAGACCGCCGCCACGGCCAGCGCGAGAAGCAGGTTGCGGCCGGACCGGCGGTTCCTGCGCGCCCGCTTCGCCGCCTCGATCAGCAGGTCCTCGTCAGTGGCCATACGTCTCCCGCCTCCTCCATGCCCGCGCGGCTCCCTCCCGGAGTCCGCGGTGCTGAGAACAGCATCCCTCACATACGGCACTGCTGGCTACGCGGGACGCGCTCCCGCCCCCGGGCACGCCGGGGTTGCCGTCCTCTGGCGGTGTCTGTCATTATCATGCGGTGATCGGAAGAAAGGCGGTTGTCACCGCCCCCATCTGGTGAGCGCGGTGATTCCGGGCCGGAAGAGCCCGGACGTCTCGTTCCTGACCGTCAGCGAGCCGTTGTGCACGCGTACGGCGTCCATGGCTGAGAAGATCCTGCAGGCGGTTGTCCTCCGCGACCAGTGGCTCAGTGCCGGGCTGTCCGTGCTGCCCGCGGACCGGGCCGCTGCCGAGGCAGCGGTGTGCGGACTGTACCGGCTGGCGGGCCTGCCGCTTCCCGGCTTCGCATGGGTTCCGTCGCCTGCCGCGGCACTCGCGGTGATCGGGGAGAACGAGGAACTGTTCCCTCCGGCGCGGCCGCGGGCAGAGGACCGGCCGCGCGGCGACTGGCCGGCGGCGGCGAGACTGGCCGGTCTGCTGTCGGGCTTGCGCGGCCGCTTGGACGCGCGCGTTCACCGCAGTCCCGGGGACTCCTGGCTGCCACAAGGTGTGGTTTCCGCGCTGCGGTACGCACCTGAGGATGCAGTCCTGTCCGGTATCGCCGCGGACGACATCTTCGAGGCCACGGTGTACCGGTCGCTGCGGGGGACGCTGCGCGACGCGGTCGCTGCCCCGCTGCGGGCCGCCGCCGAAGCAGCCAGGCCTGGTCCCGGTGCCGGCGGCGGGGTGCGGATCCGGTTCTGGGGCCAGCATGAGGCGTACTGGGTCGCGCATTACGATGTGCGGCGGCGCGCGGGCCTGGGCGGCTACTGCCCTGATGACCTGCGGGAACTGGAGCTGTGGGCGGTGCTGGCCCGGTCGGCGGCCTGGTGGTGGCCCGGTGAGGGCATGTGCGTCGTGGCCGAGCGGCCGGCCGCTGTGCATACCGAGCCGCTGGTCGGCAGTCATCACGGCGAGCTTCGGCTGCACCGGGACGACGGCGCCGCCGTCGCATTCAGCGACGGCTGGGGGATCCACGTGCTGCACGGCACTCCGGTGCCGGAATGGGTGATCACCGGCCCGACGGTCGAGCGGGTCAGGGCCGAGCCGAACGTGGAGGTCCGGCGCAGCGCGATCGAGCGGATCGGGTGGGACGCCTATATCGGCCAGGCCGCGCTGACGCTGATCGCTGACAGCCCTGATCCCGGCAATCCCGGCGTCCGGCTCAGCTTGTACGACGACACCTCCGCTGACGGCGTCCTTACCGGGCGGGTGCTGCTGGTGACCAATGGCAGTCCCGAACCGGACGGGCACTGCCGCCGGTACGGCATCAACGTCCCCGCCGCCTTCGATGACCCAGTAGTGGCCGCGGCCTGGACGTACGGCCTGGCCGGCACCGAATACGCCCAGCTCGCCCGGCGCACCTGACCCGCGCCGCGCCTTCCCTATTCACTCCGAGAACCCCTTTAGGTGATGCATTATGACCAGCACCGTTACCCTCGCCGACCTCATTGCGCGCACCGGCTTTGATGTCCTTGACCACCTCGAACGGCAGATGACGATCCCGGTCACCGGCGGGCTGCAAGCGCAAGGTGACCTAATCGTCATCCCGCTCAGCCTCCTGACCGATGTTGTTATCTGGCGGGAAGCGCACTGGCGCGACGTCCCCGGTCAGGGGATCGACGTGCTCCGTGCCGCCGCCGGAGGCAACCCGCACACCCTGGTCGCCGATCCCGGCACCTGCCGGTGGACCACCGGCGTCCGCGACCCGGCCGGGCTGGCACTCGGCGCGCTCACCACCACCGGCGTCGCGTACCTGCTACACCCCGAGCACGGCGGCAGCGGCATCGCGCCCGGTAGCTACCTGATCCGCCGCCAGCGTGAACGGACCGCCAGCCCCCGCCTCAACAGCCCCCACCAGTTCATCGCCGACTGAACGCAAGAATGGCCAGCCGATATAGCCCGCGGCACCTGACGGCGACGCCGCGATGGCAGGGAGTCCGCGCGGGGGCGGCCCGGGTTGAGCCGGGAGGCCTCCCGGCCGAGCGGGGTGTCCACCAGGCTCGGGACCACGAGATTGGCCCGGATTCCCCAGCGTCACGGCGCGTGCCGGGACGAGCAGGGCGCCCGCCGCGAGCCCGGCCATCGTGAGCCCCTCCAGCACCCCGAAGACCCGGCCGAGCAACTGGCCCGGTACCGACCGCTGCATCAGGGTACGGCTGGTCGATGAGAAGTGTCTGATGATCACGGGTGGGATCGTGCGGCGTCCTCGCGCCAACGGTTGGTGATAGGCAGGCGGCGATCGCGGCCGAAGTTCTTCTGGCTGATCTTCGGGCCTGGCGGGTACTGGCGCCGCTTGTACTCGGCCGCGTCGACCAGCCGGACCACCCGCTCGACCAGCGCCGGATCATGCCCGGCCGCGATCAGCTGCGCGACGCCCATGTCCTTTTCCACGTAATCGTCGAGCAGCGCGTCGAGCACGTCGTACGGGGGTAGCGAGTCGGTGTCGAGCTGCCCGGGCGAAAGCTCGGCGCTCGGCGGCTTGGTAATGGAGTTCTCCGGGATCGGGGGAGTAGCCCCCACCCGGGTCGCCTCGGCGTTGCGCCACCTGGACAGCTCCCAGACCAGCGTCTTCGGCACGTCCTTGATCGGCCCGAAGCCGCCCGCCGAGTCTCCGTACAGGGTCGAGTAGCCGGTCGCGAGCTCACTCTTGTTGCCGGTGGTGAGCACTAGGTGCCCGCCCGCGTTCGACAGCCCCATCAGGACCACCCCGCGCACCCGCGCCTGCAGGTTCTCCGCGGGCAGCCCCGTCTCGGGGAACCCGGCCGGGATCAGTTCCTCGGTGAACGCGTCCACGATCGAGGCGATCGGTATCGTCACCGCGTGCAGCCCCTGCCGCTTGACCAGATCCTCGGCGTCGGTGACCGAATGATCCGAGGAATACCTGCTCGGCATCAGCGCCACGTGCACATTGCCAGGCCCGATAGCGTCCGCCGCGATCGTCGCGGTCAGCGCCGAATCGATGCCGCCGGACAGCGCGAGGATGACCGAACGGAACCCGTTCTTCCGCACGTAGTCCCGGACGCCGGTGACCAGCGCGGCGTACACCTCCGCCACGTCGGACAGCCTCGGCCAGAATGCCTGGCCAGCCTCCGTGGGCTCCGGGCTTTCCGCGGACGGCAGCGCGACTCGCTTGATCGTGATGGCCGTGCCGTCCTCCGCGTCCACCGGCTCATCGCCCGGCATCGGGCCGGGCGGCGCGGCCGGCAGCTCTAGGTCGGCGACGACGAGTGCCTCCTCGAACTGCGGACCGCGTGCGTGCAGCGTGCCGTCCGCCGACACCAGGATCGAGTCGCCGTCGAAGACCAGCTCGTCCTGCCCGCCGATCATGTTGGCGTAGGCGAGCGCGGCACCGGCCTCGCGGGCGCGCCGCACACACAGCTCGAGCCGCACGTCGTCCTTGCCCCGTTCATAGGGCGAGGCGTTCGGCACCACGAGCAGGCCTGCCCCGGCGCGTGCGCACACCGCCACCGGGCCGCCGTCCTGCCACAGGTCCTCGCAGATCGCGATCGCGACGTCGACCGTCTCGCCGTCCTCGGTCGGCAGCCGGAACACCGGCAGCGTGTTACCGGGCACGAAGTACCGGAACTCGTCGAACACCCCGTAGTTCGGCAGGTGGTGCTTGGCCGAGGTGACGACGACGCGCCCGCCGTACATCAGCGCAGCCGCGTCCAGCGGCGCGCCGGCCGGCAGTCCGGTGCGCGGCGCCAGGTCGGCCCGCCGGTCCAGGTACCCGGCGACTACGGCCACCTCGCCGAGCCCCTCGGCGCCCAGCCGCGCGGCCACCTCATGCAGCGTCCGGATGGACGCCGTCACGAACGACGCCCGCAGCGCCAGGTCCTCCACCGGGTACCCGGTGAGCATCATCTCGGGGAACACCACGACCCGGGCGCCGCTTCTCGCGGCCCGCCGCGTCCACTCCACGATCAGCTCAGCGTTTCCGTCCAGGTCCCCAACCGTCGCATTCACCTGGGCCATCGCGATCCGCAGCCTTGCCACGCTTTCCAGCCTAGGCCGCATGACAACCTGGGACGCGACGGGCCGGCGGCGCCCTGCGTACCATGAACCAGACATATCGGCCGCGCAGAGGGAGGCGACGACGGAGCAGGGTCAGACATCGCCCGACGGGTCCACGCCGCGTGCCGTCACCTTTGACGCCACCGTGGCCCACCCGGCGCGCATCTACGACTACTGGCTCGGCGGCAAGGACAACAGATGCTCCCCCGTCCCCTGGGTCACCCCCGCACGTCAGCCCCAGGGGCGGTAAGCTCACCGGCGCCTCCTGGTGACAAGCGGCCCGTCGGGTGTCCCGCCCGTGACAACATCCCCTGTACCAGCGCAAAGACCCCTGGATGTCCCGTCCGGTGTCCCGCTGGCCGTGGTCCCCGTCCGGCCGGCAAGCTCCCTGTCGATGGCGCTCATCTCCGCGAGGATCGGTTCCCGCACCGGGGAACCGGGCCAGGCCAGCGACAGGCTGACCTGGAGATCTCGCTTGGCGCGCTCAAGCTCGCCGGCAGTCAGGCCGCTGACATCGTGAATGCGGCCCAGCTCATGCATGAGCGATCCTCGCGCGCTGGTCCTGCTCGGCCAGCACGGCGTCTAGGCTGGCTTGCAGGACACCCCGGGCCGGCGGTACGGAGTTCGTCCGATCGAAGAACGCGATGGCGCTCTCCAGCTGCCGGCGGTAGTCGCGTAGCTCGTATGTCGTCATGGCGTGAAGCGGATGCTTCGGCTCGGTGAGCGTAGGCTCGGCTGGCATCGGTGTGTCCCCTGGGCTGTTGGCGATCTCGTTTCCCAACGTCTCAGCTAGGGAGCACAATTGACTACGTGGCGAGCGGGCATGCCACAATCAGCCACCTGTACCCCCCGGAGGCTTGTCACATGGCTGAGCGCGATCCTGAGAGCGACCCTCGCGCCTTTCTCGGCAAGGAGCTACGTCGCGCACGTGCGGCTGCTGGCTTCGCGAGTCAGGATGCCCTAGCGGGCAAACTCGGCTACGACCGGACGGTCATCACCAAAGCCGAGACCGGAGACCGGGTGCCCACCCCCGACATGCTGACCGCATGGTGTGAGGCATGCAACCTGGACAACGAGCTGTTCTCGCGGTTCGCGACACTAGCCCGCAAGGCGGACGGGCCCATACCGGCATGGTTCGAGGACTGGCTAGAAGCCGAGCGGGCAGCTCACATGCTCCGATACTGGTCACCCATCATCGTGCCCGCGCTGTTCGAAACGGCGGACTACCGGCGTGCCATAGTCATGGCGGGCAGCAAGGACCTGGAGCGCGCGGAGGAGCTTGTCGCCGCGACCATGGAACGCCAGTCGGTACTGCTCCGCGTCGATCCCCCGGAGGTGGTCGCGGTACTCCATGAGATGGTGCTGCGCCGGCTCATCGGTTCACCCGAGATCATGCATGATCAGCTGACCCATCTGGCAGACCTGGCGAATCGCCCGAACGTCAGCCTTCACGTCGTGCCGTCAAACGTCGGCGCGCATGCAGGACTATCGGGTGACATCAACCTCGCCAGCAGCGACGGCAGCCCTGACGTGCTGCACACCGACGCCGTGCCAGAAGGGCATACGACCGAAACAAGATCACTGGTGCGGCGTGCGACAGTAACCTTCGAGCGCGTACGAAGGGATGCGTTGCCATGTGCCCAGTCTCGCGACCTCATCATGGAAGTGGCGAACGAACAATGGAAGCAATAGACCCGCGCTGGCGCAAGTCCAGCTTCTCTGACAACGGCGGTAACTGCGTCGAGGTAGCCGGCCACGGCAACCGCGTACTAGTCCGCGACACCAAGCAGAACAGTACCGGCCCGGTCCTACGGTTCAGCCCAGGCGCGTGGCGTGGGTTTGCCGACCGGGTCAAGGCGGACGCTCGTTAGCGTCTGACCTGTCCTAGGTCTGTGCGGCATCTCGTGTTCCTGACTTTTGCCTGACTCTACTTCATCAAGCGGACCCGTGACCTGCACTGATATCCATTATTCCGGCAAAGACAACTTCGCCGCCGACCGGCAGGCCGCCGAAGAGGTGCTCGCCACCATGCCGGTCATGGTCCAGGTCGCCCGAAGCGTCCGGCTGTTTCTCGCGAGCGTCGTGCACTACCTGGCCGCAGATCTGGGCATTCGCCAGTTTCTCGACATCGGGACGGGCCTGCCCACCGCCCGGTTGCTCGATGTCTGTAGGGGTAGTCCCTCTACTTAGTCCGGCATGCTGAATCCATAATGATGCAGGTCGGGTCGCATGCAAGGAGGTGTCAGACCGTGGTGGACGCCCAGATATTCACCTCCCGGCTGAAGGGCCGTCCGCTGCTGGACAGCGAGGACCTACTCATCGGCCGGATCCGTGACGTCGTGATCCTGCCCGCCGCCGACAGCGAACCGCCACGCGCGCTCGGGCTGGTAGTGCTATTGCAGCGGCGCCGGATCTTCGTCAACCTCGGCCTGATCACGGAGATCTCCGTCGCCGGCGCGCACCTTCGCGGCGGCAACGTTGACTTGGACCGCTTCACCCGGAGGACAGGAGAGATGCTCGCCTCCGACCTGTATGGCAGGCGCACCGAGGCCGGAACCGTCATCGATGTCGCCATCAGCCCTGCCGAACAGACGCGGGTTGGCTGGCAGGTCTCGGCGCTGGCCATAGCGCACGGCCGTGGCCTGCTACATCGCGGCCCGGCAATCGTGCCCTGGGACAAGTACCCGGAGTTCTTCCAGGCCGATCCCGGGGCCGAGGAGCTGGCCAGCCTGCGGGAGCTGAGGCCGGCCGATCTCGCCACCGCCGTCGAGGGCCTGCCGCAAAGCCGGCGCAGCCAGATCGCGGCCGCCCTGGACGATGAGGAACTGGCCGACCTGCTGGAGGAGATGCCGGAAGAGGATCAGGTCCGGCTGCTGGCCGGCCTCGGCCTTGAGCGCGGCGCCGACGTGCTGGAGGAGATGCAGCCAGACGACGCCGCGGACCTGCTGGCCGAGATGCCGGCCGAACAGCGTGAACGGCTGCTGTCGGCGATGAAGGCCATTCAGGCCGCGGACCTGCGGCGGCTGCTGCGTTACGACGCGACGACGGCAGGCGGCCTGATGACCTCCCAGCCCCTCATCTTCCCGCCGGACACGCCGGTCGCCGAGGTGCTGGCCCGCATCAGGGACCGGGATACGCCTGTCACCACGGCGGTGCAGGTGTACGTGTGCGAGCCGCCCATGGTGACGCCGACCGGCCGCTACCTGGGCAACGTCGGATTCCAGCGGCTACTGCGCCGGGCGCCCGCTACCGAGGTCGGCGAGTGCGTCGAGGGGAGCGTCTTCGTCCGGCCCGATATGCCCGAGCGCGAGCTGGCAGCCCGGCTCGCCGCCTACAACCTTGTCAGCGTGGCGGTGTGCGACGAGGACGGCCGCCTGCTCGGCGCGGTTACCGTGGACGACGTACTGGATCACCTGCTGCCCGCCGACTGGCGGAAGGGAAGCTGAAAAATGTCACGGATGTCCCTTCGCCTTCCAATCGAGCGTGCCGATCTGTCAGTTCCGCGCGGTACCCCGCGTATGGGCGCCCGATACGACGCCGACGCGTTCGGGCGTTTCTCTGAGGCGATTGCGCGGACCCTCGGCACCGGGCGCTTCCTGTTCTGGCAGACGGTGCTGGTGGTCGCGTGGATCGTGCTGAACAGCATCGGCTTCGTCCAGCATTGGGATCCGTACCCGTTCATCCTGCTCAACCTGGCCTTCTCGACCCAGGCGGCCTACGCGGCACCGCTCATCCTGCTCGCGCAGAACCGGCAGGATGACCGGGACCGTGCCAGCATCGAACGCGATAGGGAGGTAGCGGCACGGACCCAGGCCGACACCGAGTTCCTCGCCCGCGAACTCGCCGCCGTCCGCCTCGGGCTGGCCGACGTGGTCACCACGCAGGACCTTGAGCGCTCGCTATCCCGGCTGGCCAGGCTGATAGCCGACCAGCCGTTCCCGGCCTCGCCCGGCTCCAGCGTGACGTCCAACGGGCAGTCGGGTGCCGATGGCGCTGCGTCTGCGGCGGCGGGTGGCGGCAGGCCCTGATTCCCGCTCCTCAGGTGGCGGTGCCCGTTCACATAGCGAGGGCGCTGGCATTTGGGCGACGAGCCCACCCGGTTCGTTGCCGCGGCGCCCAGTCTCGGCATCACCGGCGACGACCCCCTCAATCGCCATGGCAGTGGCGGCGGGCAGATGTCGCTGCGCGAGGTGCTGCTCGGGATGATCGAGGAGTACGCCCGCCACATGGGTCACGCTGACCTGCTGCGCGAGCGAATCGACGGACGCATCGGCCAGTAGCGGAGCCGCTCCTGTAACCACGTGGAAACACTAGCCGGGCACACTCTGTCTACAGACGCACGGGGCGCTGCTGGACTAGGGGAACGTCTAAGGTGATAACCGTGGACAGGCAGGAAGAATTCGTGCTGCGCACGCTGGAGGAGCGGGACATCAGGTTCGTCCGGCTCTGGTTCACCGATGTGCTCGGCACGCTGAAGTCGATCGCCGTCGCGCCGGCCGAGCTCGAGGGCGCCTTCGCCGACGGGATCGGCTTCGACGGGTCCGCGATCGAGGGCTTCGCCCGCGTCTACGAGGCCGACATGGTCCTGCACCCGGACCCCGGCACGTTCCAGTTGCTCCCGTGGCGCGGCGAGAACCTGGGCGTGGCCAGGATGTTCTGCGACATCCTGCTGCCCGACGGGTCGCCGTCGTACGCGGACCCGCGCTGGGTGCTCAAGCGCAACCTCAGCCGCGCCTCAGAGCTCGGGTTCACCTTCTATGCGCACCCGGAGATCGAGTTCTTCCTGCTGAAGACGAAGCCGGAGCGGGGGGAGAGGCCGGAGCCGATCGACAGCGGCGGCTACTACGACCACACCCCGCACAGCATCGCCCATGATTTCCGCCGGGCGTCGATCACGATGCTCGAATCGATGGGCATCTCGGTGGAGTACAGCCACCACGAGGGCGCGCCCGGGCAGCAGGAGATCGACCTGCGCTACGCCGACGCGCTGACCACGGCCGACAACATCATGTCGTTCCGGCTGGTGATGAAGGAGGTGGCGATCGAGCAGGGCGTCTACGCCACGTTCATGCCGAAGCCGTTCACCGACCATCCCGGCTCGGGGATGCACACCCACGTGTCGCTGTTCGAGGGCGACAGGAACGCGTTCTACGAGGCCGGCGCGGAGTTCCAGCTGTCCAAGACGGCCCGCGCGTTCATCGCCGGGCTGCTGCAGCACGCGCCGGAGATCACCGCCGTGTGCAACCAGTGGGTGAACTCCTACAAGCGGCTGTGGGGCGCGGAGGAGCGCACCGCGGGCGCCGGCGGCGAGGCCCCTGCCTACGTGTGCTGGGGCCACAACAACCGTTCGGCCCTGGTCCGGGTGCCGATGTACAAGCCGCAGAAGGGAAACTCGACCCGGGTCGAGTTCCGTTCCGTGGACGCCGCCTGCAACCCCTACCTGGCGTTCGCGGTGATCCTCGCGGCCGGCCTGAAGGGCATCGAGGGCGACTACGAGCTGCCGCCGGGCGCCGAGGACGACGTGTGGGCGCTGACCTCGGCCGAGCGCCGCGCGCTCGGCATCCGCCCGCTGCCCCAGGACCTCGACCAGGCGATCAAGGCGATGCAGGACAGCGAGCTTGTCGCCGAGACGCTGGGCGAGCACGTCTTCGACTTCTTCCTGCGCAACAAGCGCGAGGAATGGCAGGACTACCGCCGCCAGGTCACCGAATACGAGCTCGGCCGCTACCTCCCGATGCTCTAGGCAAGCGGCCCGATGAGCACGGTGCCGGCGTCGGCGGTAGCGGTGATGGCGTGCGGCGACGAGGAACTCTGCGGGACGCTGACCGTGGCCTTGCCCAGGCGGGCGTCCACGGAGACCTTGTAGGACGCGGACCCTGGAACCCGCAGCGTGATCGCCCCGACCCTGGTCGCCGCCTGGACCGCGGCCGGCGAGGCGGCGAGGGAGGCGCTGATGCCACCGACATCCGTGGTCAGGCGCCGAGAGGCCAGCGACCAACGCGGCCAGCGCCACCGGCATCCGGTACATAAACCATAAGTACCCGAAACGGCCCGGCTACTCCTCGAAGCGGCCGCCCATGTACTTGGCCAGGAACTTCTCGGCGGCGGCGTAGAACTTCAGCCGGTTCTCCGGCTTGGCGAAGCCGTGGCCCTCGTCAGGGAAGAGCATGTACTCGTAGTCGATCCCGGCGTCGGCCAGCGCGGCCACGATCTGCTCCGACTCGGCCTGCTTGACCCGCGGGTCGTTGGCGCCCTGGGCGATCAGCAGCGGGATGCGGATGTCGCGCGCCCGGGACAGCGGCGAGCGCGACCACAGGAACTCCTTGTCGGTCTCCGGGTTGCCGACCCGCTTGTACAGCTGCGCGATCATCGGCTGCCAGTACGGCGGGACCGTCTCGAGCAGCGTCTGCAGGTTCGACGGGCCGACGATGTCAACCGCGCAGCGGAACATGTCCGGCGTGAAGGCCGCGCCGACCAGCGCCGCGTAGCCGCCGTAGGAACCGCCGTAGATCGTCACCCGGTCCTTGTCCGCCCAGCCCTGCTGCACCACGTGGTCGACCGCGTCCAGCAGGTCGTCGTGCATCTTGGCGCCCCACTCGCGGTCGCCGGCCGAGACGAACGCCTTGCCGTAGCCGGTCGAGCCCCGGTAGTTCACCTGGACGCACATGTAACCCCGGTTCGCCAGCCACTGCGCCTCCGGACTCCAGCCCCACGTGTCCCTGGCCTGCGGCCCGCCGTGCACGTCGAGCACCGTCGGCAGCCCGGCGCGCCCGCCGTCGACGGGGAACGTGACGTACCCGTGCACGGTCAGCCCGTCCCGCGCGGCGAAGGAGAACGGCTCCATCCGGGCCAGCTCGTAGCGCTCGAGCTCGGGCCTGCTGGTAAACAGGAAACTGCCGGTGCGGCTGGCCCTGTCGTAGGCAAAGTACTGGATCGGCCCGGCGTCGTCGGTGAAGGCGACCAGCCAGGTCGTGTCGGCCTCGTCGCGGCCGGCCAGCATCGGATCGCCGGGGTGCAGCGCCCTGATCGCCTTCAGGTCGGCCTCCAGCGCCGGGTCGAGCACGTGATACTCGGTGCGGTCCTTCAGCACCAGGACGAGCTGCGGATCCCGGGTGTCCGGATGCAGCAGCGCGCCCGCGACGTCCGCCTCGGGATCGGAGAACAGCACCTGCGTGTCGCCGGTCGCCAGGTCGACCCTGACCAGCCGGCCCGTGTCCACGCCGATCGAGCTGATGGCCAGCAGGGACGTCCCGTCGCCGCTGAACGACAGCACGTCGCTGGCCGCGACGTCATCCGGCGGGAGCGTCAGGAGGGTCCGCCAGTCGGCGTCCGCGCTGTCGCGGACGAGCAGGTCGAAGCTGCCGTCGGGGTGCGGCGCGAGCGCGCCGCGGACCACCATGTCCTCGTCCGCGAGCCAGCCCGCGTAGCCGGGGTTGTCGATCAGCTTGGTCAGCTCGCCGGTCACCAGGTCCAGCCGGTAGACGTCGTGCAGCTGCGAATTCTGCCGGTTCATCCCGACGAGCACCTCGTCGCGGTGGCTCTTGCGGGTGGCGAGGATCCGCGCCTGGATGCCGTCGAACGGCGTCAGGTCACGCCGGGCCATGGTCTCCAGGTCGACGTCGTACAGCCGCCAGTTCTCATCCCCGCCGGTGTCCTGGAGGTACAGCAGGTGCCTGTCGTCCCTGGCGAAGGCGCAGACCCGGATGCCGCGGTCGGTGTCCGCGGTGACGACGGTGGCGGAGTCCCAGTCCACCCCGAACGCCCCGATGGGCGCCACCCAGACGTTGAGGACTCCCTCGTGCGGCGCTATCCAGGCCAGTCGCGTGCCGTCAGGCGAGATGTGCGGGGCGACCCGCTCCGGGTTGCCGAAGATGACCGTGCGCGGAATGAGTTCGACCATGCCAAATGCCTACCACACGCGCCGAAGCAGCCGGACCGGAGCAGGCCCGTGTTCGCCCCAGGCACACCAGGCAGCAAAGCTCAGCCGGAGAACCAGCGGGCCGGCGCCGGGCTTGTGTTGTGGTAGATGTGCTTGCGCTCCTGGTATTCCTCCAGGCCTGACGGTCCCAGCTCGCGGCCGATGCCCGAACGCCCGAAGCCGCCCCACTCGGCCTGTGGCAGGTACGGGTGGTAGTCGTTGATCCAGACCGTGCCGTGCCGCAGCGCCCCGGCCACCCGCTCGGC
>JBOHCG010000055.1:0-22129 GCA_050698735.1 Streptosporangiaceae bacterium | reverse complement strand
GTATGGGGGGGCGGGCAGCCCCCCCAGGAGCGGGGGGGGTTTGGGGGGGGTCGTCCCCCCCGGTCAGCAGAGCCAGGATCTCCGGTGCCACCCAGGTCGGGGTGTGCACGCCGTTGGTGACCGAGCCGATGGGCACCTCGGTGGTATCGAAGCCCGGCCACAGGCCCGCGAACATCTCCCTGCTCACCTGGCCGTGCAGGAGCGAGACGCCGTTGACCCGCTGGGCGAGCCGCATGCCCATCACGGCCATGTTGAACTTATCCGGATCGCCGCCCGGGTAGGTCTCCGCGCCGAGCGCGAGCACCTGGTCGACAGGCAGCAGCGGGTCGCCGCCGAAGTGCTGCTCCACCATGTCGCGGTCGAACCTGTCGATGCCGGCCGGCACCGGGGTGTGCGTGGTGAACACCGTGCCGGCCCGGCAGACCTCGATCGCCTCGTCGAAGCTCAGACCCTGCTCGGCGTACTCGCGGATCCGCTCCAGGCCGAGGAACCCGGCGTGGCCCTCGTTGGTGTGGAACACCTCGGGCTCCGGGTGCCCGGTCAGCGCGCAGAACGCGCGCACCGCCCGCATGCCGCCGATGCCGAGCAGCAGTTCCTGGCGGAGCCTGTGCTCACTGCCGCCGCCGTACAGCCGGTCGGTGACCTCGTGCAGGTCGGCCTCGTTCTGCTCCACATAGGTATCGAGCAGCAGTAGCGGGATCCGCCCCACCTGGGCCACCCAGACCTGCGCGGTCAGTTGCCTGCCCCCTGGCAGGCCGACGGACACGTGCACGGCGGCGCCGTCGGCGTCGCGCTGCAGCTCCAGCGGCAGCCCGTTCGGGTCGCCCGCCGGGTAGCGCTCGGCCTGCCAGCCGTCGGCTGACAGCGACTGGGTGAAGTACCCGTGCCGGTACAGCAGCCCGACACCGATCAGCGGCGCGCCGAGGTCGCTCGCCGACTTCAGGTGATCCCCGGCCAGGATGCCGAGGCCGCCGGAGTACTGCGGCAGCGCGGCGGTGATGCCGTACTCGGGGGAAAAGTAGGCGATCGCGGCGGGCGCCGCCTCGCCCGGGCCTGACGTCGCGTACCAGCGCGGTTCGGTCATGTACTGGCGCAGGTCAGCGTCGGCCGCACGCAGCCGGTCGAGGAACTCCCCGTCCGCGGCGAGCGCGGCAACCCGGTCCGGGGGCAGCGCGCTGAGCATGGCGATCGGGTCGCCGGCCGCGGCCTGCCAGGCGGCAGGGTCGATCCACTCGAAGAGCTCGGCCGTCGGCGCGTGCCAGGACCAGCGCAGGTTTAGCATCAGCCCGTACAGCGGAGCCAGCGGCTCGGGCAGGGCGACGCGGACGGTGAATCGGCGAATGGCTCTCACGGCCCGAACCCTATTTGGTCCGCGCCACGAGACTGAACCAAATCGCTGACAACGACTTGTTTACCCGCGGCTAAAGTGGTGAAAAACAATTCATTTTATACCTAACGATCAGTGGTAACAGCCCCGGCCACGCTCTGCCGCCCGGGGGGCGCGAGCGGGACGTTTCCCGGAGCGGGGACGGGTCCGGCGGGGGCACCGGGAGCGGGGCGAGGCTGGCCGGTCTCGGGATATAGATCGGGGCGCGAGCGGGACGTTTCCCGGGCCGGGGGCGGGGCGGGAGCGGAGCGTTCCATCAGAGCCGGCCCACTCTGGCATCAAATGCCCGTGGCTCGGTAGCGTGACTGGCGTGATTGGACGAATCCCGATCCTGGATGTCGAGCCCGCGGTGGACTGCGGGCGCCGCCCGGCCAGGGCGGTGACCGGCGAGAGCTTCGGTGTCAGCGCCACGGTCTTCCGTGAGGGCCACGGCCTGATCGGCGCCGCCGCGGTGCTGCGTGATCCCGCGCGCCGGGCGGGGCCGCTTACCCGCATGCGCGAGCTTGCGCCGGGCACCGACAGGTACGGCGCGGACGTGACCGTGACCGGCGAGGGCCTGTGGCGGTTCCACGTCGAGGCGTGGGCCGACCCGATCGCGAGCTGGCACCATGACGCCGAGATCAAGATCCCGGCCGGCCAGGACGTGGAGCTGATGCTGACCGAGGGCGCGCTGCTGCTCGAGCGCGCCGCGCGGCGGATCCCGCAGCCGCCGGGGGGCAGCCGCCAGGCGGCGGCCCGCACCGCGCTGCGCGGCGTAGCCGCGCGGATGCGCGACCGCGCGTTCGCGCCGTGGGACAGGCTCGCCGCCGCCGAGGACCCGCTCGTGGCCGAGGTGCTCGCCACCTGGCCGCTGCGCGACCTGGTGACCAGGTCACGCCCGCTGACCGTGTTCGTGGACAGGCAGCGGGCGCTGTACGGGTCGTGGTATGAGCTGTTCCCGCGATCCGAGGGCGCGGTGCTCGATCCGGCCGGCGGCGGGCCGCCGGTCTCCGGCACGCTGCGGACCGCGGCCGACCGGCTCGACGCGGTCGCCGCGATGGAATTCGACGTGGTCTACCTGCCGCCGGTGCACCCGATCGGCACCGCGTTCCGGAAGGGCCCGAACAATACGCTGTCGCCAGGCGACGGCGACCCCGGCTCGCCGTGGGCGATCGGCTCGCCGGACGGCGGGCACGACTCGCTGCACCCGGACCTGGGCACGTTCGAGGATTTCGACGCATTCACCGGCCGCGCTCGCCAGCTGGGCATGGAGGTCGCGATCGACCTGGCGCTGCAGGCCTCGCCGGATCACCCGTGGGTGAAGGAGCACCCGGAGTGGTTCACCACCAGGGCGGACGGGTCCATCGCCTACGCCGAGAACCCGCCGAAGAAGTACCAGGACATCTACCCGCTCAACTTCGACAACGACCCGGAGGGCATCTACGCGGAGGTACTGCGGGTGGTCCGGCTGTGGATGGACCACGGGGTGCGGATCTTCCGGGTGGACAACCCGCACACCAAGCCGCTGCGGTTCTGGGAGCGGCTGCTCGCCGAGGTCCGCTCGGCCGACCCCGACGTGCTGTTCCTCGCCGAGGCGTTCACCAGGCCGGCCATGATGCACACCCTGGCAAAGATCGGCTTCCACCAGTCCTACACGTACTTCACCTGGCGGAACGGCGTCTGGGAGCTGACCGAGTACCTGCGCGAGCTGTCCGGCGACGCGGCCGCGTACATGCGGCCCAACTTCTTCGCCAACACCCCGGACATCCTGCACGCCTACCTGCAGCACGGCGGCATCGCCGCGTTCAGGATCCGGGCAGTGCTGGCCTCCATGCTCTCGCCGACCTGGGGCATCTACGCTGGATATGAGCTGGGCGAGAACGTACCGCTGAGGCCGGGCAGCGAGGAGTACATGGATGCGGAGAAGTACCAGTACAGGCCCCGCGACTGGGCCGCCGCCGCCCGCGACGGCATCGGCATCGCCGATTTCATCACCGATCTGAACCGGATCCGCAGGGCGCACCCGGCCCTGCACTGGCTGCGAAATCTGCGCTTCCATCATGTCGACCAGCCAGAGCTGATGTGTTTTTCCAAGCGGGTCGATAAGATCCCGGGAAAGCAGGGGGGTGACACCGTACTGGTGGTCGTCAACCTGGACCCTTACCAGGCCAGGGAGGCGACGGTCTGGCTGGACATGCCCGCACTCGGGCTGGACGGCGACTTCATCGCGACGGACGAGCTCAGCGGCGAGTCCTATCGGTGGGGGCCCGCCAGCTACGTGCGCCTTGACCCGGCGATACGGCCCGCCCACATCTTCACCATTACGCAGACTGGCTAGACCCGGCACGACCTGGGAGTTCCGGCAGTGACAGAACATCACGAGGCGATCACAGAATCGTTCTCCTTCGGCCATGATCCTGAGTGGTACAAGCGCGCGGTGTTCTACGAGGTGCTCATCCGCGGCTTCCAGGACTCCACCGGCGACGGCACCGGCGACCTGCGCGGGCTGATCTCCCGGCTGGACTACCTGGAGTGGCTCGGCATCGACTGCATCTGGCTGCTGCCGATCTACTCCTCACCGCTGCGCGACGGCGGCTACGACATCGCCGACTTCATGGCCGTGCTGCCCGAGTACGGCAACATCGGGGACTTCGTCACGCTGGTCGACGAGGCGCACAAGCGGGGCATCCGGGTCATCGCCGACCTGGTGATGAACCATACGTCCGATCAGCACCCGTGGTTCCAGGCGTCGCGCTCGGAGCCCGACGGGCCGTTCGGCGACTTCTACGTGTGGTCGGACACCGACGACACGTACTCCGGAGCCCGGGTCATCTTCGTCGACACCGAGCAGTCCAACTGGACCTTCGACCCGGTCCGCGGCCAGTACTACTGGCACAGGTTCTTCACCCACCAGCCGGACCTCAACTTCGAGAACCCGAGGGTCCAGGACGCGATGATCGAGGTGCTGCGGTTCTGGCTGGACCTCGGCATCGACGGGTTCCGGCTGGACGCGGTGCCGTACCTGTACGAGCGCGAGGGCACCAACTGCGAGAACCTCAAGGAGACCCACGAGTACCTGAAGCGGGTCCGGGCCGAGGTTGACAAGCTCTACCCGGACCGGGTGCTGCTCGCCGAGGCGAACCAGTGGCCCGCCGACGTGATCGAGTACTTCGGCGACCCGGACGTCGGCGGGGACGAGTGCCACATGGCGTTCCACTTCCCGCTGATGCCGCGCATCTTCATGGCCGTGCGGCGTGAGCAGCGCTACCCGATCTCGGAAATCCTGGCCCAGACCCCGCCGATACCGGCCGGCTGCCAGTGGGGGATCTTCCTGCGCAACCACGACGAGCTGACGCTTGAGATGGTCACCGACGACGAGCGCGACTACATGTACGCCGAGTACGCCAAGGATCCCAGGATGAAGGCGAACATCGGGATCCGGCGGCGGCTGGCGCCGCTGCTCGACGGCGACCGCAACCAGCTTGAGCTGTTCACCGCGCTGCTGCTGTCGCTGCCCGGCTCGCCGGTGCTGTACTACGGCGACGAGATCGGCATGGGCGACAACATCTGGCTGGGCGACAGGGACGGCGTGCGGACCCCGATGCAGTGGACGCCGGACCGCAACGGCGGCTTCTCCCGGACCGACCCGCAGCGGCTGTACCTGCCGCCGATCATGGACGCGATCTACGGCTACCAGGCGCTGAACGTAGAGGCCCAGCAGCGCAACCCGGCCTCGTTCCTGCACTGGACCAGGCGGATGATCGAGATCCGCAAGCGGCACCCGGTCTTCGGGCACGGCAGGTACGAGGAGCTGACCTCCTCCAACCCCAGCGTGCTCGCGTTCGTCCGGCTGCCTTCTTCCGAGGACCCGGACAGCGACGGCTCGGACCGCATCCTGTGCGTCAACAACCTGTCCAGGTTCCCGCAGCCGGTCGAGCTAGACCTGCGCAGGTTCATCGGCGTCTCGCCGGTGGAGTGCGTGGGCGGCGTGGTCTTCCCCAGGATCGGCGAGCTTTCGTACCTGCTGACGCTGCCCGGCCACGGGTTCTACTGGTTCCAGCTGCCCGCCGCCAGGGACGAGCGGTCCGCCGCGGAACGGCCCGCGCGGCCGGGTTCCCCGTAGCGTTTTTCCTGACCGCGGGTTTACCCCTCCCCGCACTGGACAGCGTGGTCGATGTCCTGAAATATCTGCTATGCAACCCGCCCGGGCGTGTTTGCCGAGTCCGACGAGGGGGATGGGGTAGGCCAGGGTATGACTTTCGAAGACGTACTGGCGACGTGGCTGGTCAAGCAGCGATGGTTCGCGGGCAAGGGGCGAACCGTCCATGATCTTGCTGTCGTGGCGGACACCGTGGTGGTGCCAGGCGACCCCGGCCTGCGGCACCTGATCGTCACCGTGTCGCATGGCGCCACGTCCGACTGCTACCAGCTCTTCGTCGGCATGCGCGCCCGGCTGCCCGCCCGGCTGCGGCACGTGCGCATCGGGGTGAACGACGGCCTGCAGATCTACGACGCGCTGCACGACAGCGACCTGACCAGGACGCTGCTCGACGCGATCGTGGCCGACCGGACCGTCGGCACGCTGCGCTTCTGCCGGGTGCCCGGCGCCGACTTCGGCTGGGCCGACCCTGCCGCCGAGGGGTCAGACGGCTCCGAGGGCGGCCTGGACAGCCTGGTGCTCACCGGCGAGCAGAGCAACACCAGCCTGGTGTTCGGCGAGGCCGCCATCTTCAAGGTGTTCCGCAGGGTCGCGCCGGGGCCCAACCCGGACCTCGAGGTGGCCTCGGCGCTTGCCGACCTCGGCTCCACCCACGTGGCGGAGCCCTACGGCTGGGCCGAGACGAGGATCGACGGCGCGGCGACCGTGCTCGCGATCATGTCCCGCTACCTGCGCGCCGCCTCCGACGGCTGGGCGCTGGCCGCGACCAGCGTGCGCGACCTGTACGCCACGCGCTCTGCCTCCCGCTGGGCGCCCGCGGCGCAGGCCGGCGGCGACTTCGCCGGCGAGGCCGAGCGGCTCGGCGTGGCCACCGCGCGGGTGCACGCGGACCTGGCCGACGCGTTCGGGCTCTCCGAGCTCGAGCCCGAGGCGCTGCGCGAGGTTGCCGAGCAGATGTACCGGCGGCTGGACATGGCGATCGCCGCGGTTCCCGAGCTCGGCAGGCACGCGGACATGATCGGCACCGCCTACTCCAACCTGGCCAAGATCCTCGACCCGGTGCCCGCCCAGCGGGTGCACGGCGACTACCACCTGGGCCAGGTGATGCGGACCCGGACCGGCTGGATCGTGCTGGACTTCGAGGGCGAGCCCGCCAGCCCGCTCGCGCAGCGCCGGGCCCGCTCCTCGCCGCTGCGGGACGTGGCGGGCATGCTCCGCTCGTTTGAATACGCGGCCAGGCACCAGCTACTCTCCCATCCGGAACGAGACAGCCTCGCCGCGGCGGCCACGGACTGGGTCAAGCGCAACAGCGACGCGTTCTGCGCGGGCTATGCCGCGGCCGGCGGCATCGACCCGGAACAGAACTCGGTGCTGCTCCGGGCGCTGGTCCTGGACAAGGCCGTCTACGAGGTCATTTACGAAGCCAGGAACCGGCCTTCCTGGCTGTCCATCCCGCTGGATTCCCTCGCCGAGTGGTAGGTCATGCCAGATAACGAAATCAGCCTGGGTGAGATCGACCGGGTAGCCGCCGGACAGCACCACGACCCGCACTCCGTGCTCGGCGCCCATCCCGGGCCCGACGGGGTCACGGTGCGGGCGCTGCGCCCGATGGCCAAGTCGGTCACGCTGGTGCTCGATGACGGCCGCAGGGTGCCCATGACGCACCTGCACCAGGGCATCTTCACCGTCACGCTGCCGGAGGAGAAGGTGCCGGACTACCGGCTCGCCACGTCCTACTCCGGCGCGCACGAGGGCGAGATCCTGGCCGATGACCCGTACCGATACCTGCCCACGCTCGGCGAGTTCGACCTGCACCTGATCGCCGAGGGCAGGCACGAGGAGCTGTGGCGGGTGCTCGGCGCGCACGTCAGGGAGTACGGCCAGGCCACGGGGACCTCGTTCGCCGTCTGGGCGCCGAACGCCCGCGGCGTCCGGGTCACCGGCGACTTCAACTACTGGGACGGCCGCGCGCACCCGATGCGCTCGCTCGGCGGGTCCGGCGTCTGGGAACTGTTCATCCCCGGCGTGGGCGACGGCGCCAGGTACAAGTACGCGATCTGCGGCCCGGACGGCACCTGGCGGGAGAAGGCCGACCCGCTCGCGGCCGCGACCGAGAAGCCGCCCGCCACCGCGTCGGTGGTGTATACCTCGCGGTACGCCTGGGAGGACGAGTCCTGGCTGGCCGCGCGGGCCTCGAAGGTAGCGGTCCGCGAGCCGATGAGCATCTACGAGGTGCACCTGGGCTCGTGGCGGCCGGGGCTCTCCTACCAGGAGCTGGCGGTCCAGCTGGTCGAGTACGTGGTCGACCTGGGCTTTACGCACGTGGAGTTCCTGCCGGTCGCCGAGCACCCGTTCGGCGGCTCGTGGGGCTACCAGGTCACCTCGTACTACGCGCCCACATCGCGGTTCGGCAGCCCGGACGACTTCCGCCACCTGGTCGACGCGCTGCACCAGGCCGGCATCGGCGTGCTGCTCGACTGGGTGCCCGCGCACTTCCCCAGGGACGAGTGGGCGCTCGCGCGGTTCGACGGCACCCCGCTGTACGAGAACGCGGACCCCAGGCGCGGCGAGCAGCCCGACTGGGGCACGCTCGTCTTCGACTTCGGCCGCACCGAGGTGCGCAACTTCCTCGTCGCCAACGCCGTCTACTGGCTGGAGGAGTTCCACGTCGACGGGCTGCGCGTGGACGCCGTCGCGTCCATGCTGTACCTGGACTACTCGCGCAAGGACGGCGAGTGGACGCCGAACCAGTACGGCGGCAGGGAGAACCTGGACGCCGTCTCGTTCCTGCAGGAGGTCAACGCCACCTGCTACAAGCGGGTGCCCGGCATCGTGACGGCCGCGGAGGAGTCCACCGCCTGGCCGGGGGTCAGCAGGCCGGTGCACCTGGGCGGGCTCGGGTTCGGCTTCAAGTGGAACATGGGCTGGATGCACGACACGCTCAACTACCTGAGCCACGACCCGGTCTACCGGCAGTACCACCACAACGAGATGACGTTTTCGCTGGTCTACGCGTTCTCGGAGAACTTCATCCTGCCGCTGTCACACGACGAGGTGGTGCACGGGAAGGGCTCGCTCGTCGGCAAGATGCCCGGCGACGAGTGGCGCAGGTTCGCCAGCCTGCGCAGCCTGCTCGGCTACATGTGGGCTCATCCCGGCAAGCAGCTGCTGTTCATGGGATCGGAGTTCGGCCAGGTCAGCGAGTGGTCGGCGGATAACGGGCTGGACTGGTGGGTGCTTGAGTACGGCGTGCACCGCGGCGTGCAGCGGCTGTCGAAGGACCTGAACGCGATCTACCGCGGCACGCCCGCGCTGTGGCAGCTGGACAGCGAGCCTGAGGGGTTCGGCTGGATCGACGCCAACGACGCCCAGGGCAACGTGCTGTCCTTCCTGCGCTTCGCCTCGGCTGGTGCCTCGCCCGGCGCGGCGTCCGCGGAGGCCGGCACCATCGCCTGCATCGCCAACTTCTCCGCGTCGCCGCACCTGAAGTACCGGGTCGGCCTGCCCCGGGCGGGCCGCTGGCGGGAAGTACTCAACACCGACGCCGAGATCTACGGCGGCAGCGGCGTCGGCAACCTGGGCGGGGTCGAGGCCGTGCCCGAGCCCTGGCACGGCAGGCCCGCCTCGGCCACGCTCTCCCTCCCGCCGCTCGGCGTGCTCTGGCTCGCCCCGGAGTAACCCGTCCGTTTGTCTGCGTCTCCGCGCTGAGCTGTATCAGCCGCGCCCGCCTGGTGGTGGTCGTGACGGGCAGATCAGGCGCTGGCCAGCTGGCCGCCGTCTACCACGAGGACCTGGCCGGTCATGTAGGACGACGCGTCGCTGGCCAGGAACACGGCGGGGCCCGCCATCTCCCCGGGCATGGCCCAGCGGCGCATCGGCACGTTGGCCACCGTGGCCTGGCCGCCGTCGGGCCCGTCCCACAGGTTCTTGTTCAGGTCGGTGGCAGTCCACCCCGGGCACAGCGCGTTGACCCGGATCCCGAGCGGCGCCCACTCGACCGCGAGCGTCCGGGTCAGCGAGACGACCGCGGCCTTGGCGGCGCCGTACGGGACCAGGCCGGGCGCCGCGGCCAGGCCCGCCACCGAGGCGACGTTGATCACGCAGCCGCTGCCGCGCTCGCGCAGGTGCGGGCCGGCCGCCTGGCAGACGTAGACCGTCGAGTCCAGGTTGAGCCGCAGTACCTTCTCCCAGCCGGAGATGCGCATGTCGAGGAACGGCACCATGAAGTTCGAGCCGCCGGCGTTGTTGAACACGATGTCCAGGTGGCCGAGCATCTTGATCGCCTCGGTGACCGCGGCGGCGACGTCCTCCTGCCGGGTCACGTCGAGCGGGAAGACGAAGGCCTTGCGGCCGAGCGCGGTCACCTCGCGCGCGGTCTGCGCTAGGCCGTCCTGGCTGCGCGCCGCTATGGCCACGTCCGCGCCCGCGGCGGCGAGCGCGACCGCGATCACCCGGCCGATGCCGCGGGATGCGCCGGTGACGAACGCCTTCTTCCCGGTCAGGTCAAACGCGGTCACGGTTCCTCCCAGTGAGTGTTATTCAGTACCGGTCTGCGAGTACGGGCCGGTTGAGCCCGTGCGAGCGGCCGGTGCCCGTAAGGTACGGCGAGAGCCACAGCATGTATCTGAATAACACGAAACATTCATAAGCCATACTGTGTCGGTAGCGTCATCGTAGGCGGGACCAGCGCGGCCGGGTTGACCCGGCGGACGATCTCGTTCAGCACGATGCGCACGTAGGGCTCACCGACCCACAGGTGCTTGGCGCGGTCGACGGCGATCACGTCGGCCGACGGCACCCGCGCGAACCGCCGCCGCGCCTCGTCGGGGCGCAGGTAGTCGTCGAGCTCGGGAACCAGGACGGTCAGCGGCTTGCCCGACGACGCCCACCGGTCAAGGTCGGCGTCGCCGGCCCGGTGCAGGGCGGGCGACAGCAGGATCGCGCCCTCGATGGCCGCCGGGTCGTCCAGGCCCCACTTCAGCGCAAGCTCGGTGCCGAACGACCAGCCGAGCAGCCACCGGCCCGGCAGGCCGGCGTCGGCCGCGTAGCGGACCGCGGCGGCCACGTCGTACCGCTCCCCCTCCCCGCCGGAGAACGTCCCCTCGCTGGTGCCCTGCTCGGAGGATGCGCCGCGGGTGTTGAACCGCAGCACCGCCAGCCGGGCCAGCGCCGGCAGCCGGAAGGACGCCTTGCGGAGAATGTGACTGTCCATCATGCCGCCCTGGGTGGGCAGCGGATGCAGGCAGATCAGCGTGCCGACGGGTTCGCCGTCGGCCGGCACCGCAAGCTCCCCGACCAGGTGCAGCCCGTCGGACGTCAGCAGGGTGACCGGGGTCCGCTTGGCGGGCAGCACGGTGGCGGCCCTGATCTCGCTCACGGGTCTCCTCTCCTGCGCCCGCGCGGTCCGCGCCGCAGCCGGTGCTGCCAGCACGCCGTGTGCCAGTGCCTGCGCTCCTCGATGCCGACGTTGATCCCGTCCGCGGGCCAGGCCACGACGTGCGGCGTGCCTGGCACGATCTCCTGATCGCACCCCGGACAACGGTACGCCTTGCCGGTGGCGGCGCCCGGCACCCGGCGGACCACCCAGTCCCCGTCCGGCCAGGATTCGACGCGCTCGGGCCCGGGCGGCCGAGGCGGGGGGCCGGAGCGCTCACGGCGGATCCGGCGCGGGCTCACGCCTGCCCACTGTATGTCAGTCAGGGCGCCGGTCCGCCGGTACGCCAGCCCGGGTCCGACCCGCCGGTACGCCAGTCAGGGTCCCGATCCGCCTGCCGGCAAGTAGAGTTACCGGACGTGCGGCTTGTCATCGCGAGGTGCAGCGTCGACTACGTCGGCAGGCTCACCGCCCATCTCCCCTCCGCCCTGCGCCTGCTCATCGTGAAGGCCGACGGCTCGGTGCTCGTGCACAGCGACGGCGGCTCGTACAAGCCGCTCAACTGGATGTCGCCGCCGTGCAGGCTCACCGAGGAGCCCGGTACGCCTGCACTTTGGTCGGTGACCGGCAAGTCCGGCGAGACGCTCCAGATCACGATCACCGAGGTGATCAGCGACACGTCCATCGACCTCGGCGTCGACCCCGGCCTGGTCAAGGACGGCGTGGAAGCCCACCTGCAGGAACTGCTCGCCGTCCAGCTCGACCTGCTCGGCGACGGCTGGCGGCTGGTCCGGCGCGAGTACCCCACCCCGATCGGCCCGGTCGACCTGATGTGCCGGGACGCGGCCGGGGAAAGCGTCGCGGTCGAGATCAAAAGGCGCGGCGAGATCGACGGCGTGGAGCAGCTCACGAGATATCTCGAGCTGCTGAACAGGGACCCGCTGCTCGCCCCGGTGCACGGCATCTTCGCCGCCCAGGAGATCAGGCCGCAGGCCCGGGTGCTTGCCACCGACCGCGGCATCCGCTGCGTGACGCTGGACTACCACGCCATGCGCGGCATCGAACCCGAGAACACCCTGTTCTGACCTGCGGGAGGCCCCGAGGTAGTCCTTGAATAAGGACGCGGCAGGCGGGCGCCAGGCCGCTGGTCGGTTTCGGGAGGGGCTCATTACGTTCGCCGCTACGCCTACGCCGGCGGCCAGGACGGCGGGGATCAGGAGGGCATCGCGGAGGCCTATGCCGGAGGCGGCGGCGCCGATCACGACCGGGCCGCCGAGCAGGCCGCTGTAGGCGATCGCGGCGATCCGGCCGATGTTGCGGCCGGATCGGGCCGGATCCAGCCGGACCGCCGCGGAGACGATCTGCGGGAAGATGCCCGCCAGGCCCGCGCCGAGCAGCGCGAAGCCGGCGATGGCCGTGGCCGGGGTGCCGATCAGCAGGCCGGCCGCCAGGCCGAGGCCGGCCAGCAGGCCGCTGGCGCGCACGTCGGACAGGTGCAGCGACGCCTTGATCGCGGGCAGGCGGGCTGCCCAGGCCGCCCCGCCGGCGCCGAGCACGAAGAAGTAGGCCAGCACCGCGACCCTGGTGCGGCGCAGTTCCGGTGTGATCACGCCATTACCTGGTCACCGAGGGGTTTCCGGGGTTTCTTGGATCAGGTGCGCGTTTATCGACCTGGCGCGGTCGGCGAGTTGGGGCAGCTCCGTGACGGTCAGGCCGGCCGCGCGGAGTTGTTCCGCGCCCTCGCCGTCGGTGAACAGGCGGGGCTCGCGCCAGGCGAAGACGACCCGGGGGATGCCCGCCGCGACGATGTGCTGCACGCAGGTCACCGGGCGCGAGGCGCGGGCGCCGCAGGGAACGAGCGAGCTGTAGATGGTCGCGCCGCGCAGCCGGGGGTCGGGGCCGAGCTTGCCCTGTGCCAGCTTGCCCTGTGCCAGCTTGCGGAGGGCGACCTCCTCGGCGTGATCGTGGTCCTGCTGCTCGCGGGAGAACCCGGTGGCCAGCACCTCGCCGTCCGCGGCGACGATGACCGCGCCGACCGAGAACGCGGTCTGCGACGGCGGGCTCTGCCTGGACAGCTCGATCGCCCAGCGGAGGAACCGCTGATCAGGGCCGCCGGGGCCGAGCAGGTACCGCAGCAGAACCACGCTGTCGAGCCGGCGAATCTCAGCGAGCGTCATGGGGCTCGTGTGACCATTGGGGTTGGAAGGGAAATTGGGATCGTGTGTCGTCGCGGTAGGACGCTCGGCTGCGGGGACGGGCTCGGCTGCGGGGACGGGCTCGGCTGCGGGAGTTGGCAGGTTGAGCCTGGGAGCGCGGGGATCGGCTACGAAGAAGGGGGCTACGGCAAGATGCAGTTCGTCGGCTAGGTCTGCCGCCAGGAACTGGGCCAGCACGCTGGCGCCACCTTCTGCCAGGAGTCGAGCCACCGCTCGTTCGGCCAAATCCTTGAGAAGGAAATCTAGGGAGAGCGGGTCACCTGCGTCGATTAGTACGGCGGCGTCCCCCAGACGGGCGCGGGCCTTGGCCACGGCGGGGGTGGCGCAGTATACGAGGCGGGGGGCGCCGGGGGCGAAGAAGCGCGACTCGGGGTCGAGGTCGCCGGTGGCGCTAAGGGTGACCCTGGCGGGGTGCGGGGGCTTGCCGCGGGCGGCGCGGGCGGCTTGCAGGCTCGGGTCGCGGATGAGGAGCCGCGGGTTGTCGCGCCTGATCGTCTCGGCGCCGACGAGGATGGCGTCGCAGCCCGCGCGGACCTCATCCACGCGGGCAAGATCCGCTGGTCCGGACAAGATCAGGCGGCGCGGGCTCGCGTCGTCCAGGTAGCCGTCCGCCGAGGCGGCGCAGGACAGGAGCACGTACGGGCGTGGCGGCAAGCGGGTCCCCTCATTGGGTTTGGCACCAGCGTAGCCTTGGGCCGGCGGGCGGTGCTTTACTGGTCACCGATGCTTGAGACAGTCAACCCGGCGACCGGCGAGGTACTGGCCACCTTCCCCGTGCACGGGCACCGTGAGGTCGAAGCCGCCGTGGCCAGCGCGCGCGAGGCGGCCGCGTGGTGGGCCGGGCTCGGCTGGGACGGGCGGCGGATCCGGCTGCTGGCGTGGAAGTCGCACATGGTCAGGTACTCCGGACGGCTCGCCCAGCTCGTGCACGAGGAGACCGGCAAGCCGCTGGACGACGCGAAGTTGGAGATCGTCCTCGCCGTGCTGCACATCGACTGGGCCGCCAGGCACGCCAGGCGGGTGCTGCGGCCGCGCCGGGTGCGCAGCGGGATCGCGGCCATCAACCTGGCCTCCACGGTGGAGTACCAGCCGCTCGGCGTGGTCGGCGTGATCGGGCCGTGGAACTACCCGGTGTTCACCCCGGTGGGCTCGATCGCCTACGCGCTGGCCGCCGGCAACGCCGTGGTGTTCAAGCCGTCCGAGCTGACCCCGGCCACCGGGAACTGGCTGGTGCGGTCGTTCGGCGAGGCGCTGGGCATCTTCTGCGCCCCTTCAGCCTCTTCGACCCCTGCAGCCCCTTCAGCCCCTTCAGCCCCTTCGGACATGATGCCGGTGCTGCAGCTCGTCACCGGGGAGGGCGCGACCGGCGAGGCACTGGTGCGCAGCGGCGTGAACAAGATCGCCTTCACCGGGTCGGCGCAGACCGCGCGGAAGGTGATGGCCGCGGCCGCGGACACCCTCACCCCGGTCGTCGCCGAGTGCGGCGGCAAGGATGCCCTTCTCGTCGGCGCGGACGCGGACCTCGACGCGGCCGCGGACGCCGCCGCGTGGGGGGCGATGTCCAACGCGGGGCAGACCTGCGTCGGGGTCGAGCGCGTCTACGTGGCCAGCCCGGTGTACCACACGTTCCTGGAGCGGCTGACGCAGCGGGTTGAGGGGCTGCGGCCAGGCTTCGACGACGGCGCGTCCTACGGGCCGATGACCGCGCCCGAGCAGGCCGAGATCGTGGCCAAGCACGTGCTGGACGCGCTGGCGCGGGGCGGACGGTCCGTGGTGGGCGGCGCGGACTCGGTGGCCCCGCCGTACGTGCGGCCGGTGGTGCTCACCGACGTGCCGGAGCACAGCGCGGCCGTGACGGAAGAGACGTTCGGGCCGACCGTGACGGTGACATCCGTGGTCAACCTGGCGGAGGCGGTGTCGTTCGCCAACGCGGGGCGGTATGGGCTCGGGTCGGCCGTGTTCGCCAAAGATCGTTCGGCGGCGGTTGCGGCCGCGCGGTCGCTGCGGACCGGGATGACCTCGATCAACTCGGTGATCGGGTTCGCGACTGTGCCAGCACTGCCGTTCGGCGGCGTGGGGGAATCGGGGTTCGGGCGGATTCACGGCGCGGACGGGCTGCGGGAGTTCGCCAGGCCCAAGGCGATCACCAGGCAGCGAATGCGGCCGCTGATCCACGTGATGTCGTTCGGCCGGACGGACCGGGACATGCGACGGCTGCTGACGATCGTGACGCTGGTGCACGGGCGGCTGTACCGGCCGCGGGGCGGGCGGCGGGTGCGCTGATAGTTACTTGGCTTCGGTGCTTGGCTTCGGTGCTTGGCTTCGGTGCTTGGCTTCGGTGCTTGGCTTCGGTCGGGGCTTGTACTTGAGCTAGGGAGCGTCGGGGTCCAGGGTGCCGGTTCCGGTGCCCGCGATGGCCATGGCGTCCACCGGGTCGGCGGGGTCGGCGGGGGCCAGCGGGGCGCGGCCGGCGATGAGGTCGGCGGCGCGCTCGGCGATCGCGATCGTGGGCGCGTTGGTGTTGCCCCTGGGCACGGTCGGCATCACCGACGCGTCGACGACGCGCAGCCCGTCGACGCCGCGGACCCGCAGCTCGGGGTCCAGCACGCTGTGCCACCTGGTGTCGCCGCCCATCGCGCAGGTACCGACCGGATGGTAGAGGGTCGCCACGCTGGTCTGGACGTACTGCAGCAGCTCGGCGTCGGAGCGGACGTGCGCGCCGGGCGCTAGCTCGCTCTTGCAGATCGCCGCCATCGGCTTGGCCGTCACGAACTCCCTGACCAGCTTCAGACCGGCGACGAGCGCCCGGGCGTCCCTGGTCTCTGACAGGTAGCCGGGGTCGATGGCGGGCCGGTGCCTGGGATCGGGGCTACGCAGCCTGATCCGGCCCCTGCTGGCCACGTCGATCAGGCCGACGAGCACGGTCATCGCGCGCTGCGCGGGGTCGGCCAGGCCCTGGTCGCGGAACGGGCCGGGCAGCACGTGCAGCTGAAGGTCGGGCGCCGGGTTCCCCGGCTCGGAGTGGGCGAAGCCGCCGGACTCGGCCAGGTTGCTCGTCAGCGGGCCGCGGTGGGTCAGCTGCCAGCGCAGCGCACCGAGGTTGCCGCCCTTCTCCCACAGGCCGCGCAGCCTCGGCGTAGACCAGATGACGGGCAGCACCGGATGGTCGCTGAGGTTCGCGCCCACGCCTTTACTGTCCACGTGGACGGTGATGCCAAGCGCGATCAGGTGGTCGGCCGGGCCGATGCCGGACAGCATCAGCAGCTGCGGGCTGTTGATCGCGCCACCGGAGAGGATCACCTCGGCGTTGACGTACTCGGCCTTCGTCTCGCCGTGCCGCAGGTAGGTCACGCCGGTGGCCTGGCCGCCCTCGATGATCACGTTGGTCACAAGCGCGTTGGTTAGCACGGTCAGGTTCGGCCGGGGCATCGCCGGGTGCAGGTAGGCGGTCGCGGCCGAGCAGCGGCGGCCGTTCCGCTGGGTGACCTGGTACCAGCCCACGCCGTCCTGGCGCGGGCCGTTGAAGTCGTCGTTGGCCGCGGCGCCCTGCTCCCTGGCCGCCGCGATGAAGGCCTCGCACGCCGTGGACTTGTACCGCAGGTCGGTGACGGCGAGCGGGCCTCCGGTGCCGTGATAGGGCGAGGCGCCGCGGGAGTTGTCCTCGGCACGGCAGAAGTACGGCATCAGGTCCTCGTAGCCCCAGCCGGCGCAGCCGTGCTCGTCCCGCCAGGCCTGGAAGTCATGGCGGTTGCCGCGGATGTAGATCATCGCGTTGATCGACGACGAGCCGCCGAGGACCTTGCCCCGCGGCCAGTAGATGGACCGGCCGGCCGCGCGGTGCTGCGGCACCGTCGTGTAGTTCCAGTCGTAGGCGGTCTGGAACAGCCGGTTCAGCGCGGCGGGCGCGTGGATCTCGTCGGCGTCGTCGGCCGGGCCGGCCTCGAGCAGCAGGACGCTCACGCTCGGGTCGGCGGACAGGCGCGCCGCAAGGACGCAGCCGGCACTTCCGGCGCCGACGATGATGTAGTCATACACGGCGGTCTCCTATAAGGGGATCAAAGGGAACAATAACGCGCCGTGGTTATCGCGGAGGTGTTCTGGGGTGGTCCGCGGTGGTCTCGGGTGGTCCGGGGCTGGTCCGGTGCTGGTCCGCGGTGCTGGTCCGTGGCGATCGCGGAGGGTTCTGGGGTGATCTCGGGTGCCTGGGGATGCCTCAAGGGTGCTGGGGGCCCGGGTCCGGAGGGCCCCCGAGAACCGCCGGACCCGGACGTAATGGATGCTCAGAGCCGTTGGCCGGCACGCGGCGAGGCGTGTCCTGTGCGTCGTGTTTGTGCTGTGCGTCGTGTTTGTGCTGTGCCGGCGAGGGCGGCGGGAGACTGAATCGCGACCGATGGCCGCTTGATAACTTATAGTGATCATACGATGTCACATCGTACATGAGAAGGGAACAGGCCCAGCTCAGTTCCATGATCACTTTTTGATCGCGGGCAGTAGGGCGGCGGGCCACTGCGCGGGGCGGGCACCGGTTCCACTGGTTGCTGGGGCGCTAGCCGGTTATTCGAACTCGGACGGCACGCCCAGACCCGAGGACCCGAGGACCCGAGGACCCGAGGACCCGAGGACCCGAGGACCAGTCGCCTCGCTGGCCTCGTGTATCTCGGTTGTCCCAGAATCGAATTTTAATCTGAGTAGCGCCAGATTTTCGGCGGAAGTTTGATGCTTAGCGGAGAAAAACGGGTCAAATACAGCGCCTTTTCTTCCGCCAAGCCCCGATCTTCCAAGATCTTCTAGCCAAGGTCAGGGGTCTCACCCGGCAGGCGGCGCAAAGGACCACACCGCGGCACGGCGGGCTCGCTGCGGCACCGTATGCACACCGCGGCACGGCGGGCTCGCTGCGGCACCGTATGCACACCGCGGCACCGCCGGAGCGCGGGGGCCGGCCTGGGCCATAGGGTGAGGGGATGGCGCCCGATCGCAGCGAGAACCCGGTTGTGCTATCCCGCATCTACACACGGACCGGAGACGACGGTAGCACCGGGCTCGCCGACGGCAGCCGGACGGCCAAGACCGACTCCCGGCTGGCAGCGTACGCCGACGTCGAGGAGGCGAACTGCGCGATCGGGATGGCGATCACGTTCGGCGCGCTGGCCGCGGACATGCAGCGGCTGCTCGGCCGGGTGCAGAACGAGTTGTTCGACGTTGGCGCCGACCTGGCCAACCCGGTGACCCAGTCGCCGCCGCCGTACCCGCCGCTGCGGATCGAGGAGGCGTACATCACTCGGCTCGAGGGCGAGTGCGACTCCTACAACGAGAGCCTGCCGACGCTGCGCAGCTTCCTGCTGCCCGGCGGCAGCCCCGGCACGACCCTGCTGCACATGGCGCGGACCGTGACCCGCCGGGCGGAGCGGAGCGCGTGGGCCGCGATCGCCGAGCACGGCGACGCCGTGAGCCCGCTGCCCGCGCGGTACCTGAACCGGCTGTCCGACCTGCTGTTCATCCTGGCCAGGCAGGCCAACTCGGGCCACGACGACGTGCTATGGAAGCCAGGCGGCGAGCGCGACCAGGCGAGCGACCAGGCGAGCGACTAGACATCCTCGAGCTTGGACACCAGGACGACTCGCTTGGGAATCTTGTAGGCGGCCAGCCGGTGCCTTAGCGCCGCGCGGATCGCCTCGGCGAGTCCGGCGTCCGCATCTGCCCCCGCATCGGCGGCGCTGGCGGGCACGACGTAGGCGGTCACCGCCTGTCCCCAGGCCGGGTCGGGCTCACCACGCACGAGCGCGGCCCGGACCTGCGGCAAGGCGGCGAGCGCCTCCTCCACCTCACGGGGATAGACGTGGTAAGAGCCCGTGTTGATCATCCCGTCCAGCCGGCCGCCGAGATAGAGATAGCCGTCCTCGTCGAGCCTGGCCAGGTCGCCTAGCCCGCACCAGCCGTCGGGGTCGGCCCAGTCGGCCACCACCATGCCGTTGCGCACGCACAGCTCGCCCCAGCCGGGGTCGCGGCCGGGGTCGCCCCAGCCGGGGTCACGGCCAGCCACAGGCCTTACCCGCAGCTCGGTCTGCGGGATCGGGCGGCCGCAACTGCCGCCGTGGGCGGCCAGGTTCTTGTGATCGTCGATGCCGAGCACGGCCAGCGGCCAGCCTCCCTCGAACCTGCCGTAGACCTGAACGAGGACCGGCCCCAGGATACCGAGCGCGCGGCTCAGGTCCGCCGCCGCGATCGGGGCGCCACCGTAGAGGATCCGCCGCAGCGGGCCCGCTCCCGGCAGGCCGGCCGCGGCGACCGCCTCGGCCAGCCGGGTCACCATCCCGGGCACGAAGAAGGTGGCGGTGGCCCGGTGCCGCTGGGCGGCCTCAACCACCGCGACCGCGTCGAAACGGGGCAGGATGACCTGCGGCAAGCCCATATACAGGAACGGGAACGTGCCGAGCATCCCCGTCCCGTGCAGCATCTGCTGGACGGTCAGGAACCGTTCGTCGGCGTCGAATCCGCCACCGTAGTAACCGCTTCGGTAGAGTTCGGCGTTCACCGACATGCAGGCGGCCCAGTTCGCGTAGGAGATGGGCACGGCGAGGAACTGGCCCGCGGCGGCCATTCTCGGATAGAGCAGGTGCATCGCGGCCGGCTGTACCTCAAGCTCGGCCAGTGTCCCCTGGGCCGACAGCGGGGCCTGGTCGTCGTGTACCAGCGCACCGGGCGGGGCGTCGGGCGCGTGGCTGGCGTCCACGACGACGCCGGCCGCGTCCGCGGCGGTGAAGATGGCCGCTGCCTCGGTCGCCGGGGCACCCGGGTCGACCGGCACCCTGGTACCGCCGATCCACTCCACCGCCAGGTGGGCCTCGATCGCCGCGACCGAGTTCCACGACCACAGGCCCACCCGCCGGCCGGCCAGACCCGCACGCTGCAGGGCAAGCGCCAGCCCGGCGGTCTGGGCCTCGACCTGGAGGCCGGTTACGCTACGCCCGTCGGGATCGCTTATGAGCAGGACGCGATCGCCGGCCGACGCGATCGCCCTTCGGGATGCCTCGCCCGCGATCATCCCTGGTCCGCGGCCAGTTGTGAGCGCAGAGCCGAGCGCTGGACCTTGGCGCCGCCGAGGACGGTCGGCAGTTCGGCGACGAACACCGCCCGCACCGGGCGCTCGTGCCCGGCCAGCCGGGCGGTCTCAAGCAGGATCTCCGCGGCAAGCTCGTCGGAGGCCGTGACGCCCTCCTTGAGCTGGACGCCGACCACGACCTCTTCCTGGCCTGATTCGCCGAGCCCGACCACGCCGCACATGAAGACCGAGCCGTGGCCGAGGATCGCCTCCTCGACCCGGTGCGGGTAGACGGTGCCGCTTGCGGTAGTGATCCGGTCCCCGGCCCGGTCGGAGTAGTAGAGGAAGCCGTCCTCGTCGAGGTAGCCGACGTCGTAAGGGCGGAACCAGTCGCCGGGGAAAAACGACTGCGCGTTGCGTTCCGGCAGGCCCCAGTACTCGCCGAGGGACATGGCGCTGCGCACGACGATCTCGCCGACCTGACCGGCCGCAAGCCTCGTACCCTGCTCGTCGACCACGGCGATCTCGAGGAACGGGGACCCTGACCGGCCGACGCTCTTGATCCGGTCTCTGCGTTCGTCGACCTCGTGCGGAAGCAGCCTGGTGGTGATGGCTCCCTGCTCGGTGGAGCCGAACCCGTGCGCCCAGATCGGGCCGAGCAGGCGCGTGGTCCGGTCGAGCTGGTCGGGGTTGCCGAAGAACACCACCATGCGGCGGAGCCGGTGGGTGAACCCGCCGCGCGCCTGCACCTCATCGAGCACCGGCGTCAGCACCGGCCCCGGCGTGAACACGCCGGTCACCTGCTCGCCGACGATCGTGTCGAGCAGCACGCCCGGGTCGAAGACCTCGTCGTCCAGCAGCACGCTGCGGGCACCCCGGACGAAGTACGGGTAGAGGGTCTGGAAGCCGCTGGCCCACTGGATGGGATGGAAGTGCAGGTTGACGTCATCGGGCCCGACCGGCGGGACGCCGGGGCCGAAGGTGTCGAAGTGGATCAGGTTGTGGTTGATGACCGCCTGCCAGGACCGGTAGGTCTTCACCCATGCCTTGGGATGCCCGGTGGTGCCCGAGGTGAGCTGAAGGAAGCACGGGGCGTCCTCGTCGACATCGAGGTAGGGATCCTCCGCGCTGCCACCGGACTCCAGCTGCGTGAACGGGGTGGCCCAGCCGGGGCAGTCGGCGCCGATCCCGACGAAGTGGCGGACCGTCTTCAGCTCGTCCTTGTGCCGCTCGACGTCGGCGGCGAACCGGGTGTCGAAGATGAGCGCCGACGCTTCGACATGGTTGAGCGACCATACGTGGTCATCCATCGCGAAGTGGCTGTGCAGGACGACCCTGACCAGGTTGTGCTTTTCGCAGCCGAACCAGGTCTCGACGACCTCGGGGGTGTTGTAGGCCAGCACGCCCACCCGGTCGCCGCGCTGCACGCCCAGGTCGACCAGGGCGGAGCCGACCCGGTTGGACCGCTCGTTCACCTCGGCGAAGGTCAGGCTCGTCGAGCCGGCCGTGGGCGAGACCGCCGTGAGCGCCGCCCGCGATCCGAAGCTCTGCGCTGCCTTCCGGACCAGAAAACCTGCCTCTACCCGCATGGCGACCCTCCAGGTATACTTACCGGTAAGTATGGTGCGTTTAGGATAGCAACAAGGCTGTCGCAGCTGTCAACGGCCCAGGAGGTCCCCGTGCAAGCTAGCCCCTACGAGGACAGGCAACCGCAGACCACAACCAACGTCCGGATCCTCAACGCCGCCGCCAGGCTCTTCTACCGCAAGGGAATACGGGCGATCAGCGTGGATGAGGTGGCGGCCGAGGCGTCGGTCACCAAGGTCACGGTCTACAAGCACTTCCGGGCCAAGGATGAGCTGGTGGCTGCCTGCTTGCACGCGCTCGACGAGCGGTTCTTCGCTTGGTTCGCGGGTGAGGTCGAGGCCAGCACGCAGGACCCCGTTGGCCGTCTGCTCGCCGTATACGACGTTCT
>JBOHCG010000054.1:0-22197 GCA_050698735.1 Streptosporangiaceae bacterium | reverse complement strand
CCGATCGGCTTATCCAGTACTCGGTGGACCGGGGAGTCGCCAGGATCGCGCTCGACTCGCCGCGCAACAGGAACGCGCTGTCGGCCGCCTTGGTCCAGGAACTCACCGATGCGCTGGCCAGGGCCGGTGCCGACCGCGCGGTGCGTGCCGTGGAGCTGACTCATACCGGGTCTACCTTCTGCGCCGGCGCGGACCTGGCCGAGGCAGGCGCGGGCGGCATGAAGGCCGGGGCGGTCAGGGTGCTGACGTTGCTGCGGGAGATCGTGGCGCTGCCCAAGCCGGTGGTCGGCAGCATCGACGGCCACGTCCGGGCCGGCGGCCTCGGGCTGGTCGGCTCGTGCGACATCGTGCTGGCCGGCCCGGCGTCCACGTTCGCCTTCACGGAGGTAAGGCTCGGGCTCGCGCCGGCCATGATCTCGCTGACGACGCTGCCGCGGATGGACCCGCGGGCCGCGAGCCGCTATTACCTGACCGGCGAGGCGTTCGATGCTGCGACCGCCGCCCGGATCGGGCTCATCACCGAGGCGGTCGAGGATATCGATACGGCCACGCTCGCGGTGCTCGATGCACTGCGGGCATGCTCCCCGCAGGGCCTGCGGGAAACCAAGCCGCTGCTGACGGCCGGGATACTGGACGCCTTCGAGGCCAGGGCGGAGGCCCTGGCCGAGCAGTCCGCGCGGCTATTCGGCACCGATGAGGCCGCCGAAGGGATGAGCGCGTTCCTGGCGAAGCGACCGCCGTCCTGGGCGACGGGCTAGGCGGGACGGGCGCGGTGGAATCGAACCGGGTCGCGCTGCGCGAGCCGCGGCAGGACCGCAGCCGGGCCACCAGGGCGAAGCTGCTTGAGTCCGCGGTCAGCTGCCTGGCCGAGCTTGGCTGGGGCGGGGCGACCGTGGCCGTGGTGGCCGAGCACGCCGGCGTGTCGCGTGGCGCGACCCAGCATTACTTCCCGACCAGGGAGGACCTGTTCACGGCGGCGCTTGAGCAATTGGCCGAGGTACGGCTGGCCGAGATCCGCAGCGAGGCGGCCCGGCTGCCGGCCGGCGTGCAGGCCTGCACGAGGGATGTGGTCGCGCTTCTGGTCCGGCTGTATACCGGTCCGCTGTTCCGCGCGGCGCTGCAGGTGTGGGCGGCGGCGGCCGCCAGCGAGGCGCTACGTGAGGTGATCGTGCCGCTGGAAGCCCGGCTCGGCCGGGAGGCACACCGGGCGGCCATCGAGTTGCTCGGCGCGGACGAGTCAGTGCCGGACGTGCGCGAGGCTGTCCAGGCGACGCTCGACCTGGCCCGCGGCCTCGGCCTGGCCGACATGCTGACCGACGACTCCCGGCGGCGAAACCGCATCATCGCCCAATGGGCCGCCACGCTGGACGCCGCGCTAGCGCGCTGACCCGTCTCTCGGCTGAGGCTTGAGGCAAGGCATGAACCGCTCCTGGTGAGCCCATCGACACGTAGGCCTGGCCCACCCGGGCTATGGTCTGCCGGGCAGTCGTGGAGTACATCGCCTGGTACAGATGAGATTCGTCCCCTCATCCGTCTTCACGGCGAGGGCATCGACGACGTCGAGGGAGTGAGCCATGCGGGCGATGCAGTGCTCAGCATGACTCTAGTAGTTGCCTGAGCCTGGCGAGGTCGGCCGCCACCAGGCCGGCGTCGCGCGCCAACTCCTCGTCGGTCATGCCTGGCCGGCGCCGCCCCGGGCCTGATGGTGTCACAGCGGCGTACTTGGCGTCGGAGCACGAGAAGGGCCGGCACGGACGGCCGCACGTGCTGTGCCCGCTGTGCTGGCTGAACAAGATCACCCCGGGCCGGACCTGGCAGGATCTCCCCCGGGTGCACCGGGGCCATGACCGTCCGCTGCCACTGGCTCCTCCTTAGCGGTAGTCAACGATCTCCACGTCTTCCGGGCCCGCGTCTGACCAGGTGAAGCAGATCCGCCACTGCTGGTTAATCCGGATGCTGTACTGCCTGGCACGGTCCCCGGTGAGCTTTTCCAGCCGGTTGCCTGGAGGGGAGCCAGACAGGGAGCCGCAAGCTGCCTGGACTAAGTGTTGCACTCCCGCTTGGCCAGGCAGCACGTGTTCGTGGCAGGCTGCAGGGGTGGCTGACTTCACCCACGAGAACCTGACCGGTGCGCGGTTCGAGGACGTCTACCTGACCGGTGCTGACTTCCACAACGTCGACCTGACCGGCGCGCGCTTTCGCCTGGTCGACCTGACTGGGGTCACGATCCGCGGGGCCGACCTGGTGGACATGGACATCAGCGGCCAGATCAAGAACCTCAGGATCAACGGCGTCGACGTCGCGCCGCTGGTAGAGGCCGAACTCGACCGCCGCTACCCTGGCCGGGCCAAGATGCGCCCGTCCGACGCAGCCGGGTACCGCGAGGCCTGGGACATGCTGGAGCTGCTGTGGCACCAGACCGTGACCCGGGCCCGCCGGATAGACCCGGAGCTGCTGCTCCAGCGGGTCGACGGAGAGTGGGCGTTCATCGAGACGCTGCGCCACCTGGTCTTCGCCACCGACGCCTGGGTGAACCGCGCCATCTTGGGGCAGCCATCGCCCTGGGATCCGCTGGACCTGCCGGCCGACGAACTGCCCGACGATCCCAGCGTCCCGCGCGACCGGGACGCCCGGCCGTCCCTGGACGAAGTACTGGCCCTGCGCGCCGACCGGATGGCGACCGTGCGCGATGTGCTCGCCGACCTCACCGATGAGCAGCTCGCGGGCACCACCCGGCCGGTCACCGAACCCGGCTACCCCGAGCCAGGGAGCTTCCCGGTCCGCCGCTGCCTGGGGGCCATCCTCAACGAGGAGTGGCAGCACCGGCTCTACGCCGAGCGTGACCTCGACGCCCTGGAGCGCCAGCCCGGCTGACCAGCTTGGCCCCGGTGCGTGCCGGCCCGCGCCCGCGCTGCAGTCACAACTAACGAACAGTGTCCGCCGGGAACCATGGCCGCTGAAGTACTCGTATCCCCGTCCATTCCGGCGCGGCGCGATCATGCTGTGCGGCCAGATAATCCGCGAGCGCGGCCAGAAGCACGTTCCGCCCACGAGTTAAGAATGTGCACGCCGTCACGGGCGAGCCTTAGGCTGCCGGGCATGAGACGCGATCTTCCTGACTATGCGAACGCCACTCCCGAAGACCTCACCCGAGCATGTCGCGCAGCGGTCGAGGAGTGCGACGCCGGCATTGCCGCGCTTGTCGCGGTACCGGCCGGGCAGCGCACCTTCGGCAACACGGTGCTGGCCGTGGAGGAGGCTCGCGCGGCGGTGAAGGAGGCCAAAATGGCCTGGGGCCTGCTGGCGGACGCTTCTCCCGACGACGGCCTGCGGGAGGCCGCCAGGGAATGGGGTGAGCAGCTCGCTAAACGCAAGGTCGGCATCGACCTCGACGAGGAGGTGCACCGCGCGGTGCGCGAGTACGCGGACGGCGCGGAGGCGGCGGCGCTGACCGGAGAAGATGCCCGGCTGCTTGGCGACCTGCTGCGCGACTACCGGCGCAGCGGGATCGAGTTGCCCGTCGACCGGCGCGAGCGGCTGCGGGTGCTCTTCGATGAACTGGTCGAGATCCGTTCGGCGTTCGAAGCGGCCGTGGCGGGATGGAAGGACGGCATCATCGTCGGCCGGGACGAGCTGGACGGCCTGCCGGAGACGTTCGCCGACGGGCTTCAGCGCGTCGACGGCGGCTACTGGGTCTCGCTGGACTATCCCGAGTTCCGGCCCTTCATGGCCGAGGCACGGTCGGCCCGGCGGCGGCGGGAGCTGCTGGAGAAGGACCTGCGCAAGGGCGGTCCTGAGAATGTCGCACGGGTGGATAGGGCCATCGCGGTGCGCCGCGAGATCGCGGACATTCTCGGCTATCGGTCCTGGGCCGCCTATGTCACCGAGACGCGGATGGCGAAGACGCCAGAAGCGGTCGCCTCGTTCCTTGATGACCTGCGCGAGCGGGCCGCGGTGAAGGCCGCCGCTGACCTGGTCGAGCTGGCCGACGCCAATGAGAAGGCCGGCGCATCGCGGGAGATCACGCTATGGGAGCTGCCCTACGCCATCAGCGGGCTCAAGCAGGCGCGCTATGCGGTGGACGACCTGGAGATCGCGCAGTATCTCCCGCTTGACGCATGCCTGGAAGGGCTGTTCGCAGCGACCGGCACCCTGCTGGGCATCCGCTTTGAGGAAGTGCCTGATGCGGCGGTCTGGCACCCGGAGGTGCGGACCTTCGACGTCGGCGAGGCTGCCGGCGGCGAGCCCTTCGCCCGCTTCTACCTCGACCTCTTTCCCCGGCCGGACAAGTACAAGCACGCGATGGAAGATGTGGTGCGACCGGGACGGCGGCTTCCGGACGGCTCGTACCAGCAGCCCGTCGCCGTAATGCTGGCCAACCTGACCCGCCCGACGGCCAGCAGGCCGTCATTGCTGCGACATTCCGAGCTCATCGCGCTCTTCCATGAGTTCGGCCACGTGCTGCACGACGTCCTAACCCGGGCCGAACGCATCAGGTACTCCGGCGCAGAGACAGAACTGGACTTCGTGGAGGCACCGTCGCAGATGCTGGAACACTGGTGCTGGGAACCGGCCGTCGTCAACGGTTTCGCCAGGCACTACCGGACCGGCGAGCCAATGCCGAACGAAATGCTGGCCGGGCTCATCGCCGCCAGGACCGCCGCTTCAGGAGTCCTGACCCTGCAACACCTGGCCCGCGCGACACTCGACCTCGCCTACCACTCGGCCGGATACGGGGGCGACAGCACGGCCACGGTCGCCGAGGTCTACACCCAGCACGGCTTGCGCCACATCGAGGGAACCCACTTGCAATCCGGCTTCATCCACCTGTTCGGGTATGACGCCGCGTATTACGGCTACCTCTGGTCCCAGGTCATGGGCGACGACATGTACACCCGCTTCGAGGCGGCCGGCCCGCTCGACCCAGGCACCGGTGCGGCCTACCGCCGCGCCGTCCTAGAGCGCGGCGGCACGGTCGATGCCGACCAGATGGTGCGCGATTTCCTCGGCCGCGAACCCTCCAACGCGGCCTTCCTGCGCGGAATCGGCCTGACGAGCCAGGAATGAGGAAGGCATCGGGATATCGAGAAGCCCTGAACGATCTTGACGGCCTGACTTATGACCGGTTTCCGCCGCCCGCTCGGGTTAATTTCGGACGGGTGAGGAGGTCGATCAGGGAGTGCACCGTCTGGAGATTGGGCGCCGGCACGCCGACGAGCCGGGCCAATTCGACAGGCGCCTTGAGGAGGACGTCTGTCTCGAGGGGTTTTCCTGCCTTGTAGTCCATGAGCATGGAGGTCTTGTGGTCGCCGACCTTGGCGGCGCCCTCGAACCGGCGCTCGACGGAGACCTTGGGTGAGCTCCCGAGGCGGGTGGCGATCTCCTCGGTCTCGCGCATCATGGCCAGCACCAAGTCGCGTGTACCGGGATGGGCAGCGATCTGGCCCATGGTCGCTTCAGTGAGGACGCTGATCGGGTTGAACGCCACATTGCCCATGAGCTTGAGCCAGATGTCGCTGCGGAGGTCGGTCTCGACTGGGCACTTGAGGCCCCCGGCGGCCATCGCTGCGCTGAACGCAACGCAGCGTTCGGAGACGGTGCCGTCAGGCTCGCCGATCGAGTACCGCGTTCCCTCAACGTGCCGGATCACCCCGGGCGACTCGATCTCGGTCGAGCCGTATACGACGCAGCCGATCGCGTGCGCCGCAGGGATCACCGCCGACACTGCGCCGCCGGGGTCTGAGGCCTCCACGCGCCTTCCCTGATAGGGGCCGGCGAGCCCGTGGAAGTACCACCACGGGATCCCGTTCTGCGCTGCCACCACGCCGGTGTGGCGCGCCAGCAGAGGAGCGATAAGCGGGCCGGCATCGGCGTAGCTGTACGCCTTGAGCCCGAGGAACACGATGTCGACCGGGCCGATCGCGGCGGGGTCGTCGGTGGCGTTCGGGTGGGCGTGGAAGTCACCGCGAGGGCTCAGAACCGTGACGCCTTTACGCCGCATGACCTCCAGGTGCTCGCCGCGCGCAATGAGGTGCACGTCAGCGCCGCCCCGGTGGAGCGCGGCCCCGACGTACGCGCCGATGGCGCCGGCGCCGACGACCGCGATCTTCATCCGTCCACCAGCGCAGCGAGGTTGCGGCGCTGCACCTTGCCGGTGGGTCCCTTCGGGATCTCCGGCAGGATCGTTACCCGGGCCGGCCGCTTGAACGCGGCCAGCCGCTCCCGGCAATGCGCGGCGAGTTCAGCCGGCTCGGCCTCGCTCCGGAGAACCACGACTACGCCAACCTGCTCGCCGTATTTCTCGTCCGGCACCGGGTACGCGGCCGCTTCGGCTACGGCGGGATGGGAGAGTAGCACGTCCTCGATCTCGTAAGGCGAGATCTTCTCGCCGGCCCGGTTGATGAGCTCCTTGACCCGGCCGACCAGGGTCAGGTAGCCGTCCGCAGTGAGCGTGCCGACATCGCCGGTGCGGAACCAGCCGTCGCGGAATGAGGCCGCAGTCGCGTCCGGGTTGTCCAGGTAGCGGTCGACGACTGACGGGCCACGCACCGACACCTCACCCTGCTCGCCCGGCGAGACCCGCCGCCAGCTCTCGTCCAGGGCGGCGAGCTCGACTCCGGTGGCCCGCCCGACCGTGCCCGGCCGGCGCTCTCCCGGCGGCAGCGGGTTCGACGCCATCTGGTGAGCCGCCTCGGTCATGCCATAGGCCTCCACCAGCGGGACGCCGACGGCGTCCTCGTAGCGCTGCCATAGCGCCGCGGGCAGCGGCGCCGAGCAGGAGCGAGCAAAGCGGAGCCGGTGCGCGCCGGGCGCCGGGCGCTCGAGGGCCTGCGCAAGCAGGCGGGAGTGGATGGTCGGGACTGCGGTATACCAGGTCGCGCCGTACCGGGCGACGTTGTCCCAGAACGTGGACGGGCGGAACCGCGGCACTACCACGGTGCCGCCGGTAGCCAGCGTGGCCAGCACCGCTGCAACGAGCCCGTGGACGTGGAACAGCGGCATGACGCACATTGTCACGTCGTCTGCGCCCAGTCCGTAGGTCGCCGCCACCGCGGAAGTCGAGGCGACCAGGTTGCGCTGCCGGATCGGCACAGTCTTTGGTTTGCTGGTTGTTCCGCTGGTGTGCAGCAAGAGGCCGAACGCGTTGGGGTCGTCAGCGGCGTCGAGGGGGTCGCCGGCTTGGCCGTCGACCTGCAGGAGCATGTCCTCGAAGGCGATCACGCTCGCCGGGACTCCGGCTGACGCCGCGGCCGTGACTGCCTTGACCGCTCCGTCGTGGAGGAGACGGGATACTCGCAGGTCATCGAGCTCAGCTGTCAGCTCCGCGGCCCCGAGCGCAGGATTCAGGGGGGCGGCCGCGGCACCGCGAGCGCCGAGAGCGAGGAACGCCGTGATCAACGCCGGACCGTCGGCGGCGACGAGCGCCACCCGGTCGCCCTTGCCCACCCCGAGCGCGGCTAGCCGGCCCGCCGCACGGTCGAGCGACCGTTGCAGCTCAGCATACGAGAGCGAGGTTCCCAACTCAGGCACCACCAGCGCAGGATGGCCGTCGGACCGCACGACGAGCGCGCGCACGGTAGTCGTCATGCTGCCGGTCATGATGCTGATTCTCCCCATGTCAGCCCGGCGGCGCCAGTGCTCTCCATGGCCGCGGTACGCACGGGACTTTGCGGACAGGCGTTCCAGCTACGGCGACGATTGGCGCGAGGCCATCGCAATGATCGGCCGGGATCCGTCGCTGGGCGAGCCCGCCGCGCCCGGTTACTGGCATGTTGCCTGGCCGCTGCGTCTGGGGTGTCTGGCGGGCGGCTGCGCTGACCTGCGGTTGCTCCTGTCTGGCGCCTGCTGCAGGCTGTTGAATTAGAAAGTCCAGACTTGTAATATTGAGCTTGCAAGGTTAGCCTTGGCATATGCACACGGAGCAGGAAGTCGAAGAGGTGGCGGCGGCCGTATACCTGAGCGTGGGGCTGTTCAAGCGGCGGCTCCGGCAGGTGCCGGCCCCGGGCGAGCTGTCGCTGCCGGAGTCCTCGGCTCTCCGGAAGCTGGAGCGCGGCGGCCCGGCCACGGTGACCGCACTGGCCAGGGCCGAGCAGATCAGCGCGCAGTCGATGGGGGCGACGCTGAGCACGCTGGAAGCGCGTGGCCTGGTCAAGCGCCAGCCCGACCCTGCCGACGGCAGGCGCGCGGTCATGTCGGTCACCGAAGCGGGCCTGTCCGCGCTCAGCGACAAGCGCAACGCGCGGATCGCGCAGCTGGCCCGGGCGCTGGCGGCCGGGTTCACACCCGCGGAACTGGGCCAGCTGATGGCGGCCGCACCGCTGATCGAACGCCTGGCCGAGAGCATCTGAGGGCTGGGCGACCCCCGGGGCGCGATAGGAGGAGCGTGAATGGCGAAGACGCCGGCCGCGGGGAGCGATCGCTACCGATGGGTGGCGCTGACGAATACGACCGCCTCCATGTTCATGGCGACGCTGGACGGCTCGATCGTCATCATCGCGCTGCCGGCCATCTTCCGCGGGATCGGGCTGGATCCGCTGGCCCCGGGCAGCATCTTCTACCTGCTGTGGATGATCATGGGCTACCGGCTCGTCCAGGCCGTGGCCGTGGTCAGCCTCGGCCGCCTCGGCGACATGTACGGCCGGGTGAAGATCTACAACGCGGGCTTTGTCGTCTTCACTCTCGCCTCGATCATGCTCTCGTTCGACCCGTACCACGCCGGTGCCGGGGCGATGTGGCTGATCGGCTGGCGGTTCCCCCAGGCCATCGGGGGGTCCATGCTGATGGCGAACTCGGCCGCGATCTTGACCGATGCGTGGCCGGCCTCCAAGCGCGGCTTCGCGCTGGGCACCAACCAGATCGCCGGCCTGTCCGGCCAGTTCGTCGGCCTGATTGCCGGGGGCCTGCTGGCCGCCATTGACTGGCGCCTGGTGTTCTGGATCAACGTGCCCGTCGGCGTGTTCGGCACGCTGTGGGCTTACCTGCGGCTCAAGGAGATGGGCGAGCGCCACCGCGCCCGCATGGACTGGTGGGGCAACCTCACCTTTGCTGCCGGCCTGGGCGCGGTCCTGGTCGGCGTCACCGTGGGGATTCAGCCCTATCACGGCCACGCCATGGGCTGGACCAGCCCCACCGTGATCGGCCTGCTGGCCGGGGGCCTGCTGCTGCTCATCGCGTTCGGCGTCATCGAGAGCAAGATCGCCGAACCCATGTTCCAGCTCAGCCTGTTCCGGGTCAGGGCGTTCACCGCCGGCAGCATCGCCGGCCTGGTCGTGGCCATCGCCCGGGGCGGCCAGCAGTTCATGCTGATCATCTGGCTGCAGGGGATCTGGCTGCCCTTGCACGGCTATGCCTTCAGCCAGACCCCGCTGTGGGCGGGCATCTTCCTGCTGCCGCTGACCGCCGGGTTCCTAGTGTCAGGCCCTGTCGCCGGGATACTGTCCGACCGGTTCGGCTCCAGGGGTATCGCCACCGCCGGAGCGGCGGTGGCCGGCGCCGGCTTCATCGGCCTGATGCTGCTGCCTGTCAGCTTTCCTTACTGGGCATTCGCGCTGATCATCGCGGTGAACGGGATTGGCAACGGCATGTTCGGCGCACCCAACTCCTCCTCGATCATGGGCAGCGTCCCGGCCCGGCACCGCGGCGCGGCCTCCGGCATGCGCTCCACCTTCCAGAACTCCGGCACGGCGCTGTCGATCGGCGTGTTCTTCTCACTGATGATCGCCGGGCTGGCGGCTAGCTTGCCGAAGACGATGACCCACGGCCTGCAGCAGTACGGCGTTCCGCACGCCGTCGCCCACCAGATCGGCTCCCTGCCCCCGGTGTCGTCGCTGTTCGCCACCGTGCTGGGGGTTAATCCCGTGCAGCACCTACTGGCGCAGGCCCACGCGCTGTCCTCGCTCCCGGCCGCGAGCCAGCGGGTACTCACCGGGCGGGAGTTCTTCCCCGCGCTCATCTCGGCGCCGTTCCACCACGGCCTAGTCGTGGTGTTCGTGGCGGCCGCCTCACTGGCAATGGTGGCAGCCTTCGCATCCCTGCTGCGCGGCGGCCGCCCTGTCCCGCCGGAGCCCGGACTTCGGCAGGCAGCCGAGGCACCCGCCGAAGGCGCGAAGGCCTCATCCTATACCGCACCGCCGAGAGGGGCCGCGCCGGGCGGGCACGTAGTAAGCGGAAGCGGCTGACCTGGTCAGAATGCGGTGATGACGGAGAAGCCGAGCGTCTCGTAGGAGTCCATCGCGTCTAGCACCTCGCTGGCCCGCTCCAGCGGTAGCGTCTGGCCGACGATCCTGGCTGGCTGCAGCACTCCGGTCTCCACCAGCCCGAGCAACCGCGGGTAGTCCACATGCGGGTTCCCCACGCTCCCGGCGATCTCGATCTCGCCCTCGATGATATGGTCAAGCGGCATCCGCACGTACCCCCGCTCTGCCTGGCTGGTCAGGCCGACCTTGGGCGGGTCAGCAGTGCGACCGCTTGCGGCTGGGTGAGCGCGCGGCCGGCCGCCAGCTCGGCCTCCCATGCATCAGGGGCGACGGCCGCGCGGGCCGGAGCCAGGTACCGCTCGAGCAGGGCCGCGTCGGATTGCGTGATCGGCGTGCCCATCTCCTGCCGGACGGCTTGCGCGGCGCCGGCCAGGTGCGCGGCCCGCAGGCCATCGCCAAGGTCGGCGATAACGGCGGCGGACATCTCCAGGGCGTCGGCCACGAGCGCGGTGCTGCCCATGCTGACCACGTTCTCGAGCATGCGGGACAGCGGTTCACGGGCGTCCCGCGCCCGGCCCGCGCGCAGGCAAACAAAGGCCAGCGACTGCTGGGCGATGGCCACTCCGAACACGTCACCGTGTTTCTGGTCTAGCGTGAGCGCCTCCTGCAGCGCCTGCGTGGCGCGGTCAAAGTTGCCCGCCTGGCTTTCCACCTGACCCAGGTTTGTCAGAGCGTCGGCCAGCCGGACGTCGTGGCCGATCTCGCGGGCGATGGCGGCGGCGTCCTGGAGCAGGGATCGCGCGGTGTCCATATCGCCGAGGAGACGATGGGTGATGCCGAGGCTGTTGAGTGCCCGTGCCTGCTGGTTGCGGTCGCCAAGCTCCCGCCAGATGGTCAGGCTGCGCTCGAAAAAAGGACGGGCCGCCTCGTACTCGCCTTGCTCATCCAGCATGACCCCGAGCCCGTGCGCCATCCGGGCTAGCGGCGCCCCGGCATCCCCGGGGACCAGCTCGATCGCCCGCTGCAGCCACCGCCGCCCCTCGATCGAATGAGCGCGGTGATACCAGAACGGGGCAAGCGCCAGCACCAGCCGGACGCCGGTCGCGACGCGCATGCCGATCCGCGGCTCGCCGTCGGCGCCCTCGGTCACCGTGATCAAGCTGACGTCCAGCAGCCCGGCGGCCAGGTCCAGCGGATCGGCTCCGGCCAGGTCCCCGCCACCTGTCACGGCTACCGCCGCCAGGGCATCCAGGTCGCAGCCGCCGGCGAACACCCCCGCCCGCCGGAACGCGCCCGCGACGTCCGGGTCGAGCAGGTCATAACTCCAGGCGATGAGGTTCCGCAGGGTCTGCTGGCGCCACGGGCGATCGCGGTCGGCAGTGGCCAGGCCGAGGCTCTGCCCCAGCCGGGCCAGCAGCGCCCGGGGCGCCAGCAGCCTGACCCGGGACGCGGCCAGCTCGATGGCCAGCGGCAACCCGTCCAGCCGCCGGCAGATCGCTGCGATGTCGGGGGCGTTGTCCTCGGTGACCGCGAAGCCCGGCCGGACCATCTCTGCCTGCTGGACGAACAGCCGGGCTGCGGCGCTGGCCGCCACCTCCACGGCGTCCTCCGCGGCCCCCGCCGCGGGTATCTGCAGCGGCGGCACCGGCAGCTCATGCTCGCCCTGCAGGTGCAGCGGCCGCCGCGATGTCGCCAGCACCACAACGCCGGGAGCGGCCGCCAGCAGCGCGGCCACGACCTCGGCGGCACCGGAGAGCTGCTCGAGATTGTCCAGCACCAGCAGCGCCTGCCGGCCGGCCAGGTACCCGGTCACCACGCGGGGTTCGTCGCCGCCCGCAGCCAGGCTGTCCGCGATGACCTTCCACATCACCCCGGCATCACGCACGGCCGCCAGCGCGACGAAGAACACGCCGTGCTGGAACGTCCCGCCCAGCGACGCGGCGGCCGCCAGCGCCAGCCGTGTCTTGCCCACGCCGCCGGTACCGGTCAGCGTCACCAGCCGTACCCCCGGCCGCTGGAGCACCGCGCGCAGCCGCTCAAGATCGCCGTCCCGGCCGACCAGCGGCGTGGCCGGCACCGGCAGGCTGGTCTGCGCACCCAGGCTTTTCAGCAGCGGGAACTGTTCTTGCAGCCCCGGGCCGGCCAGCTGGAAGACGCGTTCCGCTGCCTCGATGTCCTTCAACCGGTGAAACCCCAGATCCTGCAGCGAGCAACCGGCCGGCAGCCGCGGCTCAGCCAGCAGGCGCGCCGCATCGGACAACACCACCTGGCCGCCATGCGCGGCCGCCGCGATCCGCGCCGCCCGGTGCACGTCCATCCCGATGTAGTTGTCCTCGTGCGGAGTCGGCTCGCCCGAGTGCAGGCCCATCCGGACCCGCACAGCCGCGCCGCGCGGCCAGTCATGGCCAGCCAGGGCGCGCTGCCCGGCCACGCAGCAGCCCACCGCGTCCACGGCCGAGGGGAACACCACGAAAAAACTGTCCCCCTCGGTGCTCACCTCTCGCCCCCGGTACGCGGCGAATGCGGCCCGCAGCAGCCTGCGGTGCGCCGACAGCGCCTCACCATACTCATCACCAAGACGGCCGAGCAGAGACGTCGACCCCTCGATATCGCTGAAGAGCATCGTGACGGTCCCGGCAGGGAGCTTCCCCATCCCCCGATTATCGACCACGGCAGGCAACGGCCAGGCTGATCAAGGCAACGTGAGGCGAGGACAATTGCTCCCGTGACACCGTCCCGCTTCGTCGTGCAGGTTCATGACGCGACAACGCAGGCTCGGACATTGTGACCGAGTGCCCGGCCAGCGTCCGCAGCGGCAAGACCTGGCAGCAACTGGCCGGCTCTTACGCCACGTTCCCGGGGTGGTCGGCACGGCGGTGAGCAAGGTGTGCCATCTGGAGATTGCCCGGACCGGGCTGCGCGAGCGCGACGCCACCCGCCCCGGGTTCGAATACGTGACTGTCACCGTGCAGTCCGGCACGACGGCCGGATACTTCCCCGGTGCCCAGCAGATGACCGTCAAGATGACCGCCGAACGCTGCACCGGACGCCTGCTGGGAGTGCAGATCGTCGGCTACGAGGGATCGGCCAAGCGGATCGATACGGCTGCCACGGCGCTATGGAACCGGACGACGTTAGAAGAGATGACCGCCCTGGACCTCGCGTACGCTCCGCCGTTCTCACCGGTATGGGATCCGATTCTCGTGGCGGCACGGCAGGCTGGCGGGGCAGTGCGGAAGGCCAGCGCGTCCGGCTGACTGATCCTTACACCGGGATCCCCTGCCTATCGCCGGGTTGCGCCGACCCGCGGGCCGCGCGAGGATAACCCGGGACGGGAGTCAGGCAGTCGCGGGAGGCGGGGTCAGGTGACGAGCGGCGGTGAGCCAGCGGGCGAGGGTGTCCCGTTCGACACGAGCAGGCCGCATATGGCGCGGGTTTATGACTTCTGGCTGGGCGGAAAGGACCATTTCCCGGCCGACCGGGCTGTCGCTGAGCAGGTAGCCGCTGCGTACCCGGATATTCGGGCCGCGGTCCGGGCGCAGCGGGCGTTCCTGGCCAGGGCGGTGCAGTTCCTGGTCACGCAGGCGGGTATCCGGCAGTTCCTGGACATCGGGACGGGGCTGCCCTCGGCGAACAACACCCACCAGGTCGCCCAGCAGGCGGCACCGCAATCGCGGGTGGTGTACGTGGACAATGACCCGATCGTGCTCAGCCACGCCCGGGCACTGCTGACCAGCAGCCCGGAGGGGGCGACCGCCTACATCGACGCGGATCTGCGCGCCACCGGCACGATCATGGAACAGGCAGCCGGCGTCCTGGACTTCGGGCAGCCAGTGGCGGTCATGCTGCTCGGGATCCTGCAGGGAATCCCCGACCGGGACGAGCCGGGCGCGATCGTCGCCCGGCTGATGGATGCCGTAGCGCCGGGCAGTTACCTGGCTCTCACGCAGATTGCCAGCGACGTGGCCGCCGGCGAGGTAGAAGAGGGCGTGCAGCGGTACAACGAACGGGCCGCCGTCCCGGTCGCGGCGCGCACTCTCGCCGAGGCCTGCCAGTTCTTCGCGGGCCTGGACCTCGTCGAGCCCGGTGTCGTACAGGTGCACCGGTGGCAGGCCGGAACCGGGGACCTGGGAAAGGACCGCGACCTGGCCATTTATGCCGGGGTCGCGCGGAAACCGTAACCTCGGGTCCGCCGGGCAGGCAAGCCGTCGCGACGGTCACTGGCCTGGGAGCCGCGCTACAGCGCCGTCGGTGGCCCGATAACTGGCGCACGACCGCAGCAGACCACCGCCTGTCAGGGGCGCCCGGGTGCATACTGGGTACGTGAGCCGGATTATAGGGACAGTCCTCGGCGCGATCCTAGCGGTCTGGCTTGCCGTCACGGTCGCGACCGGGATCTTCGCCTCGCTCAAGACGTTTCTCGTCATCGGGCTGATCGCGATGGCCGTGTTCATCGTCGTGTGGCTCCTGGCTGGCCGCGCTAACCGCGGCTAGCGCGGCACAGCCGCCTCATCCGGCTCAGCGGGTCGGCCGCCCGAGCCACTTCTCGATACTTCGGCGCTCGCGCTTGGTCGGACGGCCCGTGCCGCGGTCGCGGGCAGCCACCGCGACAGCCTCCTCGCGGGGCGGAGGAGGAGGACTATTGTCGATATAGCACCCGGCGGCAACAGGTGCGCCGACACGCTTGGTGATGACCTGCTGGACGACCACGACGCGTTCGCCTCCTTCGTAGCGAAGCCGCACCTCATCACCGGCCCGTACGGGATGCGCGGGCTTGACGCGTACCCCGTTGACCCTGACGTGCCCGGCCCGGCAGGCACCGGACGCGGCCGAGCGGGTCCCGGCCAGCCGCACCGACCAAATCCAGCTGTCCACCCGCCCGGACTGATCACCTGCCACTCAGCAAACTGTAATGCGATACGCGCTCGTCGGCGCCCAGCTTCATGTCCGGATTATGACCGGCGCCGCCGACATAACCGCGCCATCAGGGCACAAGGTCGCAGGCCTGGCTCGAAGCCGGGAAGCCCGGACTTACATCGCGTGTTGCCAGTCCATCTCCCTGCCTGAGGACTTTGCCATCGCGTCCTGGGAGAACTCGGCGACAAGCTCGCCGTCTTGGGTGAAGACCTCGCCCCGGCCGAGCACCCGGCCGCTCGCCGCCTTGTCAGCCCAGTGCGCAAGTAGCAGCCACTGCGAAACGTCGAATGGCTCGGCGAAGTGGATCGTATGGCCGATGACTCCGGTGTTGAGGGTGCGGTGCGCTTGACTGATGTCGACCTCGTCCCGGTGTTGGCTGAACGCAAGCCCGATGATGTTGCCGCACGTGGACCAGCTCAGCACCGCCTGGTTCGCGGCGGGAGTGCCCACGGCCTGGCCGAATCGGTGCCAGGCGTACATCACAGGTACGCCGCCGGAGACGCGATCACCCGGTACCGGGCGCCAGTCCGCATTGGGGAAGGCCAGGCCGGTGGGCCGCGACTCCAGCTCCTCGGGACCTGGCAGGTCGGCAGGCATGCTCGGCTGGTGCCGCATCAGGTCGGGGTCGCGGGAGGACATCAGGACCATCGAGCGGCAGAGCAGTTGCCCGTCCTGGTAGGCGGTGATCGTGTCGCTCCCCCACGTGCGCCCAGTGTGCAGTACCTCGACCTGCAGCTCGATCGGCTTGGTATAAGAGCCGACACGGGAGAACAGCGCGTGGATCGAGCGAGGCGACTTCCCGCGTTCTTCGGTGGCCTCGGCCGCCATCAGCATCTGGGCGAGGTACTGGCCGCTGAACACGACGTCGCGGCCCTCCGCCGATTCCGCCGGCTGGGTGACGTCGAACCGCCCACCGCCCATCTCGGTCAGCCGCAGCACATCGGGAAGATCGGACATTGCGGTTAGGCCCCCTCTCGGTTCCGCCGCACGCGCCTCGATCAGCGCCGCAGCCGCAGGATTCAAATTATTCGATAATTTTATTATCTTTGACTCATGGCTCGCAAGATCAGCGGACGCGGGGCATCCCGAGGATGCGCTGGGCCACGATGTTGCGCTGGATCTGTTCGGTGCCGCCGTAGACGCTGGCCGGGCGCGACCTGAAGTAGCTGGACCACCAGCCCTGGCGCAGGCCGGTCACCGCGTCCGGACCCACCACGTCCAGGACCACGTGCTCGATCTCCTGGACGGTGGCCGACCACAGCAGCTTGGTCACCGATCCCTCCTGGCCCGGCGGGCGGTCGGCCACGCGCAGCGACAGCTGCTTGATCGTGTCGTAGGTCAGGACCTCGCCGACGACGTAGGCCCAGGCCAGCCGCTCGCGGATGACCGGGTCGCCGACCAGGCCGCGCTCGGCGGCGACGTCCTCCAGCATGAGCAGCTCGGAACGGTAGCCGGGCAGGACCCCGACGTCGCCGGGTCCTCGCTCGTAGGCCAGCGCCCCCATGGCCAGCTGCCAGCCGGCCCCCGGGTCGCCGATCCGGTTCCCGATCGGGACGATGACGTCGTCGAAGGCGACCTCGGCGGTGTGAGTCCCGGCGTCGGTGGTCTTGACCCCACCGGGCCGGACTCCGGGGGTCTTCATGTCGACGAGCAGGATGGTGATGCCGCGGTGCTTGGGCGCGTCGGGTTCGGTGCGTGCGAGCAGGAAGCACCAGTCGGCGTGGGTCGCTCCGCTCGTCCACAGCTTGGCGCCGTTCACGACGTAGTGATCGCCGTCGAGCACGGCCCGGGTCTTAAGCGCGGCCAGGTCCGAACCGCCGCTGGGCTCGCTGAAACCCTGGCACCACTGGAGATCCCCGCGCATGGTGGGCATGACGAACTTCTCGCGCTGCTCGGGAGTGCCGGCCATCATCACGACCCGCTCGAGATGCGCCACGCCCAGGCCGGGAGCACCGACCGCCGCGGCTTCCTGATTGAAGATCGCGTCGTAGATGGGGGGAATGCCGCGGCCGCCCCACTCTTTCGGCCAGGACTGCAGGGTGTATCCCGCGTCGAACAGGAGCCGGCGCCAGTCTCGCTGCCGCTGCCGGGTCTGGGGGGATTCGTCGATCTCCTCCAGGGGCCCGCCGGTCAGCAGGCCGGTGCGCGGGAACGGCACCGGGCAGTGCTCTTGCAGCCACGCACGCGTCTTGGCCCGGTACTCCGCCTCTTCCTGCGTATCGCGGAAATCCATCGTCTCTCCTGATCCTGGCGTTGACGGGCTGATCCTGGCGTTGACGGGCTACGAAACCGGCGGTGACAGGCGTTCCAGCCGCCGGTCGGCGATGGCCGCCAGCTGGAGCTGCACGTCGCCCAGCAGGTACCTGTTCAGCAGCACCCGGCGGGCGTAGAAGTGCGCGATGTGCTCCCACGTATTGCCGATTCCGCCGTACATCTGCATCACGGTCTCGGCCACGCTCACCATCTGGCGGCCTGCGTACGCCTTGACCACCCGGGCGGCAAGCAGCGCCTCGGCTGCCTCTTCCTCATCGACCGACCAGGACGCGTGGTTGTTCGTGCTGCGCAGGCCCTCGCAGGCCACGTAGGCGTCGGCCGCCATATGCTGCAGCGCCTGGAACGTCCCGATGGGAACGCCGAACGCCTCGCGGGCCTTGCTGTACTCGATCGCTCCGCGCAGGCCCGCCTCGGCGGCTCCGGTCATCTCCGCCGACAGCGCGCTCAGGCCCAGGGCCAGCCACCGGTCCATGGCGTCCGGCGCCGGCGAACCGCCTACGGCGGACGGCGTGAGTCCCCCGGCATCGCGCCAGCGGTACAGCGGAAGGGTCAGCTCGGCCCCGTCCAGCCGCTCGAGATTGTCCCCTTCGGCCGGCACGCTGATGAGCTCACCCGACCCGGCGGCGCGGGCCAGGACCGCCCGGTAACCGGGCGTGCCGACCAGGACGGCCTCGGAAAGGTCCTCCGACGATGCCACGCCGGTCAGGTCAGCGCGCATTGCCAGGCCGAGAATCGCGCGTCCCTCGGCCACGTCCGCCTGCAGCGATGCGGCAGCGTCCGCCGCCGCCAGCAGCTCGGGGACCAGGACACCGGAGATCACGTAAGCGACAGGCACGAGCGCTGCTCCCATCGCCTCGCTCACCACCGCTACCTCGACCCCGCTGGCCGCCGGGCGGCCGGACTCATCCCGGATCCGGAAACCGAGCAGGCCGGCCCGCGCCAGCTCCTGCCAGCAGGCGCCCGGGTCGGCGGTGTCAAGATCCCGCGGGTTGGCCAGCCCGAGCTTGCGTCCTAGGTCCCTGGCCATGTCCTGGAGCATGACCTGTTCGTCTGTCAGTAGCGCGAGCACGCCGCATGCCTCCCTGCCTCGGCCGGACTAGAGCACGTTCATGCTATCAAGAAACTAAAAGCTTCGAAATATGTACGAGCGCTCCGGCTGGAGGATCAACCATCGCTGAGGCAGTCACCACGGTCCGTTCTGAAAAATAGAAGACATGATGCCGAACGGTCGGTGGTTTACCCGCGGCCTGAGCCGTCGCCGACCTGCGTGGTAAAGCGGCCTGCCCGGGCGGCGCTTGCCGGCATCCTCATCCCCGGGGATGACCCGTCTCCGCCGGTGGTCGTAGCTGAAAATCGCCTCTCCCGCCGACGCGCCCGGCAGCGCCTTCCCGGTTACCTGGAGGCAAGGAAACGCCTCATGGAATGGCTCTACGCCTGGCCGCGCCGTCACCCCTGGCTCGTGGACGGGACGCTGGCGGCACTAGCGCGCGGGACAGCCTGGCACGGGCCTCGGCGCGGTCCCGGCCCCAGGCGATCACCTTGGCGATCATGGAGTCGAACTGCGGCGGTATGACGTCGCCCGCCGCGACCCCGGTGTCGACCCTGATGCCGGGGCCGGAGGGAAGAGCCAGGTGCTCGATCAGGCCCGGGGCGGGCGCGAAGCCGCGTTCCGGGTCCTCGGCAGTCAGCCGCGCCTCGATGGCGTGCCCGTGGACCGTCGGCTGTCCCGGCGCGATCTCGGCCAGCGTGCCGCCGCCCGCGATGTGCAGCTGCAGCTTGACGATGTCCATGCCGGTGGTCGCCTCGGTGACCGGGTGCTCGACCTGCAGCCGGGTGTTGACCTCGAGGAATGACAGCAGCCGTTCGCCCGGCTCGTAGAGAAACTCCACGGTCGCGGCGTTGACGTACCCGGCGGCCCGGATCAGCTCGGCGGCGTGGGAGCGCACCACCTTCTCCTGCCCGGCGTCCAGTGCCCTGGAGGCGGACTCCTCGATCACCTTCTGGTTGCGCCGCTGAACGCTGAACCCCCAGCCGGGCCACACCGCGTCGGCCCGGCACGCCCGCAGCGCGCGTTCGAGTTCGGCGTAGTCCAGGTAGGGGCTGGCGGCAAACGCTTCGCCTGGGTCCGCCGGGCCGATGAGCACCGCCTCGTCCGCCTCGCGGACGAAGGTGGCGCGCCGGTCGGCGGCGGTGTAGACGGCGATGACGCGCAGCGGCGGCCGCCCCTCCGCGTTCCACTCACGGACGGCGTTGATCAGTCGCATGGCCGGCTCGCCCCGGTTGACGACCGCGACCCTGCTGAATTCGCCCGTGTTTATCTGGCCCGTGTTTATCTGGCCCGTGTTTATCTGGTTAGCGTCTTTCACCGGGTCACCCGCCGAAGGCCACGCGCATGTCGTCGCTGGTGCCGCCGGCCACGGGCGGCGGTGGCGCGGTCTCCTCGATGACGTCCAGCACCACCTCGTCGGCCACGATGGCCGGGTCGACCTGCAGCACGGCGTAGCCGCCGACCGCGCCGGCGCCGAAGCCGGGGGCGAAGACCCGTGTCCGGCTGGTGATGACGCCGTCCCGCACGGCGTCGAACAGGGCGATCGGGATGCTCGCCGCCGACACGTTCCCCATCCGGTCCACGTTGAAGTACAGCCGGTCGGCGGGCAGCCCGGCCTTGCCGGCCAGCTCGAGGATCATCGTCTTGTTGGCCTGGTGCGGCACGATCAGCTCGATGCCCTCGAGCATCGTGCGCCCGGGGTCGTCGGGATCGGTCATCTCGGCGAGCTCGTCCAGCATCTGGACCAGGTACCGGCGCACCAGCGACTTGACCTCAGGGCCGTAGACGGTGATGTCGTTGTCGAAGTCCGCGTTCGGCCAGATGATCGAGTTGACCTCGGTGTGCGGCCCGCTGGCGTAGGTCTGCACCACATCCACGTCGCCCGGGTCGCCGTCCGGTGCCGGGCCGATCACCATGGCCGCGGCCCCGTCGCCGAAGATCATCCGGGAGGTGCGGACGCTGCCGATCTTGTCGGAGAACTTCTCCACGCAGACCAGCAGCACCGGACGGCCGACCTCCTGGAGCTGCCGGATGGCCTCAGCCAGCCCGTAGGGCAGCCCCGCGCAGGCGGCGATCAGGTCGGCGGAGGCATGGGTCTGCAGCAGGCCGAGCTCACCGGATATCCAGCACGCCATGGACGGGATCAGCCGGTTGCTTGTGCAGGTGCTGACGAGCACGGCGCCGATTTCGGCTGGCGCACGGCCGGATTTGGCCAGCGCCGCGCGGACCGCGGGGAGGGCAAGGTGCTCGGGTTCCCGGCTGGTGTAGCGGCGCTGGTTGATCCCGGTTTTCGCGCTGATCTCCGCGGCGGTCATCGGCGACCACGAGAAGCTCGCGTTCCTGATCACGTCGTCGTTGCCGCACACGTGCTCGCCGCGCACGATCGCGAGCGCCTCGAGTTTCGGCCGGATCCGGAACGCCTCCCGCACCCGGACCGGAGGATAGGGCGTCACCGGGGCCACGGCCTCGGCCGGTTCGTCCTGGCTTTTTGCGGCGTTTTTTGCGGCGCTTTTTGCCGGGGTCGGCTTGCGCCCGCTGGGTGCCGAACTCCTGACCCGGTCGATGAAGGCCAGGACGTCGCGGTTGCGCGGATGGAGCGCGACCACGAAGTCGTCGGCACCGATCTCGCCCGGCCCGCGCAGGTCGGTGCGCCCGCGATCCCACGGGTACTGGTTGTGCAGCACCATCGCCCAGCGCATCAGCGCCTCGAGTTCGGGCACGTCCACGTGGGCGTCGAGGATCTGATCGGGCGTGAACACCGGATAGTCGGGGTCGTGGTCCGGCATCACGAACGTCAGCGCCCCGGGCTGGCTTGCGAACTCCGCCACGGTCGGCTTGATCGCGGGCAGCTCCGTGGCGTGGTGCAGCTTGGTGCTGAACACGCCGAACAGCAGGTCGAACACCGCGCGCTCGGCGTCGGCGTCCCACGTCGCGGGCAGCTCACCGAAGACGTGCCGCACCGCGGCCACCTTCCGCTCGCTGTCCGCCCACGGGGTCAGCACGGGCAGGAACACGTCGTCGCGGCTCTTGGGCAGGTCACGCCATCGTGTCGGCCGCTTGTCGAACATGGTGATCGCGTACCTGTTGACCCAGAAAAGGTTCTGGCCCAGGTCACGCAGCAGCTCGAAGCGTCCCGGGTAGGCGCCGGCCTCGACGCGGGCGAGGATGTCGCTGCCGGTCGGCGCCTTGGCCTCGAAGTCCCGCCCGATCACCGCGGTGAACTGGTCGAGAGACTCCAGCACCGAGAAATCCAGCTCGCCGAGGAAGTTGGCGGGGAACACCAGCCGACCGTGCTTATTGATCACGAAGGGTTTCACGTCTTACCTTCCAGGCGAACCGCCTGAGCCGCCGGCCGCCCCTGCTGGCAGCGCGGCACGGTCCCGGGTCGGCGCCCGGAGCCGTATCTGCTGCCGTACCCGAAATCCGTTGAGTATGTGTGCCCGCCCCGGCAAATCGCCTCGGTGGGCACGAACCTTGATAACTTCGATCACTTTGGCAACGGACACGGCATGAGCCTCACGGCTACCGGCCGGCCCTCCGCAGCGGAGCGCCGCCGCGGAGGGTGAGCCCGGCGTCTCGGATATTTTTCGGGCTTGGATAATCTTCGGTGTTGGAGGTGGGCATGCGGATCGGTGTGGTGTTCCCGCAGACCGAACTAGGACGGCACTGAACAAGCCGATGCCGCTGGCGGCGTCCCGGCGAGCTGACGGGCCCTGTTACCGGGTAATGCCGGCTGTGCCGGCCGCCGCTCGCGTGGCGGCG
>JBOHCG010000053.1:0-22908 GCA_050698735.1 Streptosporangiaceae bacterium | reverse complement strand
GGCCGGGCTGGCGGCGCCCGGCCCGGTCACCGACGAGGGCGTGCGCGCGGTGGCCGACCAGTACGGCCTTGGCGAGGAGCAGGTCCGCAACCTGGCGCAGCGGACCGTGGTCAACGTGCTGCCGAAGGCCGTGGGCATCAAGCTCGTCGACACCACCAAGCCGAACTGGGAGACGGACGAGGGCGCCTGCTACATCGAGCACCTCGTGCCGGCCCAGACCCAGCTGGCCTTCCCGGGCCGGACGTTCGTTGCCAACACCGTGGTGGTCAACCAGGACGAGATCGAGATCGAGATCTGGGAGCAGGCGGGCGCGGCGCCGAGCCGGGAGCTGACCGCGAACCACCGGGTGGACGAGGGGGGCATGATCAAGGACCTGGCCTCCTTCGCCCTGCCAGCCTCCTCGCCGGTCAACATCGACATCAAGGTGGACGCCGAGGGCACGGTCATGCTCGAGGCGGTCGAGCCGACTAGCGGCAGGAGGCTGAACCTCAAGGTCCGGATCAGCATCCTGTCCGAGGAGCAGGTGGCCGAGGCCAAGGCCGCCTACGCGGGCCTGACCGTGAGCACCTGACGCCATGCCGCTCGACGAGGCTCAGTACGTCCGGGACTTCATCAAGGGCCTGCGCGGCGCCCGCGCGCTGCCCGATGACCTGCTCGCGCGGTACGCGATCACGCTGCCCGCCAGCGACGCCGAGATCGCCGCCCAGGTCGACGCGGTGCGGAAGTACTGGAACAAGACCTACTCGGGCCAGTCTCCCGCCGCCCAGGTGGCCAGGATGTGCCGGGCCGAGGACGAGCGGCTGCGTGCCGAGCACGGCCAGGCGATGCTGATGCGCGCGTGGTGGGAGCAGCGCCAGTCCGAGCGGCAGGCCGCGGCAGAGGCGTCGATGACGGCCCTGGCCGAGCAGCTCCGCCAGGCTTACGGCCAGCTCGGCGTCGTGACGGCCGGCATCCTCCGCCAGTTCGCCGTCCGGCTCGGGCTGACCGAGGCGCAGGCCGCCCAGGCCGCGGGGCGGGCCGGGCTGCGGACGGTATCGGGCGTCACGCTGCCCGACACCGAGCCCGTGCCCACGTTCGCCGCCCTGCTGAAGGACATGTCGGAGTGCGGGGCCGCCTCGGTGCCCGAGCTGATCCACCCGGGCGCCGGGTCGTTCAGCCTGGTGGAGCGGTACGTGTGCCGAGCTGACCCGGCCAAGCGGCTGGACGCCGTGGCGGTGGAGGCGCAGAGCGCCGAACTGGACAAGCGCGGCGTCTCGGCGACCGACGACGCGCGCCGGGGCGCGCTGAAGATCCTGCGCAAGGCGCTGAAGGACGGCGTGGACCTGCGCGAGGTCGCGCTCTACCACCTGGTCACGATCGCCGGGGAATCGATCCTGCTCACGCCGGGCATGGCGGTGGCCGAACTGCAGAAGACCGGCCTGGAGGCAGATGACGCCGCGGTCATCACGGTGGTGCTCGCCGAGCGGAACTCGGCCACCGGCGCGGTCGGGCTCGGCAAGGTGCAGAACCTGCTCGCCACGGGCCGGCTGCGCGAGGCCTGGGCGGCCGCCCAGGGCCTGCCCGCCGAGTACAGCGGCAGGGCCGAGGCGGTCCGGCTGGTGGAAGAGGCACGGGCGAAGCTCGACGTGCTGCTCGCGCAGGCAGCCGAGGCGTTGCGTGCCCCCAACGAGCTCGGGGCGGCGGCGCTGCTCAAGGACGCGGCGCTGGTCAGCGCCGAGGACGCGGAGGAGGCCCTCAGGACGGTGCCGCTCGCACCCCCCGCGGACCTGCGCGTCGTTCCCGAGGGGACGGAGGTCAAGCTCTTCTGGCGGCCAGCGCAGGGGCACGACGCCGACACCGTCTACATGGTCTGCCGGACCGAGCAGCGGCCGCCCGCGGCGACGACCGACGGCGTGGTCGTCCACCGCGGCCGCGGCGACGCCTGCGCGGACGCGCGCGCGCCCGTCGCGCGCGAGGTCCAGTACGGCATCTTCGCGCTGACGGCCGAGCGGCCCAGCTCACGGCCCGCGACGGCCGCGGTCACGATGCTCCCGCCGGTGTCGCGGCTCGAGGCCGAGGTCGGGCCGGCCTCGGTGGCCCTGCGCTGGTCGGCGCATCCGGCCGCGCACGAGGTGCGGGTCACGCGCGCCGAGGCCGGCGGGCCCGCGGTGGCGGTGCCCGTGACCGGCGGCGACTGCCGGGCGACCGGTCTTGCCGAGGGCCAGCCGCAGCACTTTGAGGTCATCGCGGTCTACCGTGGACTGGACGGCGCCGAACTGCTCTCGGCCGCCGAGCAGATCAACGCGACCCCGCGAGCGGAGGCGCGGCCGATCCAGAAACTGCGGGCAGTGCCTGTCGAGCTCGGCGGGGCGGTCGGGCTCAAGGTGTCGTGGACGCCTGTCGACAACTCCGAGGTCCGGATCATGCGTTCCGCGACGCCTCCGGCCTGGAGGTTCGGGGCCCGGGTGTCGCAGCGGGAGATGACGGAGTTCGGCGAGGAACTGACCGGGCGCAGGACTCCGGGACCGCGCGAGGTCGTGCTCGAGGCAGCCGCAGCGCAAGGGGTCCATCACCTGGTGCCGTTTTCCATCGGCGGCACCGGGATCGTCATTGGGCGCCCGGTCGTGGTCGCCGTCACCGAGCCTGTCCGGCACCTGGTCGTGACGCAGTTCGCGACCCACGCGACGGTCTCCTGGGAGTGGCCCCCGAGCGCCCAGCAGGCCGAGCTGACCTGGGAGCTCGACGGCAACGGTGACTGCCTGCTGATTAACAGGGCGCAGTACAGGTCCGCGGGCGGCGCGTGCGTTCCGCTCGGTCGCGCTCCGTACACGGTTGAGGTCCGCGCGGTCATCACGGTGGGCGATGTCGCGTTCACGGCGCCGGCGGTCGAGGGCGTCGTCGACGCGGTGCTCGACGTCGCGATCAGCTACTCGATCTCGGCCACGCCGGCGCTCGGACCGTTCGGGGGGCGTTCGAAGCGGGTCGTGTTCCGGTCCGACCAGGCCTGCCGTGACGTCCGGGTCCGGATGGTGGCCGTGCCCGGCCGGGTGATGCCGATAAGCCCGGACTCGGGAGTGACGCTGCTCGACACGACGCTGGCCCTGCGGCAGGGCAGCCCGGTCGAGCACCAAGTCAGCGTGCCCCGCTCGGTCCGGCGCCCCTACTGGGTGCGCTGCTTCGTGGTGAGCGGCTCGGCCAGGCTCATCGATCCCCCGATATCCAGCCTCAAGGAGACGTAGTGGCCAGCACGGTATGCCCGTTTTGCTTCCGGAAGATCGACTCCTCGCGCCTGGCCTATCAGTGCTCCGGGCGCGGGAACGTGGAGTGCAAGCGGGAAGAGGACGAGGCCCGCAAGAGGCTGACAGGCAGCGCGCGGGAGACCTACCCGACCTTCATGCCGACCCCCGGCCAGAAGGGTGCCGTCGTCTGCCCCACCTGCGGCGGCCTGGCCAAGCGCAGGGCCTGCCCGCAGTGCCACACCGCGCTGCCTATCGACTTCGTCGACACGAGGAACCCGATGATCGGGCTGGTGGGAGCCAAGGGCAGCGGCAAGACGGTGCTGATGACCGTGCTGGTCAAGCACCTGCGGGAGGTGATCGGGCAGCGGTTCGGCGCCGACATCAGGATCGCCACCGACAACCCGGACGGCCATCAGGGCCTCAGCGACTACCAGGCCAGCCGGGAAGCGCCGCTGTACGCCAAGCGCACCCTGCCGGTCGGCACGGCCCAGCTCGGCAGCAGCCCGGCGCGGCAGCGGGCCACGCCGATCGTGCTGCGCTGGCGGCAGGAATCGGCCAGGCTCATCGGCGGCCGGTCACTGCGCTCCACGATGCTCTCCTTCGTGGATACCGCGGGCGAGGACCTGAACGACCTCGAGACCGCCTTCACGCTTGAGTACATATCCGTCTGCGACTCGCTCATCATCGCGCTCGACCCGTTCGCGCTGCCCGGCGCGCGCGCCAGGCTGAACCTCCCGGAGGCGGCCATCCAGGTGGAAGACGACGTGCCGCTCGACGTCGTCTCCAGGATCACCGAACTGCTCCGCACCGAGGGCAGCGTCAAGACCAACAAGCGGATCAGCCTGCCGGTCGCGATCGTGTTCACCAAGATCGACGCGTTCTACCCGACGATGGACAGGCACAGCCCGATCATGTCCGCCTCCGCCGGGCTGCCCGCCTACGAGAACGGCGACGGCCTGGCCGTGCACGAGCACATGCTGGCGCTGCTGCACTCGTGGAACGCCGCCGACATCGACAACCACATGCGGCTGAACTACTCCGACTACCGGTACTTCGGCGTGTCCGCGCTCGGCGCCGAGCCGGATTATTCCAGCTACACGGTGGCGCCCGGCGGGGTGCAGCCGCACCGGGTGGAGGACCCGGTGCTCTGGCTGCTCTCCAAGTCCGGGACGGTGCCGGCGGCATGACCGCCGACGGTACGACGTTCGGCCGCCTGCTGTACACCGACTGCCGGGCCGGGATGGGGCGCGGCGCGGGCGGCGGCTTCCAGGTCCAGGCGCAGTCCGACGGGGTGGACTCGGCGCAGGCGCGGATGGCGGTCGGCTGGCTGCTTTACGAGGCCCAGAACGCCTGGATCGTGGAGCGCCGTCCGGTCGAGGAGTTCCCGCTCGGGTTCGCGCACGCCTGCGAGACGGGCTACGGCACGGCGCAGAGCTGCTACCTCGGCAAGGAGGCGTCGGGCGGCCGCCCGGGCAACCACCTGGCGGACTGCCTGCTGACCCGCGAGCCTGCCAGGTACGGCGCCACGCGGCCGGCTCAGCTGTGGCGTTCCGAGCTGTGGCGCTCCGAGCCGTGGGAGACGAAGGACTGCCCGCCGTTCACCGACGAGCCGCCGCTCGGGCCGCTCACCGTGGAGGCGGTCACCGAATGGCTGAAGGAAGACGCGGAGCGGCCGGGGACGCTCGCGCGGTTGGTCAGCGTCCTGGAAGACCCCGGCGGCAGGCGGATAGTGATCGTGGCCGCCGAAGCCGACGAGGCGCTTCGATGGATCGCTGCCGCGACCCTGCTGCTGCCCGCCAGGGTGGCCCTCGACGTCTCGTTCAAGGTCTTCAGCTCCAACCCGCTGCGGGCCGAGCAGCGGGTTGTCGCGGTGCCCACCGAGCTGAACAAGCAGTTCGCGCCGGGCCGCGGCGATACCGTCTTCGTCCTCGACGCCGCCAGCTGCGCCTTCGACGAGGTACCAGTCAGCGAGCGGGCCAGGTTCTTCGCCGAACGACTCGCCGGGATCGACGACCCCTACGACGTCCTCGACGCCGTCGAGCTTGCCGCCTCGCTCGGCGGAGGGGACCGGCTCGGCGGCGCCGACGCGAGGCTCACGGCGTGGGCACTGACCAGGCCGGACGATCAGCAGCCCGATACCGCTGCACTGTTCCGCTGGCTGTCGAGAGCCGACCTGGGGCGGCAGCGGGAGCACGGCGCCGCCGTGGCCGGCCTGCTGCTCGGCGGTGACCCGCCCGCTGGCGTGCTGCGGTGGATCGACGAGACGGTCGCCCACCGGGTCATCGGGCTCGATCCGGCCCCGGTACGCGCCCGGCTGCTCGGCGCCGAGCTTGCCGAGGCCCGGCAGGGAAAGGCCGCACCTGGCGACTTGCTTGCCGGGGTGCAGCTCGGCGCCGACGCCTGGCGGGACGCGGAGAGCGAGCTGTCCTCCGCGATCCTGCTCGGCTCGGACGCTCAGGTCGACATGCTGCTTCGGCTGGCCAGACGGCACGGCATCGAGCCGGAACTTGCCGCACCGCTGTGGGAGCGGCTGCAGGACTTCGTGGCCGGCTGGCTGGACCGCCGGGTGGCCTACGACCCGGACGTCTGGTCTCGCCGCGAGGAGATTCTCGACCTCGCGCACCAGGCTCTGCGGGACCGGCTCATCCAGGGCGGGCTCGACGCGGTCCGGGCACCGCTCAGCCGCCTCATCCCCTACCTCATCGACCGAGCGGGCGACCCGACCGACCCGCTGGACTGGCATCTGCGCGCGGCGGCGATGGCACGCCTGCCGAGCGGCAAGCGCCGGCAACGACTCGCCGCGCTGCTCCAGCGGGCCGCGTGGGACGCGGAGGCCGCAGCGGGCCTGCAGGAGGCACTGCTCGCCTGGCACGCCGTGGGCCCGGCCGAGGCCGAACTGATCCTCGACTACCTGCCGGCCTCGGCCGGGATCCTGCCCGGCATCGCGGCGCAGGCCTTCGTCCAGCTCGAGCGGATGGGCGCGAAGCCGTCAGAGCACATGCTCGACATGCTGGCCAGCCTGGACCGGCACCGGCTGGCGCCAGCCACGGGTCCGTACGCCGAACTGCTTGCCGCCGACCACGACGTGATGGCCTTCGTGGATGCCAGCAGGACCGAGAAGTTCGCCGCTGACGCCCGTTACCTCGACAGCATCGTGGCCAGGCTCGAGCGGGCCGCACCCGAAGTGGTGCGGCTGCGGATGGGGCACGTCCTGCGGGCGTGCCTGGACTGTCCGCAACCGCGGCTCGGCGGCGCCGTGCTTGGCGCGCTTGACGGCCGGGACGGCCGGGCCAGGGAGCTCATCAGGCTGTGGGCGGGAGACCTTGCCCGCGGCGACCTCCGCGCCGTGATCTGGGGCGTCAATTGCCTCGCTGACACCGAACTGCCGGGCAAGAGGCGCGACCAGATGACCGCCGCCATCCGCGACTACGCCGAAGCGCTGAGCAAGATCAGCAAGAGCGACTACGAGAAGTGGTACCAGGAGGTGCAGCGCTACCTGCCCGCGGATGCGTCGGCAACTTGGTCCGATCTGGCCGGCGAGAACGCGCAGAAGCCGCGCAAGAACCTGTGGATCAACCGGGACGGTGGTCGCTGATGGTCATCGCCGTGCTGCTCGGCTGTGCCGGGCTCGGGCTCGTCATCGGGCTTGTCCTGTTCCTCATCGGGCTCGTCGCCGGGCTCGGCACGCACCCTCGGCTGATCACGCCGTCCGGCTACCGGGACGAACGGCGTAAGGCGAGGCCGCCAAGGACGGGTGAACTGGAGCTCGACCGGGCCTGGCCGTTCTATCCGTGCCGGCAGTGGCAGGCCGACCTGGGGCAGGTTAGCGAGGAGACCGGCCGCCGTTACCGCGCCATCTGGAAACGGCCCGCTGATGCGTTCTTCGCCGGCCGGCACGGCAGCCCGGTCACGTGGTGGTTCTTCTTCCCGATCCCGGCTGTCTGCCTCAGCTGCCTGCTGGCGGCGGGAGTGGCCATCTGCGCCTGCTACCTGCTGTTCGCGGTCGTCAGCCTGGTCTGCGTGCTAGTCAGCGGTGTGGTGTGGAGTGCGGTGGCGGTGGTTCTCTTCGGCGTGGACGCGGGCCGCCGGGCGCTGCTGCACACCGAGGCCTCCTGCCCCCGCTGCTTCCACGTCACACCATGGCCGGCCTACAGGTGCACCGACTGCACGGTTATCCACCGCGATGTCCGCCCCGGCCGGCTGGGCGCCACGGTCCGGCGCTGCGAGTGCGGGAGGCTGCTGCCCACCATGACGCTGCGGGCCGCGTGGCGGCTGCGGGCCGCGTGCCAGCGCTGCGGGAAGGCGCTGCCGACGGGCACGGGCGCGGTCAGGGATATCCGGATCGCGATCTTCGGCGACGCGGCGGCGGGAAAGACGCGCCTGCTCTACGCGGCGCTTGACAGCCTGATCACGACCGAGGCGGCGGTCGGCTTCCCGGACAGGTCCAGCCAGGACCGGGCCGAGCTCGGCATCAGCCTGGTCCGGGCCGGACGGGATATGCCAAGGACGCCGGCCGCGCCGGCCGCGCCGGTCAGCTGCCAACTCGGGGCCGGGCCGAGGTCGACGTTCGCCCACCTGTTTGACACCGCCGGCGAGCACTTCAAGAACCCCGAGATGCATGACTGCCTGGGCTTCCTCGATCACGCCCAGGGCCTGGTGTACGTGATCGACCCGTTCTCCGTGGCCTGGGTGCGGGACCGGTGCGCCAGGCTGGGTCCGGCCGGCTTCCCCCGTGACCGGTTCGCCGCCGACGATCCCGAGGCCGCCTACGGGGAGGTGGTCGAGTGGCTGCGCGACGGCGGGGTGACGGCCAGCACGCAGCGGCTGGCAGTCGTGGTGACCAAGGCCGACCTGATGCGCGAGCGGGGGCTCGGGCTGCCAGCGGACTCGGCGGGGATCGAGGACTGGCTGAACCGGTCGCATGCGCACAACCTCGTGTTGTCCGCGCACCGGGAGTTCGCAGCCGTCCGCTTCTTCGCGGTCGCCTCCCGCCCAGGCGGATACGGCGGCGGGCCCGAGGATCCCGGCGCCGCGCTGCGCTGGCTGCTCGGGTCCGGCGGCGGCCGCGAGCCTGCCGTGGCGGGGGCCGGCAGGCACGCCGGAGCCGAGTTCGGCGAGCGAGCGGGGGCCCGGACATGAAGACACCGCCGCAGTTCGTCGTCTTCCGGCTGGCGGCCGGCGTCATGACCGTCCTGATCCTGCTCACCGCCGGACTCGGCCTGGCAGCCCGGGGACCGCTTGGCGGCCTTGGCGTGCAGAGGAGCAGGGTGGTCAACCTGGTGCGGGACAGCTACCAGCGGGGGTGGTTCGGATGAGCCGCCCGGTGCTCGGCATCGACCTCGGCACCACCAACTCGGTCGTGGCGACGCTCGACGATGCGGGCCGGGTCGTCATCGTGCGGAACGCCGTGGGCGGGGAGATCACGCCGTCGGCGGTGTACTTCGAGCCGGACGGCGGCGTGGTCGTGGGCGAGGAGGCCGTCGCCGCCACCGCGGTCGATCCTGGTAACGGGGTCCAGCTGATCAAGCGCCAGATGGGCACGAGCTTCCCGCTCACGATCCGCGGCCAGGACCACGCCCCCGAGTCGATCTCGGCGCTGATCCTCAAGCAGCTCGTCGCCACGGCGGGCGGAAGGCCTGCGGCGGTGATCACGGTCCCGGCCTACTTCGGCCTAGCCGAGCGCGAGGCGACCTACCAGGCGGGCCTGATTGCCGGGCTCGAGGTGCTGGAACTGCTCGACGAGCCGGTCGCCGCGGCGGCCCACTATGGCCTGACCACCGCGGGCGACCGGACCGTGCTCGTGTACGACCTTGGCGGCGGGACCTTCGACACCACGGTGCTGCGCATCTCGGGCGGCGGGGTGACCGTGGTCGCCACCGACGGGCATCACCGGCTCGGCGGGGCCGACGTCGACCGGCGGCTGCTCGACCTCGTGCTCGCCAGGCTTGAGCAGCTGATGCCCGCCGAGCAACTGGAGGAGATCGTCGACGACAAGCGGCGGCTCGGCGAGCTTGTGCTCGATGTGGAGGCGGCCAAGCGCGACCTGAGCGTCACCAGGTCCCGCCGGGTCGTGGTGCGCGCCGCCAGCGGGACGGTGGCTGTGGTGGTGACGAGAGACGACCTGGACGCGGTCTGCGGCGACCTGTTCGACACGACCGCCGAGATCATCGAGCGGGTGCTCGACAGGGCCAAGACGGCGGGCGAGGAGACGGTCGACGAGGTGCTCATGGTCGGCGGGTCGAGCCGCATCCCGATGCTCGCGGAGCGGCTCGAGACGATGCTCGGCCGCTCCCCCAGGCTGGTCGAGCCGGACCTGGCGGTGGCCAAGGGGGCCGCGCTGCGCGCGCATCACCTCGCAGGGACACCACAGCTGGCGGCGCTGGCCTCGGGCGGACCGCGGCAGCAGACCGGGAAGGTCACGCCGGTGACGCCGAGGGCGGTCGGGATCCTCGTCGAGGACAGCCACGATCCGCTGGGCGCGCGCAGCTTCGTCGAGCACGTCGTCACCGCGAACACGCCGCTGCCCGTGACCAGGACCGAGGAACGGTTCGGCACCATCCTGCACAATCAGGAGTCGGTGCGGATCCAGGTCTACGAGCAGGCCGGCTCGTCGCCTTCCGCTGAGGTCGAGCACAACAGGCTGGTGCTCGACGGAGAGCTGGCCCAGATCCCGCCGCTGCCGGCCGGCTCGGTCATCAGGGTCACGATGCGGATCGCGGTCGACGGCCGCCTCACCGTGCTGGCGCACGAGCCGACCTCCGGCCGCGAGCTCGTGCTCGAGGCGTTCGTCGAGGGCGTGGTCGACGACGCGGATACGCAGCGGCTCACCAAGCTGGTGGGCCTGACCGCGGTGCGGGGGTGATCCGATGCCTGGCTGGATACGGCGTCCGTTCAGTGCGGTCGGGCTCACCCAGATCCCTCCCGGCCAGCACCTGGCGGCGGTGCAGGGGCGTTACGGCGGCACGGTGATGCTGTGCATCGACGTGAGCGGGTCGATGCACGGGACGCCGATCCTCGAGGCGGTGCGCGGGGCGAAGGAGTTCGTCGCGGAGGCCGTCGCCGCGCACTACAAGGTCGGGGTCATGCTGTGGAACACCACGGTGGTCGCGCTCGCCGAGCCGACAGGCGACGGGGCGGCCGCGTTGCGGGTGCTCCAACCGGTCAACGGCGCATCAGGCGGCAACGACCTGATCGGCCCGCTGCAGCGCTGTCACCAGGTGCTCGACCAGTTCACCGGCGATCGGGTGGTGGCACTGTTCGGGGACGGCGACCTGACCCCCCGGGACCGGGTGCTCGCCAAGGTCGCCCAGATGAAGGGCGAGAATATCCGGTTCGTCACCCGGGGACTCGGGGTCATGGCCGCCCGTGAGTTCGGTGAGATCTCATCGGAGGAGGCGTCGACCGCGACGGTGAACACGGTCGAGGAGCTGGCCGCCGGCATCAGGGGGATGGCGGCGAGCCTCAAGCCGGCAGCCGGGGGGCGCGGCGGGCGGAGCGCTGGGGATGCGAGCTGACCCGCCGGACGAGCAGCCGGAGCCGGCCGCGGGGGCGCAGGACTCGGCGGCTGAGGTGCTGGCGGCGGTCGGCGGGCTGCGCGAGTGCGTGGCCGGGCTCGCGGCGGAGGCGGCCAGGGAGCACGACCGCGCGCAGGCACGGGAGGCCGTCATCGACCGGCTGCACGACGAGGTGGAACGGCTGCGCACCGGGGAGGCGCGCTCCTTGCTGCGGCCCGCGGTGACCGACTTGCGGCGGCTGCGGGACGACCTGCTCGCCCAGGCCCGCGGGGTGCCGGAGACGATGAACCGGGGCGAGGTGGCCGCGCTGCTCGAGTCCTACGCCGACAGCGTGGTGCTGATCCTTGAACGCTGCGGCGTCGTACCGGTGCGGCCCGCGGCGAGGGCGCGTTTCGACCCGCGACAGCAGCAGGCGTGCGGTGTCGCGGAGACGGACCTGCGCGACCTGGACGGCACGGTCGCCAGCATCGTCAGCGACGGCTACGCCGAGGCCGGCACCGGTCGGCCGGTCGCGCCGGCCAGGGTGATCGTCTACCGGCACGCCGGCGGCCAGCCGGGAAGCGGACAGGCCGGGTGACGGGAATGACGGACGACGACGAGCGCCTGACCGCCCTGTACCTGCGCGCGGGGGCCTGCATGCTGCGCGACTCCGGCTCCGATCTGGACGACGCGATCGCCTGGATGACGCTCACCAGGCAGTTCACCGCCGTCCAGCGGTCGGCGATGCTGAGGCCTGACTCGCAGACGGCACGGTGCGGCGGAGCAGCGGCGACCGCCCTGGTCGCCGAACTTGGCACGTTCGAGATCTCCGAGGCGGACGCGCAGAGCGCGCTCGGCCACCTGCAGCAGGTCCCGTCCGGCGCGGGCCTCGGCAAGGACCTGAGCGAGTTCGCGGCCGTCCTTTCCAGCCTGGCGCTGATGGCCGCAACCGGCCCTGGTCAGGCAGCGCACGCCCACCGAGTGGCCGCTGAGCTGCGGGATGCCGCCTATGACCGGGCCCAGGACCAGCCCGAGCACGCTGAATTGCTCGCCCTGGGCGCCGCCGTGCTGGCCCGTCGGGTCCAGCAGGACGGGCGGCCGGACTCGCTGGACCCGCTCGCTGAGGCCGTCGCAGAGGCGGCGACGCGGCTGCCAGAGGGTCACATGATCCGGTCCGCCCTGCTCGGCCAGCTGAGCCAGGTGTTCCGCCACCAGGTGACCGAGGCCGGAAAGGCGCAGGACGTGGCCGCCGAGATCGACCGGATCATGACGACGCTCGAACGGCTGCCCCGCGACGATCCTGGGTTCGCTACCCTGACGACCGCCGTCGGCGCCCAGCTGCTCGACCTGTGGGCCTCGCATCGCACCGCCATGCCCGTGGACAGGCTCATCAACCAGCTGGATCAGGCTAGGAGCCGGCTCGCGGCCGACGATCCGCTCGGGCCCGTCGGCGAGTCGATGTACTGGGCAGGCATGGCCACCAAGGCCGCCATTGGCCATGATCTGACGCTGATGGATACGGCCATCAACGGCCTCATGCGCGGCGCCGACCAGACCCCGGCCGGGCACCTGTTCCGGCCGTACGCCGTGGCGGGCGTGGCCTTCGCCCTGCTCGACCGCTACGTCATGACTGGCGACTTCGGCCCGTTCGAGCGGGCCAGCCAGTACGCGCAGGAGGCCTTCGACACGGTCAAGGCCAGCGGGGTGGCACCTGGCATCGAGGCCGCCTACGCGCGGCTGCTGTACCTCAGCAGCCTGGTGAAGCTGATCCGGGCCGACTGTGACGGCGGCGACATCGACGCGGTGATCGCCGACATGGAGGAGGCGGTCGCGCTGCTGCCTGCCGGTGAACCCGCACGGCGGCACATGGCTGCCCGGCTCAACGGTGTACGGGTAATGCGCGGGATGCAGGCCCCTGGCGCCGGTCCCGGCAGGCCGTTCACGCCTGCCGATCGAGCCGCCGTGGACGAGATGTTCGCAACGGCGAGCAGCGTGCCCCGTGATCACGCCGACTTCCCCTCGCTGGCCGCGCAGGCGGCCGCCGGGCTGATGGTGCGGTCGCTCGCCGACCAGGACGTCAACCTGTTGGGCCAGGCGATATCGCTCATCGCGGAGGCCTGCGCGGTGCCTGGCCTGATCGTCAGGGAGCGGCCGCGGCTGCTCAACGCGCACGGCTTCGCGCTGCTTACCCGGCACCTGATGACCCGTGATGCGCGCGACCTCAGCAACGCGATCGACCGGCTCGAGGAGGCCCGCCGGGCGGTCGAGCAAGAGCTTGCCAGCCCGTATGCGGCACAGGTGCTGCAGTCGCTTGCCACCGCCTACCGCGTACGCGGAGATGTGGACCGGGCCGTCGCCGTCGGTCTGGCGGCGCTGCGCGAGCACGCCGGGGACGTGCTGCTGCAGGACAACGACGATCATGCGTTGCGGGCCGCCAGGAGCATCACGAGCGACGCGGGCGAGATGGCCCGGTGGTTCCTCGGGCACGGCCGCGCCGCTGCCGGGGTCGAGGCGCTTGAGCTCGGCCGCGGCACCGTGCTTTACGCGGCGACCTCGGGGACGCCGCTTGCGGAGGTGCTTGCCGACAGCGGCCATGCCGATTTGGCGGCCGAGTGGGCGGCACAGATGGCACCCGGCGCTGATACCGCATCCGGCCGGGCCGGCGACCTGCGCTACCGGATCATGCGGGCCATCGAGGGGTCTGCCGCGGAGGCCCGGCTGCTCTCACCGCCGTCGCTCCGGCAGATCGGCGCCGCGCTCACCGAATGCGGCGCGGACGCGCTCGTCTACCTGCTGCCCAGGGGCGACGACGGGCCCGGCATCGCGGTGCTTGTCGACGCGGACGGCGGGGTGCGGCCGCTCTTGCTGCCCGGCCTGTACGCCGGCACGGGCAGCCCGGCGGACGCGTGCCTGCGGGCGCGGCGGGCCACCGACGCCGCCGCCCGGGATAAGGCGCTAGGCCAGGCAGGAGCCCGCGCGGCCGATGGCGGTGCGGCCGAGGCCTGGCGGCAGGCATTGGGCGAGCAGTGCGACTGGGCCTGGCGGGTGGCGATCGGACCAGTGCTCAACATGATCACGGCCCGCAGCCGGGGCTCCCGCCGCATCGTGCTCGTGCCCGGCGACAGCCTCGGCCTCGTGGCCTGGCACGCGGCCCGGCAGCGGGCCGGTGGCGGCTATGGGTACGCAGCCCAGGAGGCGGTCTTCTCCTATGCCTCCTCCGCGCGCCAGTTCGTGGAGGCGGCCCTGCGGCAACCCCGCCCGTGGGCGCAGTCGCCAGTGCTCGTGTCTGACGCTGGGGCCTCGCTGTATGAGACCGCGATGGGGATCAGCTACCTACGCGCGGCGTACTATCCCGAGGCCAGCGTCTTCGGTTTCGCCAGGGCAGTGAGCGAGGACCCGGAAGCGGTGCCGGGCTCCGACGCCGCCATGCCGGCGGACGTACTCGACGCGCTCCCGCACGGCGCCGAGCCCGGCGCGTCGCTGCTGCACTTCGGCTGCCACGGGCAGGCCCAGGTGCCCGTGCTGTCCTCGTCGCTGGACCTTGGCGGCGGCCAGCTCCTCGCGGTGACAGACATCCTGCGGCGCGCCAGGCACCGGCAGGCAGCGGCTAGCGGCGGCCTCGTGGTGCTCGCGTCCTGCCTGACAGATGTCGCCGAGGCCGACTACGACGAGGCGCTCACGCTGGCCACCGCCTTCCTCAGCGCCGGTGCCAGCGGGGTAGTCGCGGCCAGGTGGAGCGTGGCGGAGGCCGACACCGGCCTGTTCATGGCCGCCTTCCACCGCTACCTGAACGGAAGCTACCCGCACCCGGCGCAGGCGCTGCGCTCGGCGCAGCTGTGGATGCTCGACCCCGGCCGGGCGGTGCCCGCGGGCCTGCCGGCCGTGCTCGGTGACGAAGTAGGCCCGGCCCTTGCCGACCCGGCGGCATGGGCGGGCTTTGGCTACCAGGGCCGGTGACGGGCCGCCCGGCGATACTCGTGAGGTGACATGACTACCGGAATCGACCTCGGGACCACGCACTCCTGCGTCGCGCACATCGACGAGGCGGGCAGGCCGGTCATCATCAAGAGCGCCATGGGCGAGGACACCACCCCGTCCGTGGTCTATTTCGAGTCACAGAAGAACGTGGTCGTGGGCCGGGCGGCGAGGAACGCCGCCCTGCTCGCGCCGGAGCTGGTCGCGCAGCTTGTCAAGCGGGACATGGGCCGCAAGGCCGAGTACACGTTCCACGGCGAGCGGCACACGCCGGAGACGGTGTCCGCGCTCATCCTGCGGGAGCTTGCCCGCGCCGCGCAGGAGCACACCGGCGAGGCGGTCCGCGACGTGGTGATCACGGTGCCCGCGTACTTCGGCGTGGCCGAGCGGGAGGCGACCCGGCGGGCCGGGGAGATCGCCGGGCTCAACGTGGTCGACGTGCTGGCCGAGCCCGTCGCGGCCGCGCTGCACTACCAGTCGGCAGGCGGCGGGGCCGGCGATGGGGCCGGGGCGGCTGGAGTGCGGCACATCCTGGTCTACGACCTCGGCGGCGGCACGTTCGACACCACGGTGATCCGGCTGGAGGGCGACGACATCACCGTGGTCTGCACGGACGGCGACGACCGTCTCGGCGGCGCGGACTGGGACGAGGCGATCGCCGGTTATCTGCTCGGCGAGTTCGAGGCGCAGCACCCCGGGCTGCGCCCGCGCGAGGACCCGCAGTTCATGCAGGACGTGCTCATCGCCGCCGAGCAGCTCAAGAAGGACCTGAGCGTGACACAGACCCGGCGGCACGTGATGCGCTTCGGCGGGGCGGTCAGCCAGCTAGAGCTGACCAGGAGCCGGCTGGAGCGGCTCGGCGCACACCTGATCGAGCGGACCGCCGAGGTAACCGAGCGGACGATCGCGACGGCACGGGCCAGGGGGGCGGCGCAGTTCGACGACGTGCTGCTTGTCGGCGGCATGACCAGGATGCCGGCCGTGCCGCGGATGCTGGAGGACAGGTTCGGCCTGGACGCCCGCAGGCATGACCCCGACCTGGCGGTGGCCAAGGGAGCCGCGCTTTTCGCGTTGATGCGCAAGGTCCGCCCGCAGGACGGTCCGCCTGGCGATGCCACAGACGTCGCGGCGCAGACCGGGCTGACCGTGACGGAGGTTGAGAAGCTGGCGAGCAAGCGGGTGGCGACGGTGATACCGCGCGGGTTCGGGGTCAAGGGGATCGACGGGCGAGACCCGCTGGCGACCAGCGATCCGGTCAACGCCCGGAAGATCGTCATTCACCTGCTGCCCGCCAACACCCAGTTGCCCGCAGACACCGGCGCTTACACGTTCCACACCGCCATGGAGAACCAGCGGATGGTCGGAATCGAGGTATGGGAGCAGTCCGGCCCGGTGGAGTCGGAGGATCCCGCCGACAACAGGAAGATCGGCGAGGGCCTGCTCAAGCACCTGCCGCCGCGGCTGCCCGCGCAGACGCCGATCGAGGTCACGTTCCTGATGTCGGCGACCGGCCTGCTCACGGTGCACGCGCGGGAGCCAGGCTCCGGCAGTGACCTGCGCTTCGACCTGCAGATCGGCGACCTGGACCAGGCCGGGCTCGACCAGGCGCGCAGGTCGGTCGCGAGCTACCAGGTGAGCGGGTAAGCGATGGCCATCGAGCACGCCATGGCGGCGCTGCAGGAGCACTGGGACGACGTGACCGCAAGGCTGGGGCCGGAGCGGAGCCGCCAGCTGCGCGAGCTGATCGACGACCTCGGCGGCACCGACCACGCGCGCGTGCTGTCCCGGATAGTCGGCCTGCTCGTCGCGGGGCTGCCGTCTGAGCACCCGGTGCGGCGCGCGCTGACCGAGGGCACCCTTTTCCTTTCCGCCACGAAGGACCCGACCGAGCTGCGCACATCGCTGCGAGCACGTGGGTCCATTCAGCTAGATGCCGAGCCGACGCCGGACGGACTGCTGCGCAGCGTCGCGGAGCGGCTGCTCCGGGCGCCAGCGCTGACCGAGGATCAGGTGGCTGGGCGGGGCGGCGATCCCGCCGATCCCGGCCTGATCCGGCTGGACCGGCCGGACGGGCCGGCGCAATGGCCGTCCTTCCAGTTCGCCCCTGACGGCGGGCCGTGGCCGGTGGTGCGCGAGATCAACCAGATCCTGGACGCCGCGACGTACCCGCTCGGCGCCGCCGAATGGTGGCTGAGCCGCAACGACTGGCTCGACGAGGTGCCCAGCGAGTTGATCGGCGTGGCAGACGATCGCCTGGTTCGCGCCGCCCGCGCGATCCGGTCGGAGGTGTGAGGTGCCCTGCTACCCGCCTCCGGCCCGTTATGACGGAAAACCCAATCGGTACCGGCTGGTCCGGGGCAGCCGGCTGTGGCGCGTGCACTGCAGAAAGCGCGAGGCCCGGGCGTTCAAGACCATGCTGTCGGATCCGGTGTTCGGCGGGACGCGTTTCGACGCCACGCCTGCCGACCCATACCCGTTCTGCTACGCCGCCCAGGACCGGGTGACGGCGATCGCCGAGACCACGTTCCGCGACTTGGTCCCCGACGAGCGCGGCGTGCGCCTGCTGAGCATGCAGGCGCGGGAGGAACTGCGGATGTCCGCACTCACCCTGACCGCGGACCTTGACCTGGTCAGGCTCATCGACGGCCAGGACCTCGCGGCGATCGGCCAGGACGCGTGGCTGGTCACCGCGCGCAGACCGGAGTACGCCATGACCCGGGCCTGGGGACACTGGCTGCGCGGGCAGGCCGGCTGGGCGCACGGTTTCATCTGGCTCTCGCTGCGCAACCCGGGAAGCCCGGCCATCGTCTTGTTCGGCGACCGTCTCCGCGCGGATTTCGGGCGTGACTACGAGCTCATGGTGCTCGACGAGCGGCCTGAACTCGCCGTCGACCTAGACGATCCCGCGCGCCATGACTGGCTGGCCGGCCTGCTCGCACCGTACCGGGTGGCGGTGGAGCGGCCCGCCGCGGTCGGCACGCCGTGGTGGCGGCCGGCCTTATGAAATTTATCGGATATTTCCGGATTTTATCCGGCTCGTATGCGCTGACCATTGGAGTAACGACATATGCGGCAAGATGGTACAGAAATGCAATTCCCGGGTAAACGGCCGGAGCTGCTCCGGCGTCTACCTTTGCGACACGGCAATGCAACAAGACCGGGCGAGCGGCAGCCATCTGTCACGGCGGTTGGGGGTTAATTGTGGTCGTGCTTGATATTCTGCTCCTTCTCGTATTCGTCGCGGTTCCGGTCGCGGCGCTGTGCATGCAGACCATTCCGATGCGGCTTACCGGCGTCACCTTCCACGACACCGACCTGCCGCACGCCTGGGATCTGGTCGGCGCGTACGCGGAGGGGACGTTCGAACAGCGCTTCGGATACCCGACCGGGTATTTCGCGGTGGACATGAAGCGCACGCAGCGCCCCTCCCGCATCCTGATGCGGGAGATCCAGCCGGCCGGCGCGGTGACCGACGGGTGCTCGATGCAGCTCGGCGCGGTCAGCCTGAGCGGCCTTGACGAGGGCTGCGGGGCGGGCTGCCTGATGTTCTGCCTGGTGGCCGTAATCGCGGCGCCCTTCTGGGGGATCTCCTTCCTGGACCGCTTCTTCCGGTTCATGCTGCGCTCCCGGGTGGACGTCCAGCTTCAGGCGGCCGGTCCTGACGCGGTGGCCTCGTTCGCCTTCTACGGCCCCGGCGGCTACTCGCTGCGGCGCCGGTACGCCCAGGTGTTCGCGAGGCCGGAGCTGCCAGCCGAGCTGAGCATCGAGCCGGCGGCCGCGCCGGCCGCCGTCCCGGCCGCGCCCGAACAGCACTACGCGCCGAGGCACGGCTCGTGACCGAGCAGCAGACCGCCGGCGACTACGGCGCGGGCGATCCCGACGAGCTCGCGATCGCCATGCTTGACCGGCTCGCCGCGGAGCAGGGCAGGCTGCGCGAGGACTTCGAGCGGCTGGCTGCCGCGGTGACCCCGCTGCTCACCAGGCAGTACCGCGACACCGAGGCCCGGGTCCGGGTGCTCGAGACGAGGCTGCGCAACCGCCAGGAGCGACCGCTGATCATCCGGATGGCGAACCTGCTCGCCGACGTCCGGCGGATCGAGTCCGCCGATGACGTGAGGGTCCACGTCGAGGAGACCATGCTCGACGCGCTGACCAGCGCCGGATACCAGGAAATGGGCTGCGAGGGAGACCAGTTCGACCCGGCCTTCCATGAGCCCGTGGCCGGCTCAATGGGGCAGGCAGGCGTGGTGACCCGGGTGCACCGCCGCGGCCTTGCCTGCCACGGCGACGTCATCATCAAGACCAAGGTGGACGTCGAGCCCACGGCCGCGGCAGAACCCGAGCAAGGAGAACCTTCGGCATGAAAAGCACTATGCAGGTGGTGGGCATCGACCTGGGCACGACACACTCGGTCGTCGCGTTCGTCGACGAGGCGGGCGAGGCGCACGCCATCGCCGGCCGGGACGGCGAGCGGATCGTGCCGTCCGTGGTCTGGTTCCCACAGGACGACGAGACCCGGGTCGAGGTCGGCGAGCTCGGCAAGAGCCAGGCCGTGATCGACCCCGGGCACGTCGCGATGCTGTTCAAGCGGGGAATGGGCAAGGCGACGTTCCTCGACACCAAGAAGCCGTTCGCGGTCCGCGGCAAGGAGTGGCGCCCGGAGGAGCTGTCCAGCCTCGTGCTGAAGAAGATGGTGCAGATCGCCTCGGACCATCTCGGGCACCAGGTGACCGATGTGGTCATCACCGTGCCCGCCTACTTCGGCGAGGCGGAGCGGTCGGCCACCAGGCAGGCGGGCGAGATGATCGGCCTTACCGTGCACGCGCTGCCCGCCGAGCCGATGGCCGCGGCAGTGGCACACGGCCTGGACGGGAACACGCACACGCGCAGGTTCCTCGTCTTCGACCTCGGCGGCGGCACGTTCGACGTGACCATCCTCGAGCGGCACGGCGACGGGCAGCTGGAGGCTATCGCCCACCACGGCGACCGCCGCCTCGGCGGCGCCGACTTCGACCGGCTGATCGCGGCGAAGATGGCGGACGCGGCCATGCGCGAGCATGGCGTGGTGCTCGACGCGGATCCGGTGGACCTGGCCGAGGCATTTGCCAAGGCCGAGCAGCTGAAGAAGGAGCTGAGCAGCCGGGAGCGCGCGCAGGCGGCGCTGATCGTCGGCGGCAGGCGGATGACCTTCGGGCTCACCAGGGCCGAGTTCGCCGGGATGCTGGCCGAGCACCTTGAGGACGTTGAGCTCGCGGTCGAGACTTGCCTCGACACCGCGAACATGCGGCCCGCCGACATGGACGCGGTCCTCATGGTCGGCGGCAGCTCGCGGATCCCGGCGTTCCAGGATCTGCTGCGCCGGTACTTCGGCCGGGACCCGCAGTTCTCCCGCAATCTGGACGAGGACGTGGCGCGCGGCGCGGCGCTGATCGGGACGCTCAAGACCGGCACCGCCAACCCGCTCAGCACGCTGGCCGCGCTGCCGGTCCCCGTCGACCGCTGCTCGCACGCCATCGGCGTGGACGCGCTCGACGACCGCGGCGTGCTCGGCAACGTCGTGGTGCTGCCCGCCAACACGCCGATCCCCACCGACCCACCCGCGGAACAGACCTTCAGCATCCCGCAGGACGGCCAGACCGAGATCAAGCTGGCCGTCAACGAGGGCGAGGAATTCGACCTGAAGTTCGTCGACCGGCTGGGCAGCGCCACCGGCAACCTAGGCGGCCCGAAGCCGCGCGGTTATCCGATCACCGTGAAGATGGCGCTGGACGGCGACGGCATCCTGCGCGTATTCGCGCACGACGGCATCACGGACGCGCTGATCACCAAGGTCGAGGTGCGCAGGGAGAGCGCCATGTCCGATCAGCAGGTCAACGCGGCCGCCGCGGCCCTCGACGAAGTGCTGGTCGTCTGAGATGCCCACGGCCACCGCACTGGACTGGCGGGACGCGACCGAGTACGCGGAGGTGCCGACGCCCCGCGACCTGCAGGAGTTCTTCGGCATCCCGCCGTCCCCGCCCGAGCAGCTCGGCGCGAACATCAGGACCAAGCGCAAGTACTGGAAGGCGAAGGAGCAGAAGGCCCGCTCGGAGGAAGCCCTGCGGTATGCGGGCGCCGTGCTGCAGGCGATCGCCGAGGCCGAGGACGCGCTCACCCGCGGCGCCGCGACCAGCGGCGGCGGCGCGCGGGAGTTCCAGCCCGGCGCGCCGGACCGCGCGCCCGCCTCCGTGGACGACGTGGTGCGGGAACTCGAGCGGCTGCTGTTCCGCGGCCGCTACCGTGACGCGCTCGACCGGCTGCCGCGTTACGCCGAACGCTGGCGCGACCATCCGAGGTTCATCGACATGCGTTCGGTGGTCATCCTCGAGGCGGTGCAGAACGTGCCTGGCATCGCACTGGACCCGGCGGTACTGCAGTCCGCGATCGGCGGGGCCTACCAGGTGCTGCACCAGATCGGCCCGAGCGAGGCCGGGTACCTGACGCTGATCGAGCTGCTGCAGGTGGCCGGGCGGGCGGCCGAGATCCCCGGCGTGTTCGCCGAGGCAGGCAGGCGGCTGCCGCGCATCTCCGCCTCGTTCCGGGTCCGCGAGCTCGCGGTCAGGTTCAAGACCGAGCCATGGGAGGCGCTGCTGCGCACCTGCGTCCTTCTGGTCCGGCAATCCGGCGACGACAGGGCGCTGCGCAGCGAGCTTGTGCAGATGATAGTCGCGCGGGCGACCGCCGAACTGCTCCCGCTGGACCGCGCCGAGGCGGTGCTCGTGTACCAGAAGGTGGTAGCGACCGCCGCGTGGATCGCCGACGGCGTGCCCGAGGCCGAGGACTTCGTCCGCGCGCACCGGATGTGGGCATCCAACGCGGACCAGCCCGTGTTCGGTGGTAACTGGCAGTGGCGTGCGTTCTTCGGGCTCATCACGCTGTTCATCGCGCTGCCGTTCCTGAACTCGGCCATGGCCAAGCCGGCCTGGCAGGTGCTCCTTGCCGGACCGTCACTCGTCGCGGACAAAAAGCGAAAGGCCGCCGTCTCTGCTCAGAACCGGACGTGGGTCCTTGTCACCCGCAACGACTACATCGCGCCCGTGCACGCGACGACCAGACTGCCGTGGCAGCAGAAACCGGGCCAGTGGCCGGCCGTCGACATCAGCAAGCTGTTCAATTTCTGACCGCTGTCGCCCATGAAAACCACGGTGCTGCGGATGATCGAGGCCTGGCAGCGCAACCCGGACCGGCCGCGAGGTCTGTGCCTGCAGCGACCGACGTGCTCGGTCTACGGACACCGGGCGATCACCAGATACGGTGTGCTACGCGGCGGGGCGATGACCGCGTGGCGCGCCGCCCGCTGCAACGGCTGTACCAGCAGCGCCCGGGCACGAGTGCGGTGACCGGGAGAGGTACCACTGCCCGTTCGGCTAAAATATGCTTTTGAATTTTGTCGAGCACGGCAGGTCAGGACGGTGACTGGAGCAGGCCTAGCGGGCTTGGCGCGGCGAACTCGACGGTCAGCGAGCCGCCCGGGGCAAGGGCCGCGTGCGCGGCCAGGTACGGCGGGCGCTGGGCGCGGACGAAGGCAAGGGCATGGGCCGCGGTACCGGCCGCCGGCCTGAAATCGGCGGCCCGCAGCGGCAGCTCCGGGCTGGCCCCCGGGCCGGCGCCGGAGAAGCTGATGATGTCAAGCGGCGCACTCGCGGCCAGGGTCGCCAGCGTGAGGAGCAGCCGGGAGTCGACGCGGCCGGCGGCGAGCTCGGCCCGGGCGGACGCGCTGAGGGTGACGCGGGGGTTGCGGAGCAGCTGCGCGGCGGCGAGCTGGCGTGCCCGCTGGTCAGCGGCAAGCGCCCGCAGGTAGGCGGCGGAGCCGTCGGGCGCCACGACGCGCACCTCGATCCGGGCCGCGCCGGTGCCGAAGCTGGCCAGCAGCTCCGGGGCGTAGACGCTGGCCAGGCGGCTGCCGAAGGTGGCGCGGACGGCCGGCGTGGCCAGCACGATGGCCGAGCCCAGCGGGTCGCCCGAGCCGGGGCCAAGCACAAGCAGGTTCCCCGCCGGGAAGCCCTGCGCGACCAGCGCCGAGCACATCGCGGGATCGCAGGCAAGGATCACCCCGGCGCCGGCCTGGTGAGCCACCCACGCCGCGGCCCGGGTGCGGACCTCCGCCGCCGCGACGGCGGCCGACGACGAGGCAAGCCTGGCCTGAGTGGGCCCGCCCGACGGGGTCGCGCGCGGCGCGGCGA
>JBOHCG010000052.1:0-23157 GCA_050698735.1 Streptosporangiaceae bacterium | reverse complement strand
ATTAGGGCAGCCGGCAAGGCGGCCTCAGTGCCGAGCGCCAGCCCGTTGAGCCGGCAAACCGGTGCCCCCGTCCCTGGGTATCGCCTGTCCGCCATAGCATTGCCGGGTGGAAACAGGCGCAGAGCGGGCGGGGGCGGAGGCGGAGTCGGCCGACCGGCTGCGGCGTGCCTCCTCGTTCGGCGCGGCTGCCGCGCAATACGCGCAGCACCGCCCCGGTTACGCCGAAGCGGCAATCCGCTGGTGCCTGGCACCGGTCAGTGACGCGCAGCCGGTGCGGGTGGTGGATCTGGGCGCCGGGACCGGCATCCTGAGCGGCGCGCTGGCCCGCCTCGGTGCCGATGTCGTCGCGGTAGAGCCGGACCAGGCAATGCTCGCCGAGTTGCGCCGTCAGCTGCCCGCGGTGCCAGCCGTGGACGGCAGCGCCGAGGCACTCCCGCTGCCGGACCACAGCGTGGACGCGGTGCTGTGCGGGCAGTCGATGCACTGGTTCGACCTTGACCGGGCGCTGCCGGAGATCGCCAGGGTGCTGGTACCTGGCGGCGTGCTCGGCGGGCTGTGGAACGTGGATGACGACCGGGTCCGCTGGGTCGCCGGGCTCACCGCGATCAGCAAGAGCTCGGCCACGTTGTCCGGCTGGCGGGCAACCCCGGACGCCGACAGCGAGCAGGACGTGCTGCGCACGGGCAGCAGCTGGTTTGCCCCGGTGGAGGAGCACGAGTTCGGCAACGGGCAGCTGCGGAGCGCCGACTCGCTGGCCGACGCCATTGCCACCCATTCGCGGCTGCTGGTGATGGACGAGGCGGAGCGCGCCAGCACGCTCGCCACGATCCGCGATTTCCTGCACCGCCAGCCGGAGACCTCGGCCGGCGAGTTCACCCTGCCACTGGTAACCGCCGCGCTGCGCGCCGTGCGCCGGCCCTAGCCCTCGCGAGCATGGCGGATTAGCTGAGCGCCTCGGCCGCCCCAAGAGGGGACGGGCTTTGGGATGGGTACCTTGCTCCCGTAGCGTTGTCTCAACGGACCCTTTACCCGAAGTGCACCCGGGAGCAGAGATGACGCAGACCCCGCCGTATCAGGTAACCGACCCGGCGACCGGCGAGGTAGCCCAGACCTTCCCCTTCGCCACGGACGCGGAGGTGGCGGAGGCGCTCTCCGCCGCGACCGAGGCGTTCGCGGCATGGAGGCTGCGCCCGGTCGCCGAACGCGCCGCGGTCGTGAAGCGGATAGCCGAGCTGTTCACCGAGCGCGCCACCGACCTGGCCGCGCTGATCACCAAGGAGATGGGCAAGAGGCCCGCGCAGGCCGTCGGCGAGGCCGAGTTCTGCACCGACATCTTCAACTACTACGCAGACAACGGCCCCGGGCTCATCGCCGACAAACCGCTGCCCGGCCATGACACGGCGCGCATCGAGTACCGGCCCGTCGGCCCGGTGCTCGGAGTGATGCCGTGGAACTACCCGTATTACCAGGTGGCCAGGTTCGCCGCGCCCAACCTGATCGTCGGCAACACCGTCATACTGAAGCACGCGGAGAACTGCCCGACCTCGGCCCTGGCGATCGCGCAGATCATGAAGGACGCGGGCGTGCCGGGCGGCGTCTACGTCAACCTCTTCGCGACCCACGAGCAGGTCGCTGAGATGATCGCCGACCCGCGGCTGCGCGGCGTGTCACTGACCGGCTCCGAGCGGGCCGGCACCGCGGTCGCCGAGACGGCCGGCCGCAACCTGAAGAAGGTCGTCCTCGAGCTTGGCGGCTCCGACCCGTACATCATCCTCGACACCGACGACGTCGAGGACGCGGCCAAGACCGCCTGGGTCACCCGGATGGAGAACGTCGGCCAGGCCTGCAATTCCAACAAGCGGATGATCGTCATGGACGACATCTACGACGACTTCGTGGCCGCCCTGGTCAAGCGGGCCACCGCGATGTCGCCGCGCCAGCCGGGCGACGACTCCCCGCGGTCTTACAGCCCGATGGTCTCCCGTAAGGCGGCGGAAAACCTCCTCGCCCAGGTGCAGGACGCGGTATCGAAGGGCGCGGCGCTGCACGTCGGCGGCACGCTCGACGGCGGTGAGGGCGCGTACTTCGCCCCGGCCGTGCTCACCGGCGTGACCCCGGAGATGCGGGCCTACCGGGAGGAACTGTTCGGCCCGGTCGCCGTCGTCTACAAGGTCAGCACCGACGACGAAGCGGTCCGGCTCGCCAACGTGGTGGACTTCGGCCTTGGCGGCGCGGTCTGGTCGACCGACGAGGAGCGGGCGACCAAAGTCGCCGAGCAGCTGGAGGTCGGCATGGCCAACGTAAACACCCCGGCAGGCGAGGGCGCGGACCTGCCGTTCGGCGGCACCAAGCGCTCCGGCTTCGGCCGTGAGCTAGGCCCCCTCGGCATCGACGAATTCGTCAACAAGCGCCTCTTCTACGTCGAAAAGTAGCGCTTGACGAATAGAGCCCGAGATGTCCCGCGGCATCTCGCGCCTACGGCTCGGCCTGTACCCGTACGTCCGTGAGGTGCTCGACGTCCTGCACGCCCGACTACACGATCACGGACTTCCGTGACCTCCTGCAGATCCTCGGCCTGCAATAACCCTAGGTCCCAGGGTTTACTCGACTTCCTTGAGGATCTTCTGCAGTGACTCGTTCTGCTCCCGCAGGTAGTCGAGCTGGGCGCTGACATCGCCGAGTTTGAGGTCGGTGTGCTCCTGGGCGGTGATGGCCACGTCAGCTAGCCGGCGGTACTCCTCGGCCAGCCGACGGTACTGGTCGCCGCCGGTCAGCTCGATCTGCGCCCGCTTCCTGGTGGTGAGGTACCGGTAGCCCAGCACCATCCCGAGCGCGATCACCCCGGCAACGGCGATCCAGACAAGGTACCGGCTGCTGTTGGTCATCGCCCCGTCCGGCCCCGTGGTCCTCAGTTCGAAGGGAATCGTCAGCAGTGCGCAGGTGGACCTGCAGCAAGGCCCGGCTGATGTCCCGCACCGCCGGGCCGCCGTATCGTAAATCTCTTTGGGCCGAACGAGCGGTGGTACCACTCCAGCGCCCGGTATCAGCATGCGGCAGGTAACGCCTCGGGGAACGTCAGGCGCGGGCTTCCGTTCGGCGGGGGCATCCGCTCGTCCAGTCGCTGGCGGGCGCTGCCGTCGGGGAACACGGCTCGGAGCACGGCGTCGGCCGCGGCGAGGTCCGCTTCGCTCACCCGGCTCCGCACCGCCTGGTTGAGGGCGTCCTGTGCCATCCAGATCGCCCGGCCGTAGGCCTTGCCCCTCACGGTGAGCACGACCAGGGTGCGACGGGCGTCGGCCTGGTCGGTGCCGAAGCTGGCATAACCGCGCTCGACCAGCCCGTCGGCCAGCTGGCGGGCGCCCTGGCGGCTGATCCCCAGCGCCTCGCCCAGCTGGCCGATGGCCAGCGGCCGCTGGAGGAGGAACGCGAGTACCGCGGCGTCGGTCCGGCGGTAGCCAGGGAAGCCGGCTTCCTGCATGCGCTCCCGCACCTGCTCGATCCAGCTTTGCCGGGCACGGGCGAGCAGGTTACCGAAGCGGTAAGGCGGATTTGTATTATCGGCCATCGAGAGGCACACTACATGTCATGAACGATATGCAAGTAACTTGCCTATCTAGATCGTGGACAAAACACCAGGTCTCGCGGTTCGCTGCGGTCGCTGCGGCGCTCGTGGCGGCCTCCCTCCTCGCCGCCTCGTGCTCATCGGCAACGACCTCGTCGGCAACGACCTCGTCGGCGACCAGCGGCCAGGCGTCCGCCACACCGACGGTCTGGCTCTGCCTGCCAGGAATGACCGACGATCCGTGCACGCAGAGCCTCGCGACGACCGCGGTGACCGCCGCGGGGGCCAGGTCGACCAGCTCACCGAAGCCGACGGCCTCGACGAAGTTCGCCTGCTTCTACGTCTACGGCACCGTCTCGCGGGAGCAATCGGTCAACGCCGACCTGAGAAGGGGGCAGGCCGAGATCGACTCCGCGCTGGAGCAGGCGACACCGTTCTCCCCGGTCTGCCAGGTCTACGCGCCGATCTACCGGCAGGTCACCGTCGCCGGCCTCGCGGCGCACCCGGACCTGAACCTCGGCCCGGCGGAGAGCGTGACCGCGTACGACAGCATCAAGGCCGGCTTCGAGGACTTCCTCACCCACAAGCTCGCCGGCCGCCCGTTCGTCGTGATCGGCGACTCCCAAGGCGCGGCGATGCTCAACCTGCTCCTCAGCCGCCTCGTCGATGACGTGCCCGCACTGCGAGCCAAGCTCGTCACCGCGATCATCCTCGGCGGCAACGTCGAGGTGCCGGCCGGCAAGCTCGTCGGCGGAACCTTCAAGCACATCCCGGCGTGCAGCAGGCTCGGGGAGACCGGCTGCGTGATCGCCTACTCCAGCTTCCCGTCAACGCCGCCCGCCGACTCGCTGTTCGGCCGCCCCGGACAGGGCGTCTCGCTGCAGTCAGGCCAGACGGCCAGGCAAGGACTCCAGGTCGTGTGCGTCAACCCCGCGGCGCTCTCGGGCGGGCCGGCCACCCTCGCCGCCGTCTTCCCCTCGCTGCTTCAGGCGGCATCGACTCCCTGGGTGTCCTACCCGGGTCTTTACACGGCCCGCTGCGAGCAAAGCGACGGGGCCTCCTGGCTGAACGTCACCAAGGCCACCGGCCCCGCTGACCACCGGCCGACCGTAACCGAGAGCCTCGGCCCCGCCTGGGGCTACCACGGCTCGGACCTGAGCCTGGCCCAGGACAACCTGGTCAGCGACGTCGCCGCCGCCGAGAACACCTGGACCCAGGATAACCCCTGACGCGTTCTCACCTTGGCGTGCGCCAATTCTGCCGGTTGGCACGCCCCTCACGAAGAGTCTGACGCGCCCGTAAGCCAGGACTCGGTGACCGGCAGCGCTGGCCCCTCATCGATGAGCCGCTGCGCCAGGCCGGCGGCGCTGGCACCGGTCATGGCATTGGCGCGCTGCCGCAGCCGGGCCAGCAGCGACGGCGTGAACCGGATGGAGATCGGGGTCGTCATGACTACATCGGCGCCGCCGGCGGCCTGACCACCCGCCTGCACCTTACGCCGACGCAGGCCGGCTTCCTGGGCGGCCTGTTCTTCGTCGGTTACTTCCTGTTCCAGGTACCAGCCGGGAGCTTCGCCGAACGGCGCAATGTCAAAGGCATGGTGTTCTGGTCCCTGTGCGGCTGGGGCGTGCTCGCCGCGCTGCAAGGCGTCATCACGACCTACTGGCTGCTGCTGGCGGACCGCGGGATGCCGCCTGGCTCAGCGACGGCGAGCGCCGTGACATCGAGGAGACCATCGCCGCGGAGCAGCGGGAACTGCCCGAGCCGCGCGGCTTCCGCGAGGTCGCGCGATCGCCGAACGTCCTGGTGCTCTCGGCGCAGTACCTGCTGTGGAGCATCGGCGTCTACGGCCTGGTGTTCTGGCTGCCGTCGATCGTCAAGGCCCTCACCGGGCAGGGAATCGGCTCGACCGGGCTGCTCACCGCCGTCCCGTACGCGGCCGCGGTCATCGCGATGATCGCCACCTCCGCCGCCTCGGACCGCCTCGGGCACCGCCGGGTGTTCACCTGGATCCCGCTGCTCATCTCGGCCATCTGCTTCGCGGTCTCCTACCTGACCCGCGGCGGGACATTCACCACCGCGTTCATCCTGCTGATCATCGCGGCCGCCGCGATGTACGCGCCGTACGGACCGTACTTCGCGTACATCCCCGAGCTGCTCCCGGCCGCCGACGCGGCCCCGGCCATCGGCATGATCAACGCGTTCGGTGCCCTGGGCGGGTTCATCGGCACGTACATCGTGGGCGCGCTCGGCGGCGCCACGTCCGCCGTGCCGTTCGTGTTCCTCGGCGCGTGCCTGTTCGCCGCCGCGCTGCTGATGTTCGCCGTCCGCCGTCCCGGCCAGGCGCACCATGCGGCTCGTCCGGCTGCTGAGGACGACCGCGGCGATGCCGGCGCCGGTCAGGCCCGGGCGGCCTGAGTAGGCTTGCCGGGTGCGTCCCCTGATCGTCATAGCGACGCCGCTGCAACCGGAGCTGGCGAGCGAGATCGGCGCGGAGCTTTCCGATTACCAGGTGTGTTACGAGCCGGAACTGCTGCCGCCGGTGCGTTATCCGTGCGATCACCGCGGCCAGGACGGCTTCCGGCGGACCGGGCACGGGCAGCGGCGCTGGACGGAAATGCTCCTGGCGGCCGAGGTGACCTTCGGCATCCCCGGCGACGATCCGGACCAGCTGCGCTGGCTGGTGCGCGAGTCGACGAGGCTGCGGTTCGTCCAGGCCACCTCGGCCGGCGCCGGGCAGCAGGTCGAGGCGGCGGGGCTGTCCGACGACGAGCTGGCCCGGGTCGTCATCGCGACCAGCAGCGGCGTGCACGCCGGGCCGCTGGCCGAATTCGCGCTGCTGGGGATCCTCGCCTTTGCCCGCGGCCTGCCCCGCCTGCAGGACGACCGCGCCGCACGCAGGTGGGAACACTATCCGGTGCGGGATGTCGCCGGGCGCACCGTCGTGATACTCGGGACCGGCGCCATCGGATCCCGTATCGCGCAGCTTGCCAAGGCCGCCGGCATGTACGTCATCGGGATCAACTCCAGTGGGAAGCGGCCGGAAGCCCCGGTCGACGAGTTTTTTGCGGTGGACAGGCTTGCTGAACTCGCCTCCCGGGCCGACGTCCTGGTGATCACGCTGCCGGAAACGCCTGACACCCTCGGCCTGGTCGACGCCAGGGTGCTGGCCGCCTTGCCAGCAGGCGCGGTCGTGGTCAACGTCGGACGGGGCCGCGTCGTGGACGAGGACGCGCTCATCGGGCTGCTGCAGGCCGGTCGCCTGGCCGGAGCGGCGCTCGACGTCACGGCCAAGGAGCCGCCAGATCCGGACAGCCCGCTGTGGACGCTGCCCAACGTGATTCTCAGCCCGCATACGGCAGCCCTGTCGCCGCTGGAGAACAAGCGCATCACCGAGCTGTTCATCGACAACGTCCGCCGGCTCGACACCGGGCGCCCGATCCGCAACCGGATCACCGCAGTCAGGCGCTACTGAACTGCCCGGCGACTGACTGTAACCAGAGAAACCCGGGCAGGTCCCGATGCCATGTCGAGGCCGAGCGTTACCGACAGGCCGGCTTGGTGCACAGCGTCCCGTAGAGCACGATCCTTCAGCCCAGTGCGGCGATGGCGGTCACGATCAGCTGCCAGAAACGATCGACATCGAGGCTGGTCGCGACCCGCGCGTTCGGCTGCCGCCCGGTCACCTTGTGCAGGTCGATGACGGTGGCGCCCCTGGTATGCGTGCCGGACAGTTCGACCGCGACGTTCGCCTCCACGGTGGTGATCACGGTGGGGTCGATGACGCGGGCGACCGCGACGGGGTCGTGCAGCGGTGTGGATGTTGAACTCCGCGTACGGGGTGACGTTGCCCCGTTCCGTCGAGCCGCCCATCACCACGATCTCGCGGAGCCGTCCGGCCGCTTCCGGGTGGGCCAGCAGCAGCGCCGCGATGTTCGTCAGCGGGCCCGTGGCGACCAGCGTGACCGGCTGGTCGGTATCGAGGATCACCCGGCGCAGGAACTCGACCGCGCCAGCCGGCTCAACTCCCACCAGGGACAGCCATCCCGCACCCCTCCCCCGCTACTCGGCGCCCGCCACCTCATAGTGTTTCACCGTGAGGTCCCGCTCGATCAGGAACGCATACGCGGAGGCGTCCTGCGCCCGGACCGCCCCACGCCAGATTCTCGCGATCATCGCACCCAACTGCCCCCAGCGTCGGTGCTGAAACCGTTCCTGATTCTCAGCCGACGGCGTCAAGGCCTCGGCGGACGGGGGTGCATACCTACCTGACCGAGCGCACCGGCGACCTGCTGCAGGTCCCTCTAAGCGCGGCCAACCGCGAACGCTATCAGCAAGAACATATGGATCGTTATGGCTCGGGGCAGAACGTAAACGGAGCCTGCCGGAGGCTGTACAGGCCGGTCAGCGAGTCAGTGGCTTCCGAGCTCGATAGTCAGGATTTTGACCACGCCATGTGGGTCGCCTCGCCGTCCTTCGGTCGCCGATGGGTTGAACTGATAGTCGATCCTTCCTGCGCCGGTAATCTCGTAGTGAATGGTCTTGGAGTAGCCCGGCCATTTCGGTGCCGCATGCTTGCCCTTCATCACGGTGGAGGTGCCGACTTTCGGCGGCTGGCCGGGTGTCATGGCCACGTGATCCCAGAACTGCTGCGCGTTGGCCAGGCCTACGCGACTCGGCAGGTTGTTCCAGATGCCAAGGAACTGGCGGTGCACAAGGACCCGGAAGGCTGGCTTGAGCGACGGCCGGCTGCCGGGACGGCGGGCGGCAACGTGGGGACGGTAAGCGCCGGGAGCGGGGTCACTCCTGTGGCCGGTCGACCTCGGCATAGTCATCGTCCCCCGGCGCGGTCAGGATGGCCCGGCGCTGCGGGTCCGATAGCGCCTGGGCGGTGGTGCGCCATTCCCGCAGGCACGTCTCGACCGGTGCTGAGTCGCGCGTCGCTGCTGCAACCGACAGCGCGTCGCGCAGTTCCTCGAAGAACTCCGCACGGTCGTCTTCGTCGAAGGTCGCCAGCCAGGCCAGCTGGCCGAGGTCGGCGGGGCGAGCTGAGCCGCGGCTGAGCGCGGCCAGGGCTAGCAGCGCGGCGACGGCAACCTGAGCTATCTCGGTGATCGCCTCGAGCTGCGCCAGCGGGACCATCGTCAGCGCGAAGCCGTCGGTGTCGCGCAGCAAGGCGCCGCCCTCGCGGGCAGCGCCGAGAAACTCCCGGCGCTTCACGCCGGCGAGATCGCTTGCCTGGAACACTGCACTGGTAATCTCGCACACGCCCCCTTAGTAGAATCGTACCTAACATCCTACTAGCAAGATCCGCACCTGGCAACGACAGCGCAACCATCGCCCGCGCAACTCGCAGCCTGCCGTCGGACTCGTGCTTGGCCCGCCGACAGGCGTCGATGAAGCCGAAACGATCGCCGCGGCCTGCCAAGACCGCCACCGGGACCTACACCCTCACCGCGGCCTACAGCGGCGACACGAACTTCACGTCCTCGACCTCCGCTGCCAGCAAAGTGAAAGTGGGCAAGGCAGCCACAGTCACCGGCATCGGGCTGTCCGTCACCAGCGCAGGCGTGGCACGCCCGACCGCACGCACGCCTCGACCACGTTGAACGTCGCCATCATGTTGTTCGCGAACACCACGTGCGGCGGGTGCTGCCCTGGGGACGGGATGGCGGCCGCGTGCACCACCGCATCAAAGCCCGCTTCGCCGATCAGGGCGCCTGCCTGCCCCGCGTCCGCCAGGTCAGCGTGCACGTCCGCCGCGTCGGCAGCGCCGGGCAGGTCGGTGGCGACGACACGATGCCCGGCCGAGCGCGGCACCGGCACGACAGCACGCCCGACCATGCCCGCAGCACCGGTGACGAGCACATCCATATCCCCAGCCGTCACCATACCGTTTCGCCCTCCGGTTTTGCCCGTGTCCATTTTGCAGCGGGGGCGAGGGGCTGGAGAAGCCACCGCCGAAACGGTCGCTGCGTAAGCAGAACGGACGGCGGCCCGGCGGGCGGGACGGGCACAAGGACACGACACAGACACCCAGGCCGGACCGGGAGCTGATCTTGATCTAATTAGGTGGTGGTAAACGCGCTGGTCAGTCTCGCGGTGGCACATCATTCGGCAGCAGCCGGAACGCGTCATGCCTGGTAAGTGGCCGGACCATCCGGAAATGACGCTGATCCAGCGTCGCGATGACATCGGTGCGGAAGGCGGTCAACCAGCCGCACGCTTTCGGCGTCTGTAGTTAGTACGCCATACGAACTTCGGGAAAGGACGACCATGAGGTTGAATCGTTTCGCCGCAATCGCCCTATCGGCCGCCGCGCTGGTGGCGGTCAGCGCGCCGTTCGCCGCGCACGCTGCCACCTCGCACGACACCACTGCGGCATCCGCTGCGCCGTCCGTCGCGGTGTATGACTGCGTGAACAAGCCGCAGGTCCGGCCGGGCACGTTCTACATGTTCTGCGACGGCAGCGCCTACTTCACGAAGCTGCACTGGACCACCTGGAACACCTCGACAGCCACCGCGACCGGCGTGGAGTACGTCGACAACTGCGAGCCGAACTGCGCGGCTGGCAAGTGGTCCCACCAGGGCGTGAACCTTATCTTCTGGCGCAGCCTGCCGGTCAAGGGACACCCCGGCAAGCGCGGCTACAGCCAGATGACGGTGCTGTATCCCTACCGCGCCATCGGCAACCACAGCACCTACACCCAGGTCCCGCCCGGCGCGTTCCCCGGCGAGTTCTGATCTCGGAGGCCGTCCGAGCCCCGCGGCCCGCGCACTGGGCCGCGGCTGGCTCGCCGTTGCAGGATGCAGTTGAACGGTAAAGACGGACTCGTCCTGGCCGGCGAGTCCTGCACGGCAGATGCGGCATGGAACAGCCCGGCAGCTGCGGGCGCGCCGGCTTCGGTCACCAAGATCAGGCAGAACTTGTGCAGCTGCGAACCGCCATGCCGGATGTCATCGTCGACGGCCGACGAGGCAGCGACGAAATCGGAGTAAGCGATGACGCAAAACATCTACGATAACGAGAGTTTCTTTGCCGGATACAGCCGCTTGCCGCGCTCGGTCGAGGGGTTGGATGGTGCCCCGGAATGGCCGACTCTGCGTGCGATGCTGCCGGAGGTAAGCGGGCGCCGCGCGGTCGATCTCGGCTGCGGTTTCGGCTGGTTCTGCCGCTGGGCGCGGCAGAACGGCGCGGCCAGCGTGCTCGGCCTCGACGTCTCGGAAAAGATGCTCGATCGCGCCCTCGCCGAGACCGGCGACCCGGCGATCGCGTACCAGCGCGCTGATCTGGAGCGCCTGGATCTCCCGGCGGCGTCGTTCGATCTCGCCTATAGTTCCCTGGCGCTGCATTATCTCGAAAACCTTGAGGGCATGCTGCAGGTCGTGTATCGCGCGCTGGCGCCGGGCGGATGGCTGGTGTTCTCGGCCGAGCACCCGATGACGACCGCGCCGGCCGCGCCGGGATGGATGACCGCCGCCGATGGCCACCAGACCTGGCCGGTCGACAATTATCTGAGCGAAGGGCCGCGCTCGACCGATTGGCTGGCAAAGGGCGTCATCAAGCAGCACCGCACCATCGCGAGCTATCTCAACCTTTTGATTGGCCTCGGCTTCGCAATTTCCCGCGTCGAGGAATGGGGACCCAGTCCGGAGCAAGTCGCTGCCCATCCCGAATGGGCCAGCGACGCGCAATGCCCGGCGTTTCTGCTCGTCGCCGCCCGGAAGAACTAGCGCTCCCGGGAGCTGTCGAGGGTGACGGCCCCGCCGCCTTCGCGGCCGGCATGGTGATCCTGGTCGCCGGGGCCGTGCTGCGCGGATGGTCGTTTTACCCGCTCGGCCGGTATTTCACCGCCGTCATCAAGGTCAGCCCCGACCAGCCGGTGATAGCCAGCGGCCCGTACCGCCTGCTGCGCCACCCCAGCTATGCCGGGGGCCTGCTAGCCGAGGTCGGCATCGCGGTCACGTCGGCGAACTGGGCCAGCGTGGCCGCGTTCGCCCTGGCGGGCGTCGACCAGGTAGGGGAAGGTCCAGCCGGCGCGCCGGGCCTGCCCGGCGAGCTCGTGCGGCTGGTCGCCGGGATAGGCGCCGGCGTCGTTGCTGCAGATGCCCGCCACGGCCAGGTCAGGGTAGCGCGACAGCAGCGCGCCCAGCACGGTCTCGATGTGGCGGACATAGGGACAGTGGTTGCACAAGAACGCGACCAGCAATGCGGGCGCGGCGGCGAGGTCGTCAATGCCTGTCATCACGCCGCCGGTGTCGGGGAGGGTGAAACCGGGCGCCTGCGCGCCGAGCGGGACCATCAGTGACGAGGCAGCCATGCCGGGACCTTACCCGCCTACCGCGCGGTGGCTGCGCGGCATGAGGTGCCCGATACAGGAGCTGCCGGAGCACACGGATTCTGGCTGGCGAGCCGAGCTGCGGTCGGCGTTTGAGCCGCACCGCGTCATCGCGAGCGCGGTGACCGCCGAGCCGGTAGCTGCGGCGTAGAGACCGTCAAGCCCGACGTGCATCTGGGAGCACGAGACCGGTCAGTGAGAACTGGGCAGCCGCCCCGCCAGCTAGTCCGACCTTCCGGCATCACTACCTCGGACGTGGAAGACCCAGTCGACCCGAGCCGGACTCAGTGCGCTGTTTACATGGTCACTGCCCGCAACCTGACGGAAGTCGCGAGCGAGTGTTAGTGTGTAAGTGGGACATTTGAAACACTGTCCCAGAGATCTTATACTTTTACCAGAGTCAAGAAGAGGAGAGAGGATCGCATGCCCGAGACCTTGATTGAGCTCGATGAACGCGGTCGCGCCGCTCTCAGGGCACACGGCGCCAAGCCGGGCGCTCGCTACATAGTGGACTTCCTGCCAGATGGCAGCATCCACCTGACGCCCGCAGTTGTCATGACGGCAGCTGAGGCTGCTATGTGGAAACATAACTCGCAAGTCGCTGCTTACCTGGCCTCCGGGGCTTTCGACGGCGAAGAGATTGATCTGGACGCCTCGTGAGCGAGCCGCCGCTTGTACGCCTCCTCCTGGACAAGAACCGGCCCGGGCCGCTCATCCCGAGTGCCCTGGAGACCTACCGCGCGCTGCGTGAGGACGGCGGCGAGAACGGCAAACGAATCAAGAGCGTACTGGAGCGGCTGCGCAGTGACCCGGGTAAGGTCCGCGGTGAGAGCTTGCGGTACCGGCCTGATGGCTGGATGGTCCTGGTCGAGATGACGGACGAATCAACTTGGTGGGTCATATGGCATCAGCCCTCGCCCGACACGGTCCATGTTCGCTGGATCGGCCCTCAACCAGGTCCTGACCCCCTGGCCTATTCCACGGAGACCCAGCGTCCCTAAACGCAACTCCCCTGCACCAGCCAGTATGCGTGACTTAATGCCGACAACCAGGCTGCTCACGCAGCCGGACCTGCCATCACTCAAATGACATTGGCAGCCCTGCGACCGTTCATACCGCCATGAGAAACTTCTGGCACCGCCGAATTCAACGCACAGAAACAGTGAATCTGGAGAAGGACTTCCTCGGACCCGAGGGCTACGGCTGGCAGGTCTACACCGACCCGGCCGGGCATCCCTTCTGCCTGTTGTGCCGCCACGAAGGGGTCACGTGGACCGGCAACGGGGTGGCGTGGCCCTGACCCTGATCATTCATGCCGCTCAGTGGCTCTTGCGTCAGCGGCGGTAGGACGCCGGGTTCCCTCGGCTGGCGCGGTGCGTAGGCCGTCGATGGCGATCTGCAGGCCAAGGCCGCGGCGACTCTCGGATAGCCGGCTCTCGGTGGTCAGCACGCTGCCGGGCATCGATTACCGCGCCGGCGACTTCGACGACCCGGGCACGCTGCAAAGGTCGCTGGCCGGAGTCGACACGGTGCTCGTCAACGCCACCTTCTTCGGCGCGGACCCGTCCTTGCGCCTTCCGCGGGTGACCGCCGCGATCGACGCTGCAGCACAGGCCGGGGTGGACCGGGTCGTCCTGACAAGCTGGCCCAGCCAGGAGAAGGCGACCATGCCGTCCGTCCAGAACTACCGGGCACTCGAGAGCGCGGTCAAGGCCGCCGGGCCGAGCTGGGCCATTCTCCGGTTGAATATCGGGATGGCCGACGCCCTTGCCCGTGATGTCGTCTGGGGGCAACAGATGGGGGAACTCATCGCCCAGCGCAGGACGCATCCGCCGCCCCCGCCGCGATCTGCGACCTCGCCGCGGCGGCAGCGGTCGTGCTGAGCGGGCAACAGCATGACGGCACCGTCCTGGAGCTCACCGGACCCGACGACCTCGGATGGAGCGACCTTGCCGAAGCCGCCGGAGTACCATTCCGGGCCGTCTCCGATGAGGAGTACGCCGCATACCTCGCCGAGAACTTCAGGCTCCCGCCGGATACGATAACGCTGCTTACAGCCCTGTACGCAGACTTCCGGCAGGGGCGGTCCAGCGCGACAGGGACGCTCCCCAGCCTCCTCGGCCACCCGGCCGTGCCGGGCATCGAAGCCGTCAAAGCACGCGTCGCGCTCTTCCCGGCCCGATGAGGGCAATCCCCGCATCCGAGTCTCCATCGAGGTCGTACGGCGACGCCTCGGCGACGCCTCCACCGAAACCACCCAGGCCTACACCCTGCTCGCCGACCAGGTCGCCGACGCCGAGATCCGCGCCGCCCGCCGACAGCGCGCGCCGCTGACCCCGCCTTGCGCCGGGGCAGCTAGGGTCGCTGCCGGCTTCCGAAGTCGTCAGCAACAGATCACTTACGGGCCTGTAACGAGATCGCTGGCTGTCCTTGTTTTGCTGCGGGTGATCTTGCATGTCGGATATGTGTTCTCCGTCGGGTCTGCTCTACGGGAAAGGGCACGGTGCCGGGCCGCGCTCGACGCGGTGCCTCTGTGCGGGCCGTCCCCGTGATGGGCCGAGAAGGGGAATCTCGTGGATGCCGTTCAGCAGTGGCTGGTGCGACCCCGCTTCTGAAGACGACGACTTCGGGGACTGATCCGAAATTGACAGCATCCTGATGCTGACGCCAATCCGCGCAAACGAGCCGGTCTCCTCGCCGACCGGCGGGGCGAGTGAGCGGGGGAAGACATGAACTACCTGATAGAGCTTCCGGTGGACGAGTCGGACGGCCGGGCGCAGGTGGTCGGCGTGGAGATCGAGCAGGCGGCGGAAGGGCTGGTCAAGGTCTCGCGGCCCGGCCAGGTCGTGGCACGTGCCGCGCATTCGCTCGGGGAGATGCTCGCCGCGATCCGCCCCATGGCCGACAGCTTCGTCGGGGGGTTCGCCGGCATGGCCAATGCCCCTGACGAGATCGGGCTTGAGTTCGGGCTCTCGCTGTCGGCCGACGCGAACCTGGTAGTTGCGACCAGCGCAGCACAGGCCAACTTCAAAGTGACCCTCAACTGGTCCAAGCCCGGACCCAGACCCGAAGCCGGGCCAGCGGCTACCGAGGCTGCTGCGTGAACACGTCGCGAACCCCTATGGCGGCCTCCGGGCCGCAGTCGCTGGAAGCAGCCACGCTACGAATCTTCTCCAAGGTCGGCGACCCAGTGGCCGTGGCCGAGGTGCAACAGCACCATCAGCGGCTGATGAGGGACCTGATGCGCGAGCGTGGCATCACGGCCCCGGCTGCCGCTAGGACGGAAACACCCGCGACCCGCCGGATAGAGCGGTTCTTCCGCTGGTTCGGCCGTGTTTCCCCGGTAGCTGAGGTGGTCCTCAGCGTGCCGTGGCGGCTGCGCCACCCGCGGCGGCTGACGGTGCTGGCGATCGCCATGGAAGCCCCGAACGTCGGGTATGAGGTCCTGCGGGCGGCCCGCGCCGTGCAGCGGCGCAGGCCGCGGATGGCCGCCGGCTCAGCCCCTGGTCGCAGCCGGATCGGTAGCCCGGCTGCGGGCATCATCGGCTGAGCCCCTCCGGTAACAGCGGGCCCGCCCCGGCGAGCGCGCAGGTGTGAGCCGCCGGTCAGGCGCCGGGATTCCGCTGCGCCGCGAGCCACTCCAGATCTGTTTCGTCCTTGATCCGCGCCTCCCGCTCGCGGGCGAAGAGCGCGTCGGTCTTGGTCAGGACGAGCGTGAAGGGCCTGCCCTGCCGCCTGGTCACGTGGGTGACGGGCAACTCGGCTGCGTCGATCCGGGAGTGGACGTGCTGCCTGCGCTGCTGGGCGAGCGGCCACTCGAAGGTGCGCCGGCTCTTGTCGTCGAGGAACACGCGGAGCGCGTCGCACAGATCGCAGGTGCAGCCGCCCGCGGGCACCTCGATCGACCAGTCGCCGGGTGCGCGCTGCGGGCGGGCGAGCCGGGCGCGGAGCCGCGCGGCGCAGTCGGCAGCCAGGTCGCCGAAGCCAGCGCCGCCGCCCGCGCCGTCCCCGGGCATGTCCGCCGCGGCCCGCAGCGCCGACAACTCCAGCGCCGCCACCGCGTCGTCCTGCTCCCGGATATATCCGCAGACGGCGTCCCGCGTGCCGGCTGCCCCGATCGCTGCGGCGGCCTTCAGCACCGAGGCGAGCGGTTTACCCAGGTCGCCGAGTTCCGTGTCGCGGTAGCTGGGCGACGACGACGCGACCCCGGCGGCGATGCCCTTGCCGATCCACTCCCACGCCAGGTCAACGAGCCGCCGCGCGGCCGCCGCACCGGCATCGCCCCTGGCGTGCAGCCCCTCGCACACGCCGGGCAGCCAGCCCGCCACTGCGGCCGTTCCTGTCCCCCGCCATACCGGACTCCGATGGTGTGGTGGAAGTCAATCGACCCCGGACGCCGGAAGCCGGTGACGGTGCCCCACCAGTCATTGCCGGGCTCGTCCGGCTTGCCGTCGTGGTACCGGGTGCCCGGCCGGACCGGGTAGGGCTCGACATCCGTCGTCCGGCAGAACTGACCGGACCCGGGGAGCCAGCGGCGGTAGTTCGGCATGTCGGACAACAGGTCGGACAGGACTTCGGGCGATGCGGAAACGCGCGAGGTGTAGAACGTGTGCCACTGCGATGCCGACGATGCCCGTTTCGCGCCGGCCCTCCAGGCCCAGCCCGATCATCGACGGGCACAGGTTACGCGTCAGGAAGCCCGGATGAGAACCTCCGCCAGGTCGGCCAGCCGCGCGGTCATCTCGTCGTCGTCGAACGCGTCGTCATCCCGCCCGGCCTGGTATTCGTTGAAGGCCCAGATCCCGCCGCAGTCCTCCGGCGGCGCCGCCCGCCGCCCGCCGGTGCAGCGCGGGTAGGCAATCCCCGGCTCGGCCGGCATGATCTTCTCCACCACGATGTCGTGCCGCCAGTCGTCGCCGAAATCGTAGACGTACACGACCTTCGCCTTCTCCGCCGGGGCCACCTGCGCCAGGGCGGCTGTGGCCTCATCCTTCCGATCCGACCAGTCGTCATCGTCGTCCGGTGAGCCGAACTCGCCGCACACCGTCTCGAACGCATGCAGGTGGTAGCCATGCCAGCCGAACGCGACCTGCATAACCTCGTGCACCAGGTCCAGCCGCATGGCGCTGGGGATCTCCATCCGCCGCCAGACCGGCGGCTTGGCGCCATGCAGGCTCACCTTCACGCGATGCACGGTGGTCGGGGCCTGCTTCGGCAGCCGGGGCAGCTTCTGGATGGCGACGCGCTTGCCGCCGACGAACGTCTGCTGCCCGAGGCGGTCCAGCATCTGCTGCATCAGGACGTCGGCCGCCTTGGCCTCCACCTGCCAAAACATCCGGGCGAGTTCATCTGCTGACGTCGCGGGCTTCTTCGACATGCCAGCCATTGTTCCAGACGTCTGTTCCAGACGCCGCCCATACATGCGATCACCGAGCCCGGCTGGAAGCCCGCCACGGCTACTACTGAGCCTGGCGGATCGCGGTCGAGTGACGGCAAGCACGCCGGCGCCTTCAGATAGTCGGTCGCTTCGGTCGTGGCGCCGGGGAACATGTCCTTCAGGCAGTCCCTTATCTGGTCGGCCAGCTTGGTGAGGCGGGCGGATTGCACGCTTGATGACAGGCCGGACAGGCAGCTGTACGCGGAGGTGAGTGCGTCGGCCGTCTCGAAGGCAGGGCCTTTTTCGACCTTCAGCTCGGTATCGACCTTCTGCAGCGCCTGCGAGTCGGATATGGCCTGCTGGCCGGCCTGTGCGGCGTTGCACGCTGCTCTCGCACCTGTCCTACGAGGAACGAGAACTCGTCGAGCCGCTTGCCCGCCACGGCCAGGAGCCGCCCGTTCGGGCGTCCGCTCCACCTCGCACCGTCGCGCTCGCTGTACCTCGCGTCCCACTCGGCGGCCTGCGCCGCCGGGACGGCGGCCGCCGCTCATACCGGGCGGGTGAGCTGGCGTCGCATCACCGGACGGTCGGGCTGGCGCCGGGCGAGGACCTGGAAGCCGTGCCGGGCGAAGGCCGACGCAACCCCGGGAAACAGGTTGCCGGTATGACCAGGCACGCTGGTACATGCACCAGCACCCGTTCGAGGCGCCCGCCCGGCCGAAGAGGTCCTCCAGCGCGGGCCAGCGCTCGGCGGTCAGCGGGCTGATCATCAGGGACCGTCTTGGGCATTGCGTGCTCCTATGCCCGTGGTTAACGTTGATGGTAACGGTCTGGTCGCACCGCGGGGTGGACGAGCCGACACCCTATGGCCTGGCGCCCCCGGTCCTCGCGCAAAGGGAGCAAGCATGCGATACGTCCGCAGGATCTCACTCACCGCCGGCGCCGCCGGGATGTTGCTGGTCGGCCTGATTCCGCCCGCCATGGCCGCCACGACGATCACCAGCGGCACCAGTTCAGGCTACGGGCAGATCCCCGCCGACTGCAGCCTGGCTTCCGTCGGCGCTGAGAGCATGTCGCTCACCTGCACGGATCGGCCGAGCGGGCAGCACTGGAATCTCGACATCGCCTGCCTGGGCGCACCAGTGTTCTTTGTGCACGGTTTCGGCAACCACGTCACCGGCGACGGCACGTCGACCGCCACCTGCCTGACCGGCAGGCCGGCCCTCCCGCAGTTCTTGACCTACAGCAGCTAACCCCACGTCGTCTCCTGATCGCGGGTGCGGGCCAGGAAGAGGGTCAGGCCCAGCCCGGTGACCATCGATCCCCACCAGGTCCAAGGACCCCGCCCGCCCTGGCCGAGGCGCTGGACGGCATGTTCGACTCCCATCACGGGGTGATCGCGCAGATGCTGCTGGACCAGGTCGCACATCCTCCAGGTCGCGCACGAAAGCTTCACCACCGCGATGACGACCGGGTTCACCGTCGCCGGCATCATCGCCGTGGCTGCCGCAGTGCTGGCCGGGATCGCACTCCCCCGCCGCGCCGCCCGGCAGCCTGAGGCCGAAGTTGCCCCGCCCGCCGAGCGCACGCCAGAACTTGCGAGCATCGGCGTACAGTAGCCCGCCGCAGGGATGCTCCCACCGGCACCCGAACACGCCAGCGCCTCCCGGTCCAGCCGGGCAGGCGCTGACGCGCCGGCATCCTGAATCGCAGGGAACCGTCAGATGGCCACAACGCTGTACCGAGCGCTGGCCGAGCGGACCCTTGTGTGAGCCTCCGGGAGAAGCGGATCGCCCTGGGGCCTAACCGAAGTTGCCCTTATGCCGACCCGGTCAGGCAGGCGGTCGCCAAGCTGGCGCGCAAGCGCCCGTCCCCGCTGGCCGGCGCCACCGGCGGCCCCCGAGCATGTCACACCTGGACGAAAGTCGGATAGGAGGAAATTCACCCGCATGGTAGCCTTGCGGTATGGCAGTTACTGCGCACCGGCGCCGACCCCATCTCACTACGCTGGCGATCCGCCGGAAGGGAATCGTCACCATCCCCGAAGCGATCCGCCAGGAACTCGATCTGCACGAGGGTGACCACCTAGTGGCGACCGTCGAAGATGGTCGGCTCGTCCTGATCCCCGCGTCGGTCATCCCCGATGACCAGGCATGGTTCTGGACCCCGGAGTGGCAGGCCAAGGAGGCAGAGGCTGACCAGGAGATCGCCGAGGGCGGGGGCGCCGTAATGAGCTCAGAGGAGTTCGTTGCTGAACTCGCCGACAGGGCAGGCCTGGCGGTGGATGACCTGGCCTGACCGTGCCGACCTTCGAGCGGCTGGCGAGCTTCCTGCGAGACTTCGACGCGCTCACGCCCGGGGAGAAAGCGGCTTTCCTGCGCGCAGTGGTCATGTTCGTAGCAGACCTCCGCGGCAGCCAGGGGTTCCGCAAGAGCCTGCGCGTCAAGAAGATGGCAGGATACGACGACGTCTGGGAACTCACCTGGGCTCCCGACGGCAGGGCAACCTTCGAGTACGGCGCCCCTGTCAAGGAAGGGCATCAACATATCCGCTGGCGACGCGTTTGCACCCACGACATCTTCAAGCGTCCGTGACCGGTGCAACATTCGGCCGGCCAAGCCGCGGCGCTGGCGACATCATGCCGCCGGTGAATCAGCAGCCGTCGTAGGCCGACCAGTTGGACTCGCCGTCGGCCGCTAGCGCGTTGGCGAACACCTGATTCTGCCCCGCCACGCTGGCGTTGCCGAAGTCAGCCGGGTTGCCGCCGTACTCGCGGCGGCCCGGGGGCCTGGTCGCGCGGCCTGCGGGAGCAGGCGGGTTTCGACGACCGCGCCCCGGGCCGTGCACTTCGTACTCGAGGACAGCCACCGACGCTTCCGGGTCCCGGTAAACGCGGAGGTTGCCGGCAGTGTGCACGGTCATGTAGTCGTCATAACCGCCGTACAGGTCGATCACGCCCGGCCGGCCTTCAACGCGCCTGGGGTAGCCGGGCACGGAGATGACGTACTCGAAGACCACGTCGTCGGCTAGGAGGTCGAAGTAGTCCTCTCCGTCGGCCAGACCCTCTAGTTGGGCTTGACGCTTCGAATGGCGAAACCCGATGCTCCCGGCCCCTGCCTGCGGTTTCAGCCTGTCGCTCCGCGGACTTTGCCGTTCAGCGGGCATGAAATGGCCCCGGATGCCGTAGTTCTGGCGTTCCGGGGCCGGATTTCAGGGTGCGGGCATGGCGAAGCCCCCGCCATCGGCGGGTTGCGGATCGGGATTCTCTACGTGTCCCGCGTGAGCAGGAGCGCGGAGGCGAGTTGCGCGAGGATGGTCAGGCTGGCGTGCAGCGCGACCCGCGCCACCCGCCGGACGCGCAGCGGCAGCAGCCCGTAGTCGTTCTTGAGCCGCCCGAACCCGCGCTCAACCGAAGTGCGCTGGCGGTAGAGGGACTTCCACCGCTCCGTGCCGAGCGGGATCAGCGGGTGCAGCCGGTCAGCCTTGATCCACACCGACGCGGGCGCGCACTCCCCGGCCGGGCAGCGCCACTTGGTCGCGCCGCGCTTGGCGTCCGCGCCCGCAAAACCGGTCCGGTAGGCTCGTCTGGGTGAGCGGACAGCGCGCTGAGCGTGAGGCGGCCGTGAGCGAGGTGGCCGAGCATGGCTGGCGCGTCGCCAAGGAGAGCGCCAGCGGGTATTACGCGATGTACTGCTACTGCGGGGCGCACCACACGAACCTTCACAAGACCCCTTCCAACCCGGATCATTTCAAGGAGAGGGTCCGTTACATGATCAGGCTGTGCAGCAAGATCAGGGACGAGGCCGAGGCCAAGGAGAGAGCCGAGGCCGAAGGCGAGGAGGCCGGGCGTGGGAATCACAGTTGACGTGCAAGCGATGCTGGACGTGCCCCGGCGCTTGTCAGATGACGAGATCGCGGACCTGATATTGCATGTGTCCGAGCTGCTCGACCCGGTGGCCCTCGACCCGCTGGTGACCCTGATCCGCGAAGGTGACGGGGTACGCGTCCATGTCCAGCTCCCACTTACCACTGACAATCCGTGGGAGGCTCAGGCCATCGCCGCTACCGCGCTCCGCACTGCGTTCGACACGGCAGTTCCCGCTGTCGCAGGTGTAACCCATGGCCTCGTCCTGCAGGAGGCCTGACTGCCTGTCGGCGATCACCCTGAATCGCCCGGCGCGGAGACGAACGTCCCGCGCCCGTGGATCGTGGTGATCAGCCCCCGCTCGCGGAGCACTCCCATGGCGCGGCGCACGGTGCCGTAGCTGACTTCGTAGTGCTCGGCAAGGTCCCGCTCACTGCGGAGCCGCGCGCCCGGTTTCAGCTCACCGGAGCCGATCCGCGCGGCAATGTCCCCGGCTACGCGCATGTAGGCCAGGTCCGCATCACGCCCGCCGGTCGCCTCGATCTCGCTCACGACCAGCAACATAGCTACCCCTGACCTGCACAAATGATTCCGGTAGCTATCATAAAGCTCTATGAGAGTTATACAAGAGCACCTCGGCTGAGTAGCGTGTCGGTCATGGTGGTGAGGGACGGCATTGACGCCGAGCAGGTACCCCGGCTGACAGCGTTCCGCGCCGAGCACCCCGGCGTGCTCATCGGCGGCGGCGGGTTCGGGACGTGGCAAGCGCTGATACCGGAGACCAACGGCGAGATGGTCGTGGTCAGGTACACCCTCGGGGAACTGCTGGACCGGCTTGACGTCCTGCTCGCGGAGGAATAACGGCGGGGCCGGGGGTTTCTGGTGATGCACATGGGAGCGGAGTTCCGCAGGGGCTGCGCTGGCTAATCCGGCATCGGCAAGGGCGGAAGCGGGAAGGCTGGCAGTATGAGCGAGCAGGACTGCGCGTCCGGCCTTATCGTCCGGGCTGAGGACTGGCCGCACGGCCTGCGCTGCGGCGAGTGCTGCCGGGTGCTCCGCGACGGTGACCCTTACCATGAGCGCCTGACGGGCATGATGGGCGAGTTTCCTGCCTACATGATCGTGTGCCGCCCCTGCGGTGAAGGACGGCACACGAGTCGTGTCACGGACTTAACTCTTCTCGGGCTCCATCGGCGCGTTCGGAGCGTACAACTGCACCAGAGCGGCACCGGCAACGCAGTCGTCTAGCCGGTGGTAACCCTGACCCTGGAGGCCCGCATGGTTGAGGACAGGGACATGAGCCTGCAGGAAGCGGCGGCCATCGTGCACGATGCCCGAGCTAACCGGCGCCGGCTGACTCAGTCAGCCGATGCGGCCGGACCCCCTCAGGAGGAGAAATGAAACCGTACCTTGACACCCATTCCGCCGGGAACCTGCTCCTGGTCGTCCTGCTCGCCTGGCTGAGCATGGAGGCCATCCAGCTTGTCCGGCAGTGGCGGTGGCGGGCAGGGGCCACCAGCATCGGCCGCCGCAGCTTCTGGCTCGGTTTCGCGGCCTGCCTGATCGTGACGAACGTCGCGCTGTATCTCGGGCCCTCAGCGTTCCCGGCCGCCACGATCAGGCCGGGGGCCGCCGCCTTCGCGGCCGGCATGGTGATCCTGGTTGCCGGGGCCGTGCTGCGCGGATGGTCGTTTTACTCGCTGGGCCGGTATTTCACCGCCGTCATCAAGGTCAGCCCCGACCAGCCGGTGATAGCCAGCGGCCCGTACCGGCTGCTGCGCCACCCCAGCTATGCCGGGGGCCTGCTAGCCGAGGTCGGCATCGCGGTCACGTCGGCGAACTGGGCCAGCGTGGCCGCGTTCGCCCTGGCGTGGGCGGCGATCATCGCATGGCGGATCCAGATCGAGGAGACCGCCTTGCTGTCAGCGCTCGGGGACACGTACTCCTCCTACGCCTCGCACCACAAGCGCCTGGTCCCGCTCATCTGGTAACGACCAGGCGCAGCAGCGGCCTG
>JBOHCG010000051.1:0-23467 GCA_050698735.1 Streptosporangiaceae bacterium | reverse complement strand
CGTCGGCGCCATCGCGCGCCTGCTCATGCCCGGCCGTGACTCGATCGGCTTCTTCGGCACCGTCGTGCTCGGCATCGTCGGCTCCTTCGTCGGCGGGTTCCTGCAGAACCTGGTCGAGTACCACAAGCTGACCGTGCACAGCTTCCATGCGGTCGGCCTCATCGGGTCGATCATCGGTGCCTGGGTGCTCCTGCTGATCCTGCGCCTGGCCCACCTGGAACCGGGTCGCCGCCGTCGCTACTGACCAGCCCGCGGGCGTATCCCCGGCGGAGCTGCCGCATCTGCGCCGCTGCGTAGAGCTGGCGGCGGAGGCGCTGGCCGCCGGGGACTTCCCGTTCGGATCGGTGCTGGCGGCCGGGGACGGCCGGGTGCTGGCCGAGGAGCGCAACCGCGAGAACACCGCGGGTGACGCGACCCGCCACCCGGAGATCGACCTGGCTCGCTGGGCGGCGGCGAACATGACAGCCGGGCAGCGCGCCGCGGCTACCGTCTTCACCTCAGGCGAGCACTGCCCGATGTGCTCCGCCGCCCACGCCTGGGTCGGGCTCGGCCGGATCGTGTACGTGAGCTCGTCGGAGCAGCTCGCTGCCTGGCTGACCGAGCTGGGAGTGCCGCTGCCCCCGGTGCGCACGCTGCCGGTCAGCCAGGTCGCGCCCGACGTGGTGGTCCAGGGTCCGGTGCCGGGCCTGGACGAGCAGGTCCGCGAGCTGCACCGCCGGTTCCACGGCTGAGCGCGCTGTCCGGCCCGGCGGAGCGCCGCCGGGTCGGACAATGGGCTAGTGATCCAGATCGAACCGGAGCGCTTCGAGGACATGGTCGTCACGGCGCTTGACGGGTTGCCGGAGGAACTCGGCAAGCTGATGCGCAACGTCGCGGTGACGGTCGAGCATCGCCCGGGGCCGCGCGGCCTGCTCGGCCTCTACCAGGGCGTCCCGCTGACCAGCCGGACGTCGCAGTATGCGGGAGTGCTGCCGGACAGGATTACCATCTACCGCCTGGCGATCTGCGCGATCTGCAATACGGAGGACGAGGTCGCGGAGCAGGTCCGCCGGACCGTCATTCACGAGATCGCCCACCATTTCGGCATCGATGACCACCGGCTGCACGAGCTTGGCTGGTGAGACCGCTAGTTTGGCATCATGACCCAGCCGCCCTCCGCGTATTTCGACACCTCGTCCTGGGACCGCCGTGATGTGACCTCCGGCGGTTCGCGGATGGTCCCGGTCAGCACGCCGAGCGGCGAGTACCGGGTCTGGACCAGGCGGGTAGGCAGCAACCCCGATCTCAAGGTGCTGCTGCTGCACGGCGGGCCCGGGGCCAGCGACGAGCTGTATGAGTCCTTCGACCTGTGGTTCCCGCAGGCCGGCATCGAGTACTACTACTACGACCAGCTCGGCTCGTTCCGCAGCGACCAGCCCGACGACCCGTCGCTGTGGACGCTGGACCGCTTTGTCGACGAGGTCGAGCAGGTCCGGCAGGCGCTGCGGCTTGACCGCGGCAACTTCGTGCTCTTCGGGCAGTCGTGGGGCGGCTTGCTCGCGATGGAGTACGCAGTCCATCACCGGCAGCAGCTCAAGGGGCTGGTGATCTCCAACATGATGTCCAGCTCGCGGCTCTACAACGACTACGCAAGCGACGTTCTGATGCCGGCCATGGACCAGGACGTGCTCGCGGAGATCAAGCGGTTCGAGGCCGAGGGAAAGACCGGCGACCCGCGGTATGAGCAGCTGCTCACCGAACACCACTACGTCCTGCACGTCTGCCGGATGCCGCACGCCGACTGGCCAGACCCGGTGAACAGGGCGTTCAGCCACATCAACCCGGCGATCTACGTGCCGATGCAGGGGCCAAGCGAGCTCGGCATGAGCGGGACGCTGGAGGACTGGGACCGCTCGGCCGACCTGCGGCACATCGACGTGCCCGCGCTCGTCGTCGGCGCCACCCACGACACGATGGATCCCGCGCACATGCGCTGGATGTCGCAGCAGCTGCCGCAGGGCCGCTACCTGCACTGCCCCGACGGCAGTCACCTATGCCAGTTCGACGATTCCGGCCACTTCTTCCACGGGCTGATCGACTTCCTGACGTCCCTGGGCAGAGCATTGTGAAGGAGGGTACGGTGACCGACGCGGCTGACCACGTGCAGCGCAACCGGGCCGCATGGGACCGGTGGGCGGCCGAATACGCCGAGCCGGGCCTGCATCACTGGTCGACCGAGCCCAGCTGGGGCATCTGGCGGATCCCCGAAGCCCAGGCGGGCGTATTGCCGCCCGACCTGGACGGCAAGGACGCCATCGAGCTTGGCTGCGGAACCGGATACGTCTCGTCCTGGCTGGCCCGCCGCGGCGCCCGGCCGGTCGGGCTGGACAACTCCGCGGCGCAGCTGGCCACCGCCCGCCGGCTGCAGGATCGTTTCAGGCTGCGGTTCCCGCTCATCCACGCCAGCGCCGAGCAGACGCCGTTCGCCGGCGCCCAGTTCGACCTGGCCATCTCGGAGTACGGCGCGGCCATCTGGTGCGACCCCTACGCCTGGATCCCCGAGGCGGCCAGGCTGCTGCGGCCCGGCGGCCAGCTGATCTTCCTCGGCAACTCCGCGCTGCTGATGCTCGCCGCGCCGGAAGCCGAGGACCTGCCAGCCACCGACCGGCTGCTGCGGCCCCACTTCGGCATGCACAGGTTCGAGTGGACCGACGATGAGTCGGTGGAGTTCCACCTGGGCCACGGCGACATGATCCGGCTGCTCCGCCGCTGCGGGCTCGAGGTGGAGGACCTCCTCGAGCTGCGCCCCGATCCGGACGCCAGCACGCGGTACCCGCATGTCACCCTCGACTGGGCCCGGCAATGGCCGAGCGAGGAAGTCTGGAAGGCCCGCAAGCGCGGGTGAGCCACCGAGCCCGCGCCAGCGGACGCGGGCGACGAACCACCGCCCGTTCGGTAGAAAAAGAAAGAATTTGCAGAACGGCGGTGGCTTAACCGGCCACCTATATGGCGGCGGCGAGTTGGTCTGCGGCCAGCCGGACCGCGTCGCCGGTGCGGACGTGGCCAGGGTTCAGCACCTCGGCGTAGACGCCGGCGCACGGCTCGGGGCCCATATCCTCCATCGGGATCACGCGGTTGTGCCTGGCGAGCACCCTGAGGGCCTCCGGGTTGCGGGGCAGGCGGCCGTGGACGAGAGTCGGCATCGCGCACCGCGGCGTGCGGGCGATCACCCGGAGCACGAGGTCGTCGCCGATGCGCAGTGTCCGGTCGAGCCAGTCATTCTCGGTGAAGCCCGGCGCGGGGGTGCGGATGACGATGTTGGGACGGTAGCGCTCCAGGTCGGCCTTCCGGTACGGGCTGAGCTCGGCGATGCGGTCGAGCGTGGAGGTGGTCAGCAGGTGCAGCGGCGCGAAGTCGACGAAGGTGCCCGGCGGGCCGCCGCCGCCGATCTCGCCGACCTCGAAGGCGACCTCGGCGTTGATGCCGCCGCGCAGCACCGCCTCGGGCACGGCCCGGTCATACGACGTTCCGGGCACCGGGGTCGCGGACAGCGTCACCGGCTCGTTCAGCAGCCCGGACAGGATCGCGTCGATCTCGTCGTCCGTGCTCCAGACGGTCTTGCCGTCGGGCAGCGTGATCCGCACGCCTTCGTCCAGGGCCTGCGCGGACAGGGTGAGAAGGTCGCGCCACAGCCGCGGGTACTTCGCGCTGGCGACCTTGCCCGTCCGGCGGCTGATCACGGCCAGGCGGCGGTCACCGGGCAGGCCTGTCAGCGTCACGTCGGCGGCGGGCACGTCCTCGCCGAGCATCGACTTGACCGGGTAGCGGCGTAGCTTGGCCACGGTTCCGAGCATGTTCTAAGGTTACGCGGAGGAGGGCGTCATTCTCCGTGTTCCCAGCTGCTTCTACCCGTAGGGCTGAAAATAAGCGGTCACGGGCGGGCTGTGACCGTGAATGTCGGTGCCCTGGCCTAGCCTCGGACCCATGGACATCATCCTGATTCCCGGATTCTGGCTCGATGCCTCGTCATGGGACGAGGTCGTTCCCGCGCTTGACCAGGCGGGGCACCGTACGCACGCGCTGACGCTGCCCGGCATGGAGTCGAGAGACGCCGACCGTTCCGAGGTCACCTTGCGCGACCACGTCGACGCGGTGGTCGGGGTGATCGACTCCCTCGACCCGGCCGACGGCAAGGTGGTCCTCGTCGGGCACTCCGGCGGCGGCGCGGTCGCCCACGCCGCGGTGGATGCGCGGCCCGACCGCGTCGCCCGCGTCGTCTACGTCGACAGCGGCCCGCTCGGCGACGGGGGAGTCATCAACGACGAGCTCCCATCGGAGAACGGCGAGATCCCGCTGCCGGATTGGGTGATCTTCGACGACGAGGACTTGGTCGACCTCGACGACACGCTGCGCGCGGCGTTCCGCGAGCGCGCGATCCCCACGCCCATCCATGTCGCCAGCGACCCGCAGCGGCTCTCCGACGAGCGCCGCTACGACGTGCCCGTCACGATCATCGCGTGCGAGTTCCCGAGCGAGATGCTCCGCAAGTGGATGGAGCAGGGACATCCGTACGTGCGGGAGCTCGCGAAGATCCATGACGTCGAGTACGTCGACCTGCCCACCGGCCACTGGCCGCAGTTCACCAGGCCCGAGGATCTAGGGCAGGCGATCCTGGCGAGCGTCGGCCCCGCCTGACCACACCGGGCGCGGGCCGTCGGCTTGCGGTACTAGGCCGGTAGGAGGAGCCGGCCCGCAATCTCATACCGGAACTCAGCCCGTAGGCCGATGGCCCCCGCGTCCGCCGGCCCGTAGCGTTACCCGCGTGCAGCCACCAGTGCGCACATGCGCCGCGGAGCGGGCGCCCGGCCACGCCTCACTCATCGGCAGGCGGTCGGATCTAAGGCGCGGACCGGTAATCGTAGGTCTGCTCGTCTTCGCGTTCATCTGCGGGCTGGGAGTGCTGGCCGCGCTCGTGCCGGTCGGGCACGGATTCTCACCCAAGGGCGGTGGCTGGTTTACCCCGGCGGTCGTTGGCGGCGTGTTCACGTTGCATCCGCTGCTCGTCGCCGTCCCTTCGGCGGCCTGCTTTGTCTGCGGGCTGGTCGACTGGCGTCGCCCGTGGCGGGTCGAGCATCTGGACCTGCTGGCGCTCGCCGGCTTCTTTCCCGTGGCGATGCTGCTCAGCGACGACATCTCCGGAGCCGGCCTGTGGCTGGCGGCCGTCTGCCTCGGCTGGCTGTTCTGCCGGATGCTCGGAGCGGCCTTCGGGACATGGCGAATGCCGGACCTGCGTCCCTCCGTCAGCTCCCGGTGGCTTGGCCTGGCAATACTGATTCTGCTGCTGGTCCGGTTCGGAAGCAGCATCGCAGGCGGCAACATCCTGGATGTCGGGCAGGCGAGCTCGCTCGGCGCCTGGCGCCTTCTGCACGGACTGCACCTTTACGGGGCGGTCTCCTGGCAGGGCCCCGGCAGGTTCCGGATCTACCGCCCGGACTCCTACGGCCCGTTCGCCTACTACGCGTACATCCCTTTCGTAGCCCTCTTCCCGCCAGCTCCGGCAGTGCTCGCGACGCTGCTGCCGGCGCTGTGCTTCGACGCGCTGACGCTCGCCGGACTACACAGGCTCGGCCGACGGCTCGGCGGGCGGCCGCTGGCGCAAGCGTTCGTGTTCGCTTACCTGCTCTACCCGTTTCCCGATCTCTCCTTGACGTCGGAGACCAACGACGCGCTGATCGCCGCGCTCTGCGTATGGACGATCGTCGCGGCAGCGGAGCGTCCGGTTGCTCGCGGGCTGCTCATGGCGGCCGCCGCTCTGACCAAGTTTCTCCCCGCGCTGCTCGCAGTGCAGTTCCTGGGCGTGCGACGGGGGCGCTTCCGCTATGCGCTCACGCTCATCGTGTCGCTCGCCGCGATGCTCGCCTGGCCGCTGATCATCTCAGGACCGGCTCAATTCATCGATTCCACGTTCGGCTACCAGCTGATTCAGCGCGGCGGCGGCATCCAGTTCAGCATCTGGACCTACATGCCGCATGCGGCGATCGTGGCGAGGCCGATCCTCACCGCCGCGCTCGTGCTGCTCGCGCTCGCGCCCATGGTGCGCACCGGAGCGCAGGACGCGCGCGAGCAGGCTGCGCTCGCCGCCGCGCTGCTCATCGGCGGGGAGCTGCTCCTCGGCTACTGGTTCTACAGTTACCTCACCTGGTTCTATCCGCTCCTCGTCATCGTGATCATCCGAGCCCGGCCGGCCGACACGTCGGCTCACGGTGCCGCGAGCGCGGCCGGGCTCGCCGCCAGCTCGTCGGTCGGGTCCGCAAGTCCCGATCCGCACCCGGCCCCCGATCCGGACCCGGCCGGGATTCCATCATGACTGATCAAGTACGGCCCTGAGGTCGCCGGGCAGCTCGCCGGGACCCGTGAGTCCGAGCCTGCGGGTGGTGCGGGTGATCGCGACGTACAAGTCCGCCCGCCCGCGCGGCGACGCCTGCTCGATACCTGCCGGGTCGACGATGATCACCGAGTCGAACTCGAGCCCCTTGGCCTGCTCGGGGGTGAGGACCGCCACCGGGGCGTCAAGGTCCGGTCCGGGGGAGAGGCCGAGCGCCGCGGCGGTCTGGGCGGCGCGGACAGGCGGCGCGATCACGGCCACGCGCCCGCTGCCGATCAGCTCTGTCTCGCGCCGTACCAGGTCGGCGAGGTCCCCGTCGTGGACATACCACGGGCTCTCGTCGGAGTCGCGGACGGATAGCGGCGGGTCGACGGTCGGTGGCAGGAGCGCGGCTGCCAGCGCCATGACGGGCCTGGGGGTTCGGTAGTTCACCGTCAGCCGCGCGGTGCGCCAGCGACCGGGGGCGACCGGGTCAAGTGCCTGCGCCCATGAATCGGCGCCGCCGGGCGCGGCTGTCTGCGCCAGGTCTCCGACGACGGTCATGGAGCGGGCGGGGCAGCGGCGCAGCACCATCCGCCAGGCCATCGAGGACAGCTCCTGTGCCTCGTCGACGATCGCGTGCCCGTAGACCCAGGTCCGGTCCTGCGGTGCCCGCTCGGCCAGCATGCCGCCGGCTCCGGCCTCGGTGTTCCGGTCGGCGATCCAGCTCGTGAACGCCTCGACCTCCAATGGTGGCAGGACGATGGCGTCATCGGCGGCGAGCTGCGTCACGAGCTGGGCGGCGTACTGCAGCGCCTCAGCTCGCTCGGCCTCATCCGCGGCGCGTCTGCGCCTGGCCGCCCGCTCGGTGGCGGCGAGGGGGCCGAGGAGTTCGGCCAGTTCGTCGAGCAGGGGCACGTCGGCGGATGTCCAGGGCACTGGCGTGCCGCGGGCGATCGCGGTGCGTTCCTCGTCGGTGAGGTCAAGCCGGCGGGGCTGCTGGTAGAGCTGGGTGAGCAGTTGCTGCGGCGTGAGATCGGGCCACAGCACGTCAAGCACCGCCTGGACCGCCGGCGCGGCGGCCAGTTCGGCGCGCAGGTCCTCCTCGTCACCGGGCTGCCAGATCCGACGGCCGCCGAGCTCACGCACACGCTGCCGTACCAGCTGCCGCACCACCGCGTTGGTGAACGTGCGCCGGGCCGTGTTGTGGGGCAGCGGCGCGTCGGTGTCGGGATCACGGTCCTGCTCCGCTTCGGCGCGTGCCTGGCTGCACATGCGGGGCGTGAGCCGGTAGGTGGTGCCGTCGACCTTGATCTCTACGCTGTCGGCAGGCACCTGGCGCAGATCGGTTACCGCCTTGGACAGGGCGCCCGCCATCTTGGCGTTGCCCTTGACCCGCGCGGCTTGCGGTGATTCCGGGCCGCGAGCGTCGACCCCCGGGAACAGCGAGCTGATGGTTGCCAGCACGACGTCATTCTCGCCAAGTGAGGGCAGCACCTGATCGATATAGCGAAGGAATGTCGCGCTCGGGCCGATTACCAGGATTCCGCGCCGGGCCAATTGCCTCCGGTATGTATAGAGGAGATAAGCGGCCCGGTGCAGCGCGACAACGGTCTTTCCGGTACCCGGACCGCCCTCAACGACGAGGATTCCGCGCGGGTCCTCGCGAATGATGCGGTCCTGGTCTGCCTGAATGGTGGCGACGATGTCGCCCATCCGCCCGGTCCGCCCGCGGCGCAGCGACGCCAGCAGGGCCGCCTCGCCGGTCAGACGGGTCTCATCGACCGCGTCCAGGTCGAGCACGTCGTCGTCCAGGCTCACCACTCGCCTGCCCGCCGTGTGCAGGTAGCGGCGGCGGGTCACGGCGTACCGCTGCCTCGCGGTGGCGCGATAGAACGGCTCGGCCGCGCGGGCGCGCCAGTCGACAAGCAGCAGGTCGTGATCCTCGCTGCGCAGCCCGATCCTGCCGATGTACAGCAGGTCGCCGTCATCGAAGTCCAGGCGGCCGAAGCACAGGTTCCGCTCCGCGGCGTCAAGCTCCGCCGTACGGTACTCGTACTGCTGGGCAATCGACTCGCGCTCTGACCACCCCTGGTCGTTCTCCGCGGTAGGGCCGAGACGCACCGCGGCAAGGCGCCGCACCGTATCGGCCCGCAACGCGTCCAGCCGCTCGTACAGCATCGTCAGGTACGCCTGCTCTTGCGCCAGTTCGGCCGCGCCGGTTGACGCCATTTCCCGGACCGTGCTATTGTGAAATTGGCACAAGGGTGGGTTATCCCTTCATGTATGGACAGAGAATTCTTACTATAGCAGAATTTGTGCCATTCCGGCACACTCGGGCTTTCGATTCTGAGCAGTCGCGAAATAAGCCCCGTTTCCATATGCAGCAGGGGACTGGGGGAGACCCGCGCTGTTAGCTGTGCTCGGCTAGGACAGCCTGGACTGCGGCGCTGGTCGCGGTCGCGCTGAGTGCTCGGAGAAGACGCCGCCGGGGTAGGGGACGACCCATACGTGGAGCATCTGCTCGGTGTACTGGTCCTGCCAGGTGGCCCCTCGGGTCCGGCTCAGCCTGGCGTCATGACCGCTGTGGTCGCCGCGATCACCGCGACGGGAACCGCGAGGGCGACGGTCCGTCGGTGGCGCGGGCCTGGGCCTGGTGGCGGAGCGTGATGTCGGTGCGGGAGCGGTCGGGGTCGCCGCGGTGGCGGGTCTCGGGCGGCGGGGTGTCTTAGCTGAGGAAGAACTGCTCGGCGGGTCCTCGCGCGTGCCGGACCGGGATGTCGCGTCGGGCGCCGCGGACGTCGCGGTGATCGCAGACGCGCTGGGCCTGGACCGGTTCGCGGTGCTGGGGCAATCCGGCGGCGGGCCGTACGCCCTGGCCTGCGCCGCGCTGCTGCCGGACCGGGTGATCGGCGCCGTGTCGATGTCGGGCCGTGCGCCCTACCCAGCCGACGGCCTCGACTGGCTCGTCGGCATGCGCCCCGGCGCGGCGGCCGAGCTGGACGCCATGCTGGCCGGCCGGGACGCGCTCGCGGCGCTCATCGCGTCGGAAGACGACGACTTCGATCCTGAGATGTTCACTCCGGCCGACCACGCGGCGCTCGCGGGGGACTGGAAGTGGATCGGCACCGTGGTCGGCCCGGCGCTCGAACAGGGAACTGACGGCCTGGTCGACGATGCCGTGGCCTCCGTCCACCCGTGGGGGTTCGACCCCGCCGGGATCACGACGCCGGTCCTGCTGGTGCACGGCACCGCGGACCGCGTCATGCCGTGCGCGCACAGCGAATGGCTTACGCGCCGGATCGGCGGCAGCGCCGAACTGGTCCTGGTGGAAGACGCGGGGCACATATCCGCCCTCTCGAGCGCGCCCGACGCCATTGCGTGGCTCGCAAAGCTGGGAAGCCAGGTCGGCCTGTCCTGAGAACTGTCCCGTAGCCTGCAATCAGTAGCCCGCGTTCGCGGTGGCCGCGACTGACAGGAACGCATCCCCGTTGGCCGCGAGCCAGCGCATGGTCGCCTCCAGCCTGCCGACGTGGCCTGTGACCTCGCCGATGTCCCCGATCCCGGCGCGCCACCTGGAGACCCGCCACAGGACAGAGCCGAGCGCCCGGGCGATGAGCAATTCGGGCAGCGCTGCAACCTCGGCGCGCCCCAGGCGACGGACCGAGGCACAGCCGCGCAGGAAAGCCGCCGTGTGACGTGGCCAGTCCGGCATGCCGAGCGCCGTGGAGTTGTACAGCGCAGCCAAGACGTCCTGGACCCGGAAGCCGGCACCGGCGAGCTCGAAGTCCAGCAGCCCGGTCACCTCGCCCGTGTCCGGGTCGGCTAGCACGTTCGATGGCGCGAGGTCGCCATGGATGACCTGGGCGGGCAGGCCATCGGCGTCGGGCCACCACCGTCCGGCTCGGCGGGCCGCCGCATCCAGAAACTCCGCCTGCCCGGCGCTCATCCCGGCGGAGCGCAGCTCGCCGCACAGGACGTCGACCGGCGGGTCGTCCGGCCGGACCCAGCGCGGGTCGGTGCGCCAGTCCCGCTCAGTATCTACGAGCGGCACGTCTGCCAGCGCGGCGCCAAGAAGGCCTGCGGCCAGGCCGAAGCGCTCGAGCGCCGCCTCACCGTCCATGCCGGGGCGCACGCCGGGCAGCCACCGGCAGACGGTGGCGGGCCCGGCCGGGGTCCCTATCACTGTCCGACCGTCAGGCGCGGCCACGGGCTCCGGCACCCGGAGGGGAAGCTCGCCCTGCTGCAGCCGGCGCAGGATCCGGTGCTCGGCGCGGACTTCTGCGACGGACAGGAACCCGCTGATCCGCAGGACGTAACGCTGCCGCCCGTGGCGCACCAGGAAAGTCCGGTTGTTGGTGCCTTGCTCGCCGACGGGCGCGATGTCCGTGCCGGGCGGGAAGCCCCACCACGGCAGCAGCGTGGCAGCGAACTCCAGGCCGACAAATCCCGGAGCGCCCTCCTGGAGAGATCGCCGTGACTGTGACATGTCTCCGCGCCTTCCACCAGTAGCTTCCGATGGTCCGCGCCGCCGCCGGACGGCGCAACAGATTTCCGCCCCTCCGCATTGTCCTGTCTCGGTGAATCTGGCTGCCGGTTCCGGCGGCGCTGTCGGCTATGGTGAGGGCGTGGGCTGTTTTGCTGCCATGACTACCCGGACCGCCGCTTTAGCGGCGGTACCGAGGCTGCTGTAACCGCGGCCTCGATGCCTGCCCCTGCCGGGGTCAGTGCCAGGGCGTACCGCCGGATCAGTGTCCCGCCGGCAGCCACCCGCGTATCCATCCGCTGCGCTGCCGGATCGTCCTGCCTGATCAGGGAAGCCATGTCTCAGTCGCAGCGATCCGATTCACATTCACAGTACGAAGAGCCGTTCCCGCGCCCGTCCGCAGCCGTACCCGCTGTCACGAACGGCCAGCCCGGCCGGGTTCGGCAGGAGCGCCCGGCCGCCTGTCAGTCTCGTCAGTCACCGCCGGCACCCGCCGGGATTCGGTCTGGCTCCAGCGCGACGCAGGACCCGTGCGCCGCCACGATGCTCCTGATGGTCGGGCTTCCCGGAGCCGGGAAGACCACCCGGGCCAAGGAGCTCGCCGCGGCGCACCGGGCGCTGCGGCTGACCCCGGATCACTGGATGATCCCGCTGTTCGGCGAACCGATGGCCGACGGCAAGCGCTTCGTGCTCGAAGGGCGGCTCATCTCGGTCGCCCTGCAGGCGCTGCGGCTGGGGACCAGCGTCGTGCTCGACTACGGGCTCTCGGGCCGCGATGAACGGTCTGCACTGCGCTGGCTGGCGCGATCGGCCGGCGCAGCCTGCAAGGTGGTCTACCTGCCCGTGGACAAGGACATCCAGCTCGCCCGGATCGCGCACCGCCAGGCAACGTCACCGCACCAGACGTTCCCGATGAGTGAGGCCGATGTAGACCAATGGCGGGAGCAGTTCCAGATACCTGACGCCGACGAGCTCGGCGGCGGCGAAATCCCCAGCCCGCCAACAGGGTGGCCGGGCTGGGCGCAGTGGGCAGCAGACCACTGGCCCTCATGCACCGACAGCTAACCCGACCGTCCTGTCCAGGGCCGTCCTGACGGCATCCAGTCTCACCGTGCCGCGCAGTGGCACGCTGCCTCTGCCGACGCCGGCGGTCGGCCGTCACCGGTCCCGGCTGGCAACGTCACGGACCGATGTCGGATCGGTCATCTTCGCGCGAGTTTGTGGTTCCAGTGCCGGGGGCCTCTACCGTGGGAGGATCGGCATCCGGCGTGACCTGGTGCCTTGTGGCGGGAGGCGGCAATGCGGTGCCTGGGATGAGCGGCGCCCCGGGCCCCGGTACGGCTGAGGCGGTCGGCGGGTGGCACGGAAGGATGCGGCGGCGGCTTGCCATGGGCGGGTGGCTGAGGCGGGTGCGGCGCTGGGTGCGGTCGTCGTGGGTGGACGTCGTGGGTGGACGTCGTCTGGGCGGTGTTCGTCGGGGTGAACCTGCTCGGCATGCGCGAGATGGGGGCCTGGTCGACGATTCCCTTCCTGGTCATCTGGGTGAGCCTGACACTCATTTACGGGGAGCAGCAGATGTTCCTGGTCGACGCCTCCCATGAGCTGAGCACGCCGATCACCGTGGCTCTCGGCCACGCAGAGCTCCCGGTGGGGCCGGCGGCGGTAAACGGGAACGCCAGAGCCAGCGCGACACCAAGTGCTAACTTTACATAATGTACATTATCGGCGCTTGAGTTAGACCGGTGCATTAGACACAAGAACTCTTTGTCCGTGCGCCCACGCGCAGCCGCCCGGCCTGCCGCGATCAAGGTGACGTGCCGGTGAGCATCAATCCGTCGTTCCCGGCGGCGGACGTGACCGCCCCCCGGCGACGCCATGGATGATCTTCTTCCAGCAGAGCGCCTCCGCCGACAAGGGCATGACTGCCCGCGACGTCAAACACGGCCGCTACGACACCGCGGCAGGCGCGGTCCTGGCTGCGGTCTTCGGGGGCGGGGCGCTGGTCGCCGGGGCGGCGCTGCTCGCCCACGACGGATCGGGCATCCAGGGGTTCGCGGGCGCCGGCTTCCCGAAGGCGCTGACGCACGCGGTCTTCGCCGCCTGGCCGATGAAATCCGGCCCGCTCCGCCGTCCTGTTCGCAGCAGGCACCGTGGCCTCGTCGATGAGTACCGGATCTTGGTGGTGCCCGCCGCCGCGGGGAAGGGCGTGGCCCTGTTCACCGACTTCACCAGGCTCCGCCTGCTCTCCAGTAAGGCCTTCTCGTCCGGGATGCTTGAGCTGGCCTACGCGCCGGCTGGGACCGGCCGGTGAAAGCTGCGGCGTGCGGAACACGCCGACGAGGACGTGCAGCGCCCGCTCACGTTGCTGATCCGCGGCGGGCATCCGCACGGTGTACGGTCCTTGTATGGAGGTCGCTGAGTTGGCGCATCTGCGGCGGGCCAGGGACCTGCTGGACCGCGAGTATGCGCGGCCGCTGGACGTCCCGGCGATGGCGCGTGCTGCGCTGATGTCGCCGTCACTGTTCTCTCGCCGGTTCCGCGAAGCATACGGCGATACACCGTACGGCTACTTGCAGGCCAGGCGTGTGGAACGGGCGATGGCGCTGTTGCGCTACGGCGACATGTCCGTGACTGACGTGTGCATGACCGTGGGATTCGCATCGCTCGGCTCGTTCAGCTCGACGTTCACGCGTCTCGTCGGCGAGCCACCGTCCGTCTACAAGGCGCGCGACCACTCGCGGCTCACGCGGGTCCCGCCGTGCATGACGCGCGCCTGGGCACGCCCGAGGTGGGTCGCGCAGCCGTGCAGGATTGGAGAAGCGTTCCTGGCCGACCGCACGTAGGGTCGCTGGCATGGTACTTTCCATCACGCACACGCCCGTGTACTGCACTGACCTGGATGAGGCGCTGGCCTTCTACACCCAGCGGCTCGGCTTCGAGGTCCATGATGACGTCCCGATGGGGCCGGAGATGCGCTGGCTCACCGTCCACGCCCCCGGCGACACTCACGATCTGCTGCTGGCAGCTGTGGATCATCACATCCCGCCAGCCGACCGGCAGACGATGCGCGAGATTGTCGCCAAAGGCGACCTCGCGGTCTTCATCCAGGTCGACGACCTAGACAAAACCTTCGAGTCGCTGCGTGCCGCCGGGACGGAGATCCTTCAGGAGCCCATTGACCAGCCCTACGGCGTCCGTGACGCTGCCGTTCGTGACCCTAGCGGCAACCACCTGCGGCTGAGCCAGCCGCTACCGACACGGGGCTGAGGCTCCGGCCTCCCCCGACCTTGTTCGAAGCCGCTCGCGTGCACAGGACCCAGTTACTCCTGCGCCCGAGCCGATAGGAATCCGGGGGCGCTGCGGCTGCCCGCCATTGCCAGTCAAGGCGCACCGCTGCTCCCCCGGACCTCAGTAGTACCTATCCCTGATTCCAGGCATACATCGCTGCTGCTCGTCTCAACTCGACATGTCGCATTACCGGTTTGATATTCGGGTCATGGCCGGGCACGCGAGCCTATGGAGGACGCTCGGTGAGACGACTGTCACTACATGGCTCGGCGGGCCCGCGCGCGGGCGGCCTGGCGGACTAGGTGGTCACGCTCGGCGACGTCTGTGGCCCGACGGGCGGCATCCGCGTACGCCGTGGCGGCGGCAGGGAGGTCGTCGCTGAGTTCGTGCAGGTGGCCGCGGACGGCGTGCCACCGGTGCCGCTCGCCGAGGACCTCGCGCAGCCGGTCGGTCTCGCGCAGCCCGGCCGCCGCGCCGAGGACATGGCCGACCGCGACCGCGCGGGCGAGCACCGCGGCGGGGTCCCGCCGCACCGGGTCACCTGTGAGGGCGAGCAGGTCGTCGTACCAGGCGAGGATCTGCGGCCAGTCGGTCTCCTCGGCGTTTGCCGCGTCGTCGTGCAGGGCCGCGATGGCGGCCTCAATCTGGTAGCGGCCGGGGCGCTGAACGGCCAGCGCCGACTGCAGGACGCGCACGCCTTCGGCGATCTCGCGCTTGTCCCACAGGCCGCGGTCCTGCCGGTCGAGCGTGACGATCCGGCCCTCGGGGTCGAGCCGCGCCGGGAGGCGGGCGTGGTTCAGGAGCATCAGCGCGAGCAGCCCGCGCGCCTCGGGTTCCTCGGTAGCGAGGGTGAGCGCTGCTTTGGCTGGCTGCCGCAAGGTAGCGCGGAACGTTCGCAAGCCCCGAGGCGGTCGGCGCGGCGATCTGGGCACCGGCCAGCGCGTCGTCAGGCAGGCCGGTCCGGTAGCTCCCGGACGATGTCGGCCAGGCGGTCGTAGTCGTCCGGGGGTGTTGTACGGCGCCGCCGCGATGCGCAGGTAGCCGTGTCCGTCGAAGTGGACGGGCGCGACCTCGACCCGCCGCTGCGACAGTGCTTCGTAGAAGGGATCGACCTGATCGGGAGAGGTGAGGACGCCATCTGGCAGTGGCACCAGCCGCATGGCAGGCGCAGGCGCAGCCGGCAGCCACTTGAGCACGACCCCCAGCGTCGCGGCCACCCTTTTCTGACCGTCTGCCACCAGGGAGGCGAGCCGCGCCACCGCGCCCCAGCCGCCCAGCGCCTGCCAGTATGCCAGGCCATCCGGCGCTGCCAGCCAGCCCGATTACCAGCTCGTCGCCCGGATGCAGCGCCAGCGAGCCGAGGACGGCGGACACACCCTCGGACACGTTGCGTACCCATGCCGCGCGGGACGGGTCGATGCCGAGGAACCCGGCCGCGTTCTCCCGCGCCGCCACCACCAGCCCGCTGACTTCCACGCGGTTGAAGCGATGCGGATTGCGCTCGGCACGCTCGCGCCAGGCGGCGGCAGCCCGGCGGACGACGACCGGCGCGACGCCGAACGAGCCGTGGTTGAGGTGCAGAACGTCAGGGTCAAGGCCGAACGTCTCCAGCAAGGCAGCATCCACGGAGCCGATTGTGCCAGGCCGAGGCAGCTATAACGCCATGAGTTCGCTAGGGGTCGCCGAAGCAACCCATAGCGAACAAAGTTTCGCTGCTAGCCCGGGAGACGAACGGGGACCTGGACGACCTTCTCCCCCGCTGGCGTGACCGGCTCGGCGAGGCCAGCGCGGATACCAGCCTGCGCGCGTTCAGCCGCACGGTCTCGCGCAAGCTCGTCAGGACCGGGTTCACCCTGGTCATGCCCCGCTGGGGAGGCTGGACCAGTGATCTGGGCGAGTCGGCCGGCGTCTTCGGCAGCTACTACCCGGCGCGCGCCGACCAGATGCGGCTGGCAGCGGTAGTCGCCCGGACGCCAACCGCAGATCGCTCGCTGCTCGGCATGCTCGTCAACGACCTCGGTCTCTGGCTCGCCGCCGAGTACGTCGCCGTGCACGGCCGGAAAACGCCTAGGGCCTAGGCCGCGTATAAGGCCACCGCCCGGACGAGCCAGACGGCCGTGCCCAGGTGCACGCCCTCGGCGTCCGCGTACGGGGCAAGCGCGGTGCGGACCGACGCTATCGCGTTGTCCACCGTGTCGGCGTCGGCCCCGGCCAGCATCATCCGGCCCATCGAGCCGGTCCGCAGGAACTCCGCGGCATCCTCGACGCTGCCGCCGCCGGCGTACAGGACCGACACGTGTTCGGAGGTGATCTCGATGTCCCGCCATCCCGCCGCGGTCAGCATCTCGCCGACTCGGTCCGGGTCGGCGAAGGCGAACATGCCGGGTCCGTCAGCTGACCCGAAGCCGGCCGGCGCCGGGACGTGCTCGAGCAGGGCGGTCCTGGAGACCAGCAGCCACTGGTTAGCGGCCAGCGGCTGCCAGCAGGTGAAGACCAGCCGTCCGCCCGGCCGGGTCGCGGAACGGATGTTCGCGAAGGCAGCGGCCGGGTCGGCGAAGAACATGATGCCGAAGCGGGATATGACGGCGTCGAACCTGTCCGGCCCGAGGGGATGCACCTGCGCGTCGCCCTGCTCGAACGCCGCGTTGCCGAGGCCGGCCGCTTCGGCGCGAGCCTGTGCCCGGGCGAGCATCGGGCCGGAGAGGTCGACGCCGACCGCCTGGCCCGGCGCGACGAGCCGGGCCGCGGCGATCGTCGTGCCGCCGCAGCCGCACCCGACGTCGAGCACACGGCTGCCGGGCCGCAGCGCGGCAGCTTCGAGGATCAAGGCGGTGAACGGTTCGTTCATGCGGTCATAACGTGCCTGGTTGTTGACCCAGTGAGCGGCGTCCTCGCCGGAGTTCCACTGCTGCGCCTGAGCCGTGTTCACGATTTTCATCACTCATCTCCCAGCTTGCACGCCAGGATACCGAGGTCGCCGGGTGCGGATGCGGGCGCCGCCCGGTAGATTGCCCGTGAGCAGGAGGAACGCCGATGAAGGACCGGCCGATGTCGCCGGAGACCCTGGCCGCGCAGGCGCTGGGCGAGGTAGATCCGGTCACCGGTGCCCTGGCGCCGGTGATCAACCTGACCACGAACTACGAGCAGCGGCCGGATGGGTCCTATCCGCAGGGCCGGGTCTATACCCGGGCCGACAACCCCACGTCGGAGCACGCCGAGCAGCTGCTGGCCGCGCTTGAGGGTGGCGGATGCGCGTGCGCGCTGTTCGGCTCGGGGATGGCGGCGGCGACCTCGGTGTTCCAGTCGCTGCTGCCAGGTGATCACGTGCTGGTCTCCCGCGTCCTGTACTGGGGAGTGCGGAAGTGGCTGGCCGAGTTCGCTCTCACGTGGGGCCTGGACGTGGAGTTCACCGACATGGCGGACCTGGGCGCCGTGGCCGCCGCGATCCGGCCTGGCCGTACCCGGCTGCTGTGGGTCGAGACGCCGGCGAACCCGATGTGGGAGATCACCGACCTGGCCGCGGTCTGCGAACTGGCGCACGCGGCAGGGGCGCGGGTATCGGTGGACAACACCGTGGCCACGCCGGTCCACACCAGGCCGTTCGAGCACGGCGCCGACCTGGTGGTGCACTCGGCGAGCAAGTACCTCAACGGGCATGGTGACGTGCTGGCCGGTGCCGTGCTCTCCGCCCGCGGCGATCCGTTCTGGGAGCGGATCCGGTCCTGGCGCCGCAACGCGGGCGCGATGCCGGGGCCGTTCGAGGCATGGCTGCTGCAGCGCGGCATGCGCACCCTGTTCCTGCGAGTACACAGGTCCTCGCAGACGGCGCTGGCTATCGCCACGCACTTTCACCGGCACCCGGCCCTGGCCGCAGTCTTGTATCCCGGGCTGCCCGATCACCCGGGGCACGCCATCGCGGCCCGGCAGATGGACGGCGGGTTCGGCGGGATGCTGTCCATCCGGCTCGCCGGCGGGAGCGGGGATGCCCGCGCCGTGCTGCGCGAGGTCCGGGTATTCAAGCGCGCGACCTCGCTCGGCGGGGTGGAAAGCCTGATCGAGCACCGGCGCGGCAGCGAAGGGCCATCGTCCCCGGTGCCCGACGACCTGCTCCGCATCTCGGTCGGCATCGAGGCCCCCGCCGACCTGATCGCGGACCTGGAAGCCGCGCTCGGGAAGGGCGGGTCCAGGTGAACGATCCGGCACCGCTGACCGGCCTGGCCGCGGAGGTGACGGCCGTTCTCGGGCGCAGCATCCTGCCGTCGGTCATCGCCCGGGGTGCCACCGTCCGCGTCGTCTCCGCCGACGACGGCGTGGTCATCCTGGAAACGGGCGGCTCCCCCGGCGCGGTGCTCCCCTTTCTCAGCCGGATCGAGGCGCAGGTCCGCTCCGCTGTGCCCGGTGTCACCGCGGTCCGGCTGGCCTCGGACCCCGCCCCGCACTCGCCGGAAGCCGGGGATCTCGGCGGCGAGGCGCAGCGCATCCTGGATGCCGAGGTCAACCCGGCGATCGCGGCACACCGTGGGTATGTCGCGGTCGTCGGCGTCGGCGGCGGCTGGGTGCGCATCCGCCTGGAGGGCGGCTGCCAGGGCTGCAGCCTGGCCGAGGTAACCGTCCGGCAGGGCATCGAGCCGCTGCTGCGCTCCCGGCTGCCCGGCATTACCGGCGTGGTCGACGTCACCGACCATGAGGCGGGCACAGATCCGTTCTTCTCACCGGAGAAACGGTGACGGCCGGACCGGAAGAAACGGTGACGACCGGACCTGAGAAAGCGGCCGGGCGCCGCGTGCTGCTGCTTGTCCCTGCGCGCAGCTACCGCGCGGCTGACTTCATGATCGCGGCCGCCAAGATGGGCCTGGACCTGATCGTGGCCAGCGACGGCGCGCTGCCGGCTGGCGGCAGTCCGGTCATCCCCGTCCATCCCGGCGACCCGGACCGCTGCGCCGAACAGGTCGCCGCCCGCAGCGGGCCGGTGGACGCGGTCGTCGCCGCCGACTCGCCGATGCTCCTGCTGGCCGCCGGGGTGGCCGCCCGCCTCGGGCTGGCGCATAATCCGGTCGGAGCGTTGCGCGCCGCGGCCGACAAGGCCCGGCAGCGCCGTTGCTGGTCCGGAGCCGGCGTGGCCCAGCCCAGGTACCAGATCGTTCACGCACACGCGCCGGACGCAGCCGTTCGGCGGGCGGCTGCCGTGACGGGGCTACCGTGCGTGGTCAAGGCGGTCTGCCTCACCGCAAGCCAGGGAGTGTTGCGCGCTGACGATGCCGCCCAGGCGGTGCAGGCGGCCGCGCGGATCCGCGAGGTGCTGGCGGCCGCGGGGCAGCGGGCCGCCGGACAGCTGCTGGTCGAGGAATACCTGCCCGGACCGGAGCTGAGCGTCGACGGGCTGCTCACCGACGGCGACCTGACCCCAGTGGCCATCTTCGACAAGCCCGCGATGCCCGAGGGGCCCACGTTCGAGGAAACCCTGCTGGTCACCCCGTCCCGGCTGGCCCGGCGCGTCATCGACGACGCCGTCTGCACCGCCGGGCACGCAGCCCACGCGCTCGGCCTTCGAACCGGCCCCGTGCACGCCGAGCTGCGCATCACCGGCGCCGGGCCCGCCATGCTGGAACTCGCGGCACGATCCATCGGCGGGCTGTGCTCACGCGCGCTGCGGTTTCCCGGCGGCAGGAGCCTGGAAGAACTGATCCTCGCCAACGCGCTCGGCGAGCCGGTCCCGGCCGGCGCCCGGGAGCCCCGCCGGTCCTGCGGGGTGTTCATGCTCCCCGTGCCGCGGGCCGGCGTGCTCCGCTCCGTGCAGGGCCGCGCCGACGCCGAGGCGGTGCCCGGGATCACCGGCGTGACAATCACCATTCCGCCGGGCCGCCGCGTGCGCCCGCTGCCTGACGGGGATCAGTACCTGGGCTTCGTGTTCGCCGAGGCCGGCGCGCCGGGCGAGGTGGAGACGGCGCTCACGACCGCCAGCCTGCGGCTGCGCGCGATCATCGGATAGTCAGCGCGGCCCGGCTTGTCAGACCCGGCGCAGCACGGTGACCACCTTGCCGATGATAGTCGCATTGTCGCCGAGAATCGGCGTGTAGGCCGGGTTGTGCGGGATGAGCCAGACGTGCCCATCGCGCTTCCTGAACGTCTTGACGGTCGCCTCGCGGTCGGCCGAGGTCTCGCTTTCGATCAGGGCGGCGACTATGTCGCCGTTCTCGATATCCGACTCCCGGCGGACGACCACCAGGTCACCATCGGTGATCGCGGCGTCGACCATCGAGTCGCCGACAACCTTGAGCATGATGAAGTCGCCCTCGCCGACCAGCTGCCTGGGCAGCGGTATGACGTCCTCGATCAGCTCGTCCGCGAGGATCGGGCCGCCGGCCGCGATCCGCCCCACGAGCGGCACCCGGGCGACCCTCTCCCCCGTATCGTCGGCCTGATAGGTGACAGGATCACCAGACGTCCGGACCACGGCCGTCCTCGGCCGCCTCGCCTCGCGGCTCAGGTATCCCTGCTTTTCCAGCATGGACATCTGGTAAAAGACGGCTGACGTGCTCGCCAGCCCTGCCGCCTCGCCGATCTCCCGCATGCTCGGCGCGTAGCCGTTGCGCCGGACGGAGTCCTCGATCGCCTCCAGGACCCTGCGCCGCCGCGGGGTCAGGCCCTGATCGGGATTGGCCGGTTCTGCACGTCGCATCGTCAGACCTCCTGGCGTGGTCGCTGTTGCTACGACATGTTAGCAGCTGAGTCAGTTATATCAAATATAGCTTCGATATATTCGAAAATAATCCGTAACTACCAGCTCGTATCTGTGAATGTACTGGTCAGCGTCATGCCGACCCTCCAAACGGCCGCTAGCTGATGAAGCTGTCGAACTCCCCGTTTCGCACGCCGCCGAGGAAGGCGTACCACTCGTCAGATGTGAACCGGAGGATCTGTCCCGCGGAATCCCTGCTGTTGCGTACGCCGATCTCGCCATCGGGCAGGCTGGCCACCTCGACACAGTTGCCGTTGGCGTAGCTCAGAGAGCTCTTGATCCAGTAGTGCCCTGAACTCGGCCGCTTGTGCGGACTACCGAGCGTTGTGCTCACGTTGCCTCTCATTCTCGAATGTGCAAGCGGTGGGGACGGGGAGCCGGATGGGGCTTCACGGCGCACCGTCCCCAACCATGACCCCTGGGGCGACGCGGTCGCCGTCCCAGGGCAGATCTGGCTGGAACGCGAGCGTGAAGTACACGGCCTTGCCCGCGGGAGTACGGAAGGAGCCCCATTCGGTCGACAGCGTGGCGACCAGGATCAGCCCGCGTCCGGTTTCGGCGTCGACTGGCTGTTCTGCCGGCGCCGGCCGGGACCGAGGCGAGTCGTAGACGTCAACGCGCAGGTGACCGCGCGAGCACCTGATGGCGAGCGTGACGGTCGCGCCATCCCCGTGCATGATGGCGTTGGTCACAAGGTCGCTGGTAAGCAGGATCGCGAGATCGGGATCGACAGGGATCTTCCAGGCGCGGATCGCCTCGCGGACCTGGTCGCGTGCCTGCGCCGCAGCGGACGGCACCCTGGCCAGCCGCACGCGACGCTGGTGCAGTTCGGTCGGAAGGGTCGGAGTCATCGCGTCTGTCCGCATCCTCAGCTGACGTGCCAAATGCCTGGTTGCCTGTTGCTTCGAAAATGCTGCTGCAACTTGCAGTGCAAGACATCGGTCAGCTGACGGATATTGAACCGTGGCGCGCGCGAGGTCCTACCGCATAGATACGTAGGGCCCGGCCTCACGGAGCCGCCGCGCGGACGGGAGCCGACTTAGGCTACCCGGCCAGGCGGCTCTTAGCGCGGCAGTTTCGGGAGGTCGCCGGCGACGGCGTCGCGGCGGGCCATCTCATCCGCTGAGAGCCGCAGCGCGCCCGCGGCCACGTTGGCGGCCAGGTGGTCCGGGTTGCCCGTGCCCGGGATGGCCAGCCCGCGGTCGCTCGGGTGCCGTCGGCGTCGGACGTCAGGCGCATCGCGCCGAATCCCATCCGGTTGACGCTCAGGTCGCCTAGCGTCCAGGTGCCCGCGGCCGCGGCCGTGATCGTCTGCGAGGTCGCCCTCGAAGTCTGCCACCCGCCGACGATAGGTTTTGCTCGCGGGTTCGGGGTATTTTGTGGCCATTATGCCGTCAATCTCGTCGCTGCCTGGGCCGACGCGTAAGGAGCGGTTGCCTTGAGCGACGGGGTGAACGCGCCTGCCGAGCCGGGTTCCAGAGCCGTAGCCCAGGTACCGGCAACGGAGCGGGCTCCGCGCAGGTACCGGCTGCGGCGCAGCATGCTCGCGGCCCTCGCCATCGCCGTCCTGGTCAGCGTCATCGTGGTCGAGCGGCACACCCTTGCCGAGTCGCTGCATGTCCTGGCCCGCCTGAACTGGGCCTGGTTCCTGCTCGCCCTCGCGTCCGAGGTGATCTCGCTGTCCAGCTTCGGGCTCAGCCGGATGCTGCTCATGCGGGTCAACGGCCGGCCGACCACGTTCAGGTCGGTAATGGCGGTCACCTACGCGGCGAACGCGCTGTCGATCTCGGTCCCGTTCGCCGGCGCCGAGCTCGCGATGGTCTTCTCCTACAGGCAGTTCCGCAGGCACGGCGTCGACGCGGCGGCCACCGGCTGGACACTGGCGGTCTCGGCCATCTTTTCCACCTCGGCGCTGGCGTTGCTGCTCGTGATAGGGGCCATCGCCGGCTCCGCGTCGCTGGCGACCGCGGCCGGGTTCATCGGCGCGTTCGTGTTCATCGTCCCGGGCGCCGCCGTCCTGCTCGCCCTGCGGTATGAGAACGTCCGCCGGCTGCTGCACCGGCTCATCGCCGGGCTCGTAAGCCTCTCCCGCAGGGTCTTCGGCGTTCCGGCACAGGGCGTCGACGGCCTGGATGAGTTCCTCGACCGGGTGGCGAGCCTGCGGCTGCCCTGGTTCAGGTACGCGGAGGTGTTCGGGCTCGCGCTGCTGAACTGGGCCGCGGACTGCGGTGCGCTCGCCTGCGCGATCCGGGCCACGGGCCAGCCCGTGCCATGGCACAACCTGCTCCTGGTCTACGGCGCGGGCGCCGCGGTCGGCAGCACCGGGATCACGCCGGGCGGATTCGCCCTGGTCGAGCTCGCCCTGACGGCCGCGCTGACGGCCGCGGGGCTGCACCGCTCCCCCGCGCTCGCCGCCGTGCTCGCCTACCGCCTGGTCAATTTCTGGCTGGTGCTCATCTGCGGGTGGATCCTGATGGCCATCCTCGCCCACCGCCGCATCGGCCCGGCTCAAGACGCCGTGACCGAAGGCGCCGTGACCGAAGGCGCCGTGACCGAAGGCGCCGTGACCGAAGGCGCCGTGACCGAAGGCGCCGTGACCGAAGGCGCCGTG
>JBOHCG010000050.1:0-23716 GCA_050698735.1 Streptosporangiaceae bacterium | reverse complement strand
GGCTGGGGCCGGGGCCGGCGCGGGGCGGGCGGCGCGGCGGCCGGGGGCGACAGGGCACTCGTCCAGGACCCAGGCGCGGAACCCGGACGCGGTGGACGCGGGGGCCAGGATCAGGCGCAGCAGCCACAAGATCAGCCCGCCGACGATGGCCAGAGGCGTGGCCTGCTCGGCGGCCATGGCGGCATCCAGGTCCCTGTGGCGGGTCAGGGCACGGGCGCGGACGACGCCGATGAGGGTGTCGCTGGCCAGGGCGTAGGCGATGGGGGGCATGGCCCAGATGGCAAGGTTCCGCCAGCCCGGCGCGGCGGCGATCGCGTTCATGAACACGCTGGCGGCGACCGCGGCCAGGTTCAGCGCCCGGGCGCGGAGCGCGCGGCGGCCGTGCAGGGCCATGGCGACGCCGAGACAGGCGAAGACCAGCGCGGCGGCGTCGGGGATCGCGGCTTCCAGGGCGGCGACCGCTGCGAGGTGGCGGGTAGCGTCGACCATCCGGAACTGCGCGGTGAAGCTCACCACGGCCGCGGCGGCTGCCAGCACGCACAGTCCGGTGGCGGCGTTGCGCAGCCAGAGGCCGGAACGGTCTTTAGGCCAACTGGGCGGGGTGGGCTGGCTGCCGTGGCCGGGCGCAGGGATATCCGGACGGGGCACGATCAGGAGAAGGCCGGATGTCAGGGGGTGGCGGGTGATGTCCTGGCCGGTTCCAGTGCCAGGGAAGGTGGCCACCGGGACGGGGACGGTCATGCGGGTCGGGTACGAGCCGGTCATCGGGGCTCCTGGTCTTCGCGGCGGCAGGGTTCGGCGCGACGGACGCCGACGCCGAGCAGGCGGCGGGTTACCGCTTCAATGCGGGTGCGGGGGGTGCCGGTCAGGCTCATGTGCCGTTCCTCGTGGTGAATGCCGATCAGCACGAGGACCAGGAGCACGAGAACGGCCACGCCAAGCAGGAGTGCCGCGATGGCGACGGTCATGACGACGCCCATGACTCACGGCTCCCGGCGCCGCTGGCGGCGATCGGCTAGCCTCAGGGCTGGAAGCGGAACGCGGGAGGAACTCTCGTGTCGGAAGGCGTGCCGGGAAACCGGGCCGCGGTCGCTGGGGCCATCGGCGAGCGCGTGCGGGAGCTTGGCTGGCGTCAGCGCGCGCTCGTTCAGCGGTCGCGTGCCTTCTCGGCCTGGCTTAACGCCGGTCTCGGCATAGGTATTGAGCATGCGCGCCATGAGCGGTAGGCGGGCGCGTATTCGCCTTTCTAGCCATTTGCTTTCCATGCCTTTAATTGCACCGCCGGGGTGGCTCTTTTCCCATGCGGTGCCAATGCGCTTTCAGTGCATAAGCAGTGCAGCTTCAATGCAGCCCGCAATAGCGGGAGGCAGTTAATGGAAATGGTGACCGGCTGGAACGGCGCTGCCGCGTGCGCCCTGCAAGCCGCTTTGCGGCTCAGCAACGAGGCGTTCGCCGCGCGGCTCGGAATCGGCGTGCGGACGGTCGCTGGCTGGCACCAGAAGCCAGGTCTGCGGCCGCGGCCGGAGATGCAGCAGCTTCTCGACACTGCCCTGGCGCAGGCGACGCCGTCGGTCAGGGAGCGGTTCGCCGTGCTTGCGGGTACGGTCGTCCATGCCGGGGAGAGCCCGTCCGGGGCGGGCGTAGGGACGGACGATGATGGTGCTGCGGCCGACGCCGAGCACAGGCTCATCACCGACCAGAACATCAGCGCCGCGCTGAGCCGACTCGACCAGCTCGCGGCCTGGGAACCCGGAACCGCCCGCAAGGAGGTTGTGGCGCGCCTAAGCCGCCTGGACGAGCGTTACCTGCTGGACCGGACGAGCCGCCGGAGGAGCATCGGCCAGCGTCGCATGGCGCAGGCGCTGGGTGAGTACTACAGCGGCCAGGCCGCCGGCTACGGACGGTACGGCGCCCGCTGCGGCCGGAGCGGCGATGTCGTGACCAGCGTCCTGACTTGTCCCGACTGGCTCGACCTGGACTGCCCGCTGACCGCGGGCCATGACCGGCTCACGCTTGCCGACGCGGCGGCCGGCCGTGATGCCCCGCTCGACGTTGACGCAGCCAATGCTGCTGCCCAGCGGCTTGCCGAGACGCTGGCCGCGGGCACCCGGTTCGTGGACGCGCCGTTGTACCGCCTGGCCGACTTCAGCATCGGGAGAGGCGAGATCGGCGGGTCGCTGGCCATCACGCGGTTCGCCGCCTACGCGCTGACCCTGGATCTGCTCGAGGGCGAGCTGGCCGATGCGCTCGCGGCAGGCGTCGTACCACGGCCCGGCTCGCTGCCGCTGCGCGACCGGTATCTGCCTGACCTGGCATCGGTTCTGGACGTCGCCAGCCGACTCTGCGCCGGCGGCGCGCTGGCGCTGTGCGCGTTCGCCCGGCCGCCCAGCCCGTACCGGGGCGGCGCCGACTATGTTCTTCTGGTGCAGGAACGCTCTGGCAGCGTCATCAACGCCACCGGGCAGCTCGCGGTCATCCCGAAGGGCTTCCACCAGCCGGTGGCGGACTTCCGCGCTGACGCGAAGATCGCGGCCACGCTGGCGCGGGAGACGGAGGAGGAACTGTTCGGCCGGGACGACATCGACTGTACGCTGGGCGAACAGCATGCAGCCGACCCGATGCATCCGGCGCGTTTGTCTGAGCCGATGCGGTGGCTTGCCGATAATCCCGGGATGCTCCGGATGGAATGTACCGGGTTCGGGTTGAACCTGGTCAGCGGGAATTTCGAGTTCGGGTGCCTGATCGTCGTCGATTCCGAGGAGTTCTGGTCTCGGTATGGCGGGCAGGTGGAAGCCAACTGGGAGTCGTCTACCTTGCGGCAGTACTCGAGCCTTGACGGCGAAGGGCTGGCGGCGCTGGCCGGTGACGATGGATGGAGCAACGAGGGATTGTTCACGTTCTTGCAGGGTCTGCGGCGGCTTCAGCAGGTGGGCGGGGACCGGGTGGATATCCCGGCGGTTGACTGGGAGGTGCGGCCGTGAGTGCCGACTGGTACAGCGGGAACGCTGCGGAGGACGGACGGGAGAGCCGTGGGTGGCTGCTCGGGCACTTCATCGACCCTGAAAAGGGTGTTCGGTCCAGCAAGGACGTGGAAGTGAAGTGGGGCATCCACCCGGTCGGCGATAAACGTGCCGGGTGGACCGCCGATGATCAGCGGACGACGCTGGTGCTGCTCGTGGACGGGAATTTCAGGATTGACCTTACGGAAGGCAGCGTCACCCTGGAACGGCAGGGCGACTACGCCGTGTGGGGTCCGGGGATCGATCACTCCTGGGAAGCACTATCGCCGTCGGTCGTCGTCACCGTCCGCTGGCCGTCATCGCCGTCGTGACCGGGTAGCCATAGTCGCCGCGTAGGTACCGCGGCCGTGGACGGTGACGACTTTGCCCCGGTCGCGGAGCAGTGCGATGGCGCGGCGGACGGTCACGCGGGAGACGCCGTATTGCTCGGCCAGTTCCAGTTCGGCCGGCAGTCGGGTGTCCGGCGCGATCGCGCCGGAGTCAATGTCGGCCTCGATATCTGCCGCGACTTGGGCGGTGATGGTGGTCGCCGAATCGTGGTTGATCCGGTCGGATCGGTCATCCAGCGACATGATGATCATGGTAGATGCCGTCTGACCTGCCATGATGCCTAGCTACGTCATATGACTTTGCATGACGTCTTACTACAACTATGCTGGGACGCGCCCGGCAGGGCGCCCGGAACGCCTTCCGGCTTCCGCTTCCAAGGGCTCCCTGCCGGGTACCCGGTCGCCCTGCTCATGATGCGTCGCTCGGGACCCGGGTCTGCGCTGCGCATCACAGGCGTCAGGGATAGGCGAATGACCGATGGCACGAGCAACCCGGCGCGGCACTTCGGCCGCGAGGTACGGCGCGCCCGGCTGGCCGCGAAGATGACGCTGGCCGAGTTCGGCCGGGCCATCGGCTACGACCCCGGCCAGATCTCCCGGGTCGAGCGGGGCGTCCGCCCGCCCGCGGAGAAGTTCGCCCAGCTGTGCGACAAGGTCTTCCACGAGCGCGACGGCTGGTTCGAGCGGTTCTACCAGGAGAGCCGGCAGTGGGCCGCCACTCCGCCGTGGTTTCGGAACTGGATCGAGCACGAGCAACGGGCGATCAAGCTGCAAGTCTGGCAGCCATCCGTCCTTTCGGGACTGCTGCAGACCGACGCGTACGCGCGTGCGCTGCTAAGGACGTTCCCGGGCGCCACCGAGGAGCAGGTCGCCGAGCGCCTGGCCGCGCGGATGGCACGGCAGGCGATCTTGACCCGCGAGGATCTCGCTCCACCTGTGGCGTGGTTCCTGGTCGATGAGGCTGCGCTGCGGCGCTGCACAGGCACGCCCGAGATCATGGCCGACCAGCTTGACCGCCTCGCCGTCGTGGCCGGGCTGTCCAACGTGACCATTCAGGTCGTGCCCGATGTCGCACACGCCGCGCTGACCGGGGGGTTCGCCATCGCCGAAGCGGTAGGCGGGGCGGCGGCGTATATTGAGACCGCGCTGACCGGCCAGGTTTTCGAAGATGCCGAGGCCGTCCGGGAGCTGGCTACCCGGTTCGATGCGCTTAGGACCGAAGCGTTGCGAGGTACCGAAAGCCTCCACCTGATCGAAAAGATGGCGAGCCAATGGAAACAACAAGCAACTGGCGCAAGTCCAGCTACTCGGGCGCCAACGGCGGCGAATGCGTAGAGGTCGCCACTACCGCTGGTGCTGTGATGGTGCGCGACAGCACGGATCGTGGCGGTGACACGCTGACCGTTTCGGCCGCCGCATGGCGCGCGTTCGTCGTGGCGGTCAGGTAAACCCTGACCGGCTAACTGCCTTTCGTTACGGGGCATCCTCGGCGTCCGGGGATGCCCCGTCGGCATGCTTACGGGCAGGTTTGCCAAGTCTGGTCATGGCTTGCCTGGTGATGCCCGGCGGCTACCAATCGGCTGCCCGGCCGTGCAGGCTACGAGCTACGCAGGCACGGAAAGGACGCACGCATGATCAGCACGGCGATAGAAACTGATCCGCTGATCGCATTCGTGCTGCCGGGCGTCCCGGAATCGGCAGGCGTCGCGCGCTGCCATGTCCGGGTGGCGCTGGACTATCACGGGCTCGGAGACTATGCCGACGACGCCGCGGTCATCACATCCGAGTTGGTCGGCAACGCGGTGCAGCATGCCGACATGAGCAGGACCGAGACGTTCGCGGTGACGCTCACGCGGGTGCGTAGCTCGGATGCGGTGGTGGTCCTCGTCACGGACTCGTCGTCACTTCCGCCGGTCAGGCGGGAGACCTCGGCCGGTAGTGAATGCGGGCGCGGACTGCAGGTCGTTGAGGCGCTGTCCGCCTACTGGGGATGGAACCCGGTCGACGGCGGGAAAGAGGTCTTCGCCGTACTGGTGAGGGAGGCATGACCGTCATGATGGCAATCTCAGAGACGCCCATGCTCCACGACATCGACGGGGATTACACCCCGCAGTACGTCAAGCTCGCCCGGGCGCTGCGCGACAAGATCGAATCCGGCGGGTACCAGCGTGGAGATACCCTTCCGGCCGCCGACCTAGCGCACGAATACGGGGTGTCGGTGCGGGTCACGTGGAACGCGCTCGCAATGCTCGCCGCCAACCGGTACATCGACCTCCCCGGCGACTTCAAGTCCTACCGAGTGATCTGGTCGCCGACAACGATGAGCTGAGCGGGGCGTTCGCCGACGTCGGCAAGGACTGCAGCGGGCAACTCGAAGGCGAGGGCCGCATGGATGCCGTAGCGGGCAGACCTGGCGCTGATGTCATGACGGTTTGGGCTGGGGTGATGAGGCTGCGGGGGTCAAATGGCCTGACCGGGAACGCGTCCGAAAACAGCCAGCGGAGGCCGCATGGCGTGGGAGATCATGAGGTGGAGTGGAGGCTGTGCGGCCATACCAGGCCCATGCACACCACCGGCGGCAGATCACTACGGATGTGTCGGCGGGCTGAGCAGCTTAGCCTTCATCAGGTCGAACTCCTCGCGGGTCAGCAGTCCCTTTTCCAGCATGTCCGCCAGCTTGGTCAGGTCCTCGACCGGGGAGGCGGATATAGCAGGCACTCCATGCTCGATCCGCCCGGCAGCTCCCGTTGCCCGCGCCGATCTGATGGCGCCGAGCGGACGCGACATCGCGATCCGGAGCCGTTCAGGAGTCAGCCCGGTGTGGAGCAGGAACAGCTCACAGCCAGTCCCCTGGAGCCGCAGGACCGTCTTGATGGAGGTCCGCGTGGTCAGCGCGTTCAGGACGGCCGCGATTGCCATGCCTTCAACCGCGCCTCGCACGCCGAACCCGCCGCCGGCAAATCCGCCGCCGGTCCTGACCAGCCCTGGACCGCCGATCTCCACGTCCTCGACCTCGCGATACGGCACCTCAGCCAGCACCTCTGCCTGGCGGCACCCGAATACCAAAAACCGGTCTTCCACGAAGCGCACGTCATACCGCTCGCCCGCCCTGATTGGCGACTCCGGGACGTACCCGCCCAGGTACGCTACCTCCCGCAAGCTGACCAGCGAGCGGGCATCAAGCTCGAACATCTCGCGAGAGTCCTCCACCGGCGTCCGCAGCCTCGCCGCGTCGGCCTCCCGCGCCTTCAGCGCAGCCACGACCTGCGCGGCGGCACCAGGACTCTGCGCGACCAGGGACCGCCACGCGTCGACCCACCCGTCATCGTTCAGCGGGAAGTATTCAATGACTTTGAGGGAGCCCAGGCCGGTACGCCGAAGCATCACGAAGGCGGGACCGCCCTTGGCTGGCGGCCGGAATTGCCATCCCAGAACCTGGCTCAGCCCGTCGAGCAACGGATAAGGAACGGCCGGGACTTGCTCGCTCGGCAAGATCACCGGCCTGGCAGGTATTTCCTGCTCCGCAGCATGACGTCCGCCGGGACGCTCCGGGACAACGGGATCTCCCATGGCCAGCCCTCCTTATTCCGCTCGCCCACCATCGTGCCACGGTCAGCCGAGGACCGGCTTAAGCTCTCAAGTTGGCCCGGCGGCGGAGCGGAACCAGCACGGTCGGCTGGTACAGCAACGTTAGCGACCCGAGCCATAACCGCCGGCTTCCAGAAACGCCCCACCTGCCCCAACGACCCACACTGACTGACCTGGGCCTCTGAAAGGCTCCACCTCGGACCGCAGAGGCTAACGGTTCTGTGGACGAACCGTGCACAAGTAACCGTACGACTCGCGGCAGATGCGGATGTTCGGGGCCGGATGTGACGCTGCATAAATATACAGCCTTGGCGACCAGCCTGAAGCCGGGAAGGTCGCGCGGCCATACATGCAAGCGCTTGATAACCGCGCAAAGTCTCGCCGTAATGACGGTTCCGGAGTCCGGCAGTCACGCTGCGCGAGCCGGACAAAATGGATGTTCCGCGCGCCGCAAAGCGCTTCAGGCATCGAGGCTGAGCGTTCCGAATCGGCAGGGTGACAAGTCTTGCGCGGATGCTCAGGTAGGTGCACACCGCCCGTGATCGCTATTAGGGCAGCGCGTGGTCCAGTCCGTTGGAGAGGCCATTAGGGTCGACTGTCTTGCGGGTGAGTCAGAGAAACAGTGAATCTAGATCTCCTGGCCGACGCGGAAACCGGATTCTTATCCTGGTGTGGACTCAGTTGCTTCTAGCATGCCGATGTCGGCGTCGGTTATTTTCCCGCGAAGGGTCCCGCCGATGTTCCATTGCCCGGTTGCGTGGCCGTGTTGCCCGGCCACGATTGTCACTCCTATGCCGAGGGTTGCAGCGAGGAGGAGAAGTTCTTCGCGGCTGGTCGCGCGAGCGATTCGGGTGCGGGCATCACCAGGCAGGAGGGTACTTTCGGCGAATGCGTCTGCCTGCTGTTCTGCGGTGTCGCCGATGGACTTTTCGAGGTCGAGGTCGAGGAAGGTGGTGCGCCTTGGATGGAGGGCGATGTGGCCGATTTCGTGAAGCAGGTTGAACCAGAAGATGTCCGGTTTCCGGTGTCTTTCGGTCAGGCCTATTACGGGCCGGTCGGCTGCTAGCCACCAGGTGGCGCCGCAGATGCGGGTGCCGGGGACTTGCCGGATGAACGTCAGCACGACACCTGCCTGAGCGAGTGCGGCCCGGGCCGCCGTGAACCCGTCGGGGATGGTGAGGTTGGTCATCGGTGGAATAATCCGCACGGCTTTCCGGAGGGCGCCGGCGCGGAAGGGGGCGACGGTGATCTGTTCCGCGCTTCGTTCTAGCAGGCGCAGCCACAGTGCGGTGTTCTGCTCGGCCACGGTGAAGGCCTGACTTCGGCGGAACGACACCCTGGGCTGCATCCAGGTCTGTTCGAATGCTTCAGGGGTTGCTACGCCGAAGAACTGCAGGATCTTCTCTACGGCGGTGGCCTGATTGTCTTGCGGGCTGGTGATGCCGTGGTGCCTGAGGGTCGCCGGGTCGAAGCCGTCCGCCCAGGCAGTGAGTTCGGGGAGCTTTCCCTTGGCCTTTTCCTTACTCAGGTATGCCTGGTGGTACGCGTCCGTGCGTGTCCAGAACCGGGCGTCGAATCCTGGCAGTGCCCGCTCTAGGAGCAGTGCGACGTCTCCGGAGATCCCGATGTCCTGGTTCACCAGCTGGTTAATGTGCTTTGCGGTCAGTCCGGTGCGTTCGGCCAGCTCGGACTGCCGAATTCCGCGTTCTTCCAGCACGTGCCGCAGTACGACTCCAGGGTGCAGGGACCAGTCGGGTACGAGTTCTTCTGGCTCGGGCGACGACATCACCCGGCCAGTCGAAGTCCGGACACGCCGCCGACTGCCAGGTCGGTGATCTGGAGCCGCCAGACCTCGCCGGCCCGCAGGTGGGGCGTGGTGACGGGCTCGCCAACCCGGTTTCGGGCGGTACCGCTGAGCGCTGCCGTCCGGTAGGCGAGCGAGATCTGAGCGGAGGACGGCCCCGCGGGTGGCGTGAGCGTTGTGATCAAGCCGCCCGACAGGGCCCGCGCCAGAGATGGGACGGCCAGCTTCAGCAGCTGGATGAGCATCTGCACTTCCTCATACGCGCCCGGCCACATCTGGGCGAGGAGCGCGCCGGAAACCAGCAGGTGCGCAAGCCCCACATCAGGGGAAGTCAAGATCACGAACGTCAGTATCCCTGAGACCGGTGCGGATGACAAGCCAGCTACCCGCGCGACTTCAAAAGAAGATTAACCGACTGAGCGATTCCTGTGCTACTAATTACCTAGAGCCAGGACAACTTCTGAACCGGGCCAGCCTGATTGCCGATGGAGGGTTTTCACGATGGGGTTCGCACCCGCGCATTGGCATCACTACGCGCGGAGGCGCTCCCTGACATGGCGCCTCAGTCGCGCCTGTACGAGCTCATCATCGACGTCGGCCGCGTGCGTCCCGAGCAGGCTCGGCTCTGCTGGGAGAGCCGTTCAGGTCGAGCGGGCTGCCGGAGTGCTGATCGATTGACAGGGCCCCGCGTCTGGCCTTGCCTACGCTATGCGCCCCGCGACTTAGCTTTGATAGGAACACAGGTTCGATAGGTGGTGAACGACCAGTGATCGATATTTACGTATCCGCCGACATCGAGGCGGACGGGCCGATACCGGTATTACAGTTGCTGTTTCACGCTGAGTGTCTGAGTCCTGTTGGTTGCGTGATGGCTGCGGCCGCGGCTGATGTGACTCTAGGTGACAACGGCGGCGGGGTGACAGACGCGCAATACGGGGCGGCCGTGGGTCGTTCCCGTGTTTGTGCAGACACAAGACGATCCCACGGCCGCTTCGGCCAGCATAGAAGATGTCCTGGAGTCCGGTTCGAGGGCGGATGCGCTGGTCAGCGCTGCGCTGGCCCGGGTGATGAAGCAGCGGCGCAGCACCGCGGTGGCGCTGGATTACGTGAAGGCGCTGTCGCGGGACACGCGGGCGAACTGCTGGGACCTGGCCGAGAAGGCCGGGCACGCGGGGCCGCACCGGATGCAGGCCCTGCTCACGCGCTACAAGTGGCCGTGGCACAAGCTCCGCGGGCAGCTGCCCGCGCTGGCGGCGCAGTGCCTGCCGGACGACCCGGATGACGAGATCGGGCCGGGCCTGGCGATCGACGAGACCGCCGATCTTAAAAAGGGAAAGGCCACTGCCTGCGTCTCGCCGCAGCACGCGGGCGTCACCGGCACGGTGGAAAACTGCCTGACCTGGGTGTTCGCCGCGCTGGTCACCGCGTCCGGGCAGGCGTGGGCCTGGTTCGACCTGTACATGCCGGAAAGATGGGCCACGGACCAGCGGCGCCGCCGCGAGGCCGGCATCCCGGGCAGCCTGGCGTTCGCCACCAAGCCGGCCCTGGCGATCGCGCAGGTGAAACACCTGGCCGCGGCCGGGCTGCGGTTCTTGTGGGTCGCGGCCGACGAAGTGTACGGGCGCAGCCGGGAGTTCCGGGACGCGTGCCGGGCGCTGAAGCTCGCCTACGTCGTCATCATCCCCTGCGACTACCAGGTCACCCCCGCCGCCGGGACCGCCGCCGTCCGCGCTGACCAGGCCGTATCCGGCGCGGTGTTCGAGCGGCGCTCGTGCGGGGACGGGACGAAAGGACCCCGCTACAGCGACTGGGCCCTGCTCGCCACCGAAGACCCGCGGGAGTTCCTGCTCATCCGCCGCGCCGACCGCGAGCAGAACGAGTACACCTTCTACCTGTGCTACGCGCCGGAAGGCCGCCCGGCGACGCTGACCTATTTCATCATCATCGCCGGGCGCAGGTGGCCGGTAGAGACTACTTTCAAGACCGGAAAAGACTCCTTCGGCTGGGACCAGTCCCAGGCCCGCACCTACCACGCGCTCAACAGGCACACCGTCCTCACCGCCCTCGCCCAACTCAGGGCCATCGCCGTCCGCGGCGCCATCGCCGGCACCCTCACCCTCCCGGACGCACCCGCCGCAAACGCCGTCACCGGCCCGGGACCCGCCGAAGACCACGCCAGCGACGCTGACCTGCGCATTCCCGCCGGCGGCGCGCCGGTTCCCGCCCGCGGCGGCCAGTCCTGCCCGCCGGGCATCCCGCCGATCAGGCTGTCCGTCGCCGAAGCCGTCCGCCTTGAGGAACTCACCAGGGATTATGCCGCCGGGCTCCTGTCCCGCGCCCGCCTCGCCTTCCACTACCGCTGGTCAGCCTGGCGCAGGCGCCACCAGGCCCGCGCCCGCTGGCACCACTACAGCACCCGCCTGCAGGCCATCGCCACCTGAACCAAGCCGACCGGAAGGAGGTGACCCAATGTAACCGAAAAGCCCTTAACCACGCACCACGCTGAGCTGCCGCCCGGTCACACGCCGAAAAACAGCAACTGTAATACCGGGACGGTACTCGATGCTCGCCTTCGGGTTCTCCGTCGCAGCAACCTTCGACGGGAATGACTTTCAGGCACGTGAGCCTACGGCGGCAACCTTCTATCGTGAACTGCAGCCGATCTCCGAGGAGTTCGACCAAGCGGCGCTGGCGGTCGCTGGCCTTGACCGGAAGGCGCTGATACATGAGGGCGCCGAGCCCGGCGCGGCGATGCGCGAGGCGGCTGAGTGGGTCGCCGCGCAGACCGTCGGCGCGCGGCCGGTACTGGTCGGGTACCCCGTCGTCTTCGACTGGATGTTCTTGCACTGGTACTTCGTGAACTTCGCCGGCGAGTCGCCATTCGGCTTCTCCGGAGCGCTCGACATGAAGACGATGTACCAGCAGAAAGCCCGCGTCACCCTAGGTAAGGCTGGCCGCGATGACTTGCCTCCGGGTCTGACCTCGGGGCGGCAACACACTCATAACGCGCTCGATGATGCTGTCGAGCAGGCGGATATCTTCAACCGGCTCTTCGCATGGGAGGGCGCGCGGTGAAGCTCACCGACAAGGAGCTCTGCGGCTATGTTGCCAACAAGCTCGCGCTGCCAGGCGACGAGCGCAATGAGTACCGCCAGCAGGTCAACCGGCTCCTTGAGAAACTGGAGTCAGTCCTGGCCCGGGATGGTTCGTACCGGATACAGAAGTTCCGCCGGGCCGGCTCACTGGAAAAGGGGACAAGCAACCGGCCGCGCGCAGGTCGGCCGGTGGACGCCGACGTGGGTGTCTACTTTCGTGTCGATGACACCTCGGCCTTCGACATCGCCGGGCTCCAACAGCTGATCAAGGAGCTGCTAGCGGCCGCCTACCCGCAAAAGAACCCGGATGACTTCGAGGAAGGCGCGCGCGTCTTCGGCATCGTCTTCAGGGGAACGGGCCTAGAGGCCGACCTCGTTCCGATCGTGTCGCTCGACTCCGACGCGATCTACGGTTTCCAGTACTCACGCTCGGGGATCTGCGTCAAGACAAGCGTGAAGGTCCATATTGACCACTACCGCGCCCACTCTCGCCGCGATCCGCTTCTCGCTCCGGCCCTGCGGATGGCGAAGCGCTGGCGCAACTGGCAGGAACTCGACGGCATCCAGTCGTTCCACCTAGAGCTCCTGCTCAGCTACCTGATCGACCGCGACGGGCCGGCCGTCGGGCTGGAGGAGAGCATGCGCCGCCTATTCCTGTTCATCATGCGCGACCTAGCCTCCGGAGTCGCCTTCGACAACGCCGACGCCTCGAATTTCAGCGATCCGGTTGTGATCGTCGATCCGGCCAACAACGACAACAACGTCGCCGCACGCATCAAGCCGGGCGAGCGCGACGCGCTCGTAGCGTCCGCCCGCCAGGCATACGAGACCATCACCTGGGCGCAAGAGCTTCCCGGCAAAGGCGAAACGATCTCGTACTGGAAAGAACTGTTCGGCAGCAACTTCTCGATTGACTGAATGCGATGACCATAACCCTGACGCAGAGCTTCAACCGTGACGACATCCGGCGTGTCTACGCATCGTTCGCGGCCGAATACAAGATCACCGCGGAGTGGACCGGCCTGCACACATCGGCGTTTGTCACCCAGACCATCGAGCAGATCATGGCGATCACCGCGGAACAGTACCTGCAGGAGGTGCACCTGCAGCTCAAGACGTCGGCCGGCGCCATTCGCAATGCATCGGTCTACCGCGTCTCGACCAACGCGTCCGGCTGGTCGTCGGACCGTCCCGGGGACATTTACTGGCAGAGTTACACCGGCGACAGCCTGGAATTGATCATCTACTTCACCGAGAAATGGCGTGCGCTGACGCAAGCCAAGCGTGACGCGTTCGCAGCGCTCCACATGCCCGGCTGGGGCGTGAGCGACTTCGACGGCAGCTACGGGACCATGACGAGCTCAGCCGGCCGCCGCTACGCCAGCGGTGCCTACGGAATGGAAAGGACGGACTACTCCGCATGAATCCCGCCACCAGCAGTGCTTTCGAGTCTCGCCGGGAGCTTCCGGACGAAGCGCTGCGCGCACAGGCTGCGCGGCTCGTAGGGTTCACACGCCGATTCGATCGCCTTGCCGGGCACATGCGTCTCTTGGCCGACGTCGACGGGGTCAAGCGCTGGGCGGAGCGATTTCATAGCGGCGGAAGCCTCGTCGCCTCGCTCGGCGACCGGTACCCGCTTGTCATCTTCCACGGCGACGTGGGGACAGGCAAGACGGCCACTGCCGAGGCCGCCGCCGATGCACTGGCGCGGGCCCTGGGCACAGATGGGTTCCTTCTCAGGCTCTCGACACGCGTCCGCGGCATCGGCCACGTCGGTGAGATGAGTACCCTGATCAGCGACGCATTCACCGAGGCCATCACGCTGGCTGGGCGCAAGCGCTTCGTCGCGCTGATCATCGACGAAGGCGACGCACTCGCCTTCAATCGCGGCGCGGAGCGTGCCCATCACGAAGACCGGGTTGGCGTCAACACGCTGATCCAGAAGATCGACGACGCACGTCAGCTCAGCGGCCGTCTCCTAATCTTTCTGTGCACCAACCGGTACACGGCGCTCGACCCGGCCATCCTGCGCCGGGCTGCCCTGATCGATGAATTCCAGCGCCCGGATGAACAGGAGCGCCGTGAACTGTTTACAGCGGCCCTGGCCGGCGTGACCACCAATCCGCAACTGCTCGACAAGCTAGCAGACATCACAGGGCCACACGGCGAGCGCCCGAGCTTCACATTCTCCGACATCCAGACACGGCTCCTGCCAGCTGCGATCGCTCGTGCCTATCCCGAACGCGCGCTGACAGCCGACGACCTCATCATCGCCGCCGCCGAACTCGACCCATCTCCGGTCATGCGGGAAAGCGAGGAGTAGTGCACGGGCTGCGTGTCCACATCACCGGCAGTGCCGCCGCAGACGGCGATGCCGCCCTCATCGCCGCAGCACACTCCTTCGTCCGCACACTCGCCGCGGAGACGATCGCATACGGAGGAGGCCTCGTCCTAGGCGCCGGCGATGAGCCTTGCAACGACACAGGGCAACCGTGCATCTTCGACTGGACGGCTCTCGAAGTGATCGCCGACGTGCCCGACCCAGCGCCCGGATGGCCGCTGCTGCGCCCTGAGCGCTTCGTGGCCGTTACAAGCCAGCGCGGGCTGGACAAGATCCCCGCGAACCGGACAGAGATCTGGGAGCGGTGCTGCCGACGGTCGGATTTTCAGCTCGTGGTCGCGCCCCCCGGCTGGCGCATGGCCGGGATCATTCGCGAGCGCCAGGTGCTCCGTGGCGACATCCTTCTTGCATTGGGCGGCGGAGCCGGCGCCGAGCATCTCGCTGAACTGTACAGCGACGAGGGTAAACCGGTCGTTCCCATCCGCGCTGAGCTAGGCGCGTACAACCATGATGGCAACGGTGGCAGCCGCTTCCTGCACGCGCGGGCGATCGCCAACCCAGATGACTTCTTCCGTCTGCGTAATGGGGCCGGCAGCGCTACGGCACGCATTTCGAACCTACGCCTGCGAACAGATACCAACACTGCCGCAATGGCACGGCAAGCTGCGAAACTCCTGACTGACTTGAGACCACGTCCGGCCTTCTATGTTCGACTGCTCAACACGAGCCATCCCGACTACCCCGCCGTCGAGCGGTTCTTCCGCGACGTTGTCGACGCTGTCGTCGCCGAGCGCGGATTTACTCCCCACGACATGGGCCGGGGGAGACCGCAAGCGGCGTTCATCAACGTCGAGATCTTTGAAGCCATACACCGGGCTGGTCTTGTCATTGTCGATCTAACGGGTGTCCGGCCGAACTGCACGATGGAACTCGGATACGCATTGGCGCGCCGCCGAAGAGTTGTGATCAGCGCCAGGAAGGGAACACAGCTGCCGTTCGACGAAGACAAGCTGCCGACCCACATCTGGGAGGACACAGGGACGAGCACCGAGCACCTCGAAGAATATCGCCAGTGGTTCGACCGTACCAGCGAGCTGCCCCCCATTGTCAAGTAGTACCCCTGCGGATGGGTGGCCGGTATCCCGGCAAAGCCAGCAGGTGAGAGGTCAAAGCCGCAGTCCGGTGGCCCAGCGCCCGACAGCTTCCCTAATAATACGTGCCACGGCCAGACTACAGGGTTGACGACGCAGCAAATCCAGATATTGCCGCAGCGGTGCAGGCTTCAATGAAAGACAGAACCGTATAATCTGCGTGTCTTCGAGCGCGCCACGACTACCCTTTTGGGGCGCCCAGAGTCGGCGCGCCCGCGATAGGAACGGCAAGGCTGAATCGATGATCGACGTCGGCTACTGACGGCATACAGGTAAGTGCATAGATATACGAAAGCGCAACGCCCGCTATTCGGCAGATCCGGGCGTCAACCGATCAACGGCTAGGTGCGCAGCTACACCCAGATCATCCGGCTCGGCGCGGCACCGGCTGGCCACTGCGGCAATCCGATTGCCGACAAGCAGGTTCGCTGCTGTGGTCATATTGGTCAGGACGATGTTGTGGATGTGGGGCCTCGGTAGGCCATGCGGGCTGGTGTGGTGCTCGAAGGAGGCGGCCACCCAGTGCTGGGGTTTGACCGGCGCGAACCGGGTCAGGCCCGTGTTCTGGAAGAATTCCAGCACCGCGTAGTTCGCCGACCAGGCCTGTGACCAGATGGCCCGGACGTTGCCCCAGAGCTGTTCGGCGCGCTCGGAATCGTCGGCGTGATGAGCGCGGATCGCGGCCTGGAACACTTGGCCGTGTTCGGTGGTGAGCTCGTCGGGGGCTTCCCAGATGAGGTCGGCGATCTCGCCCCTGGCGGCGGCTAGGTGCTGCAGTGTCGCGTTGTTCACGTCGGCGCCGAGCGTCAGGCCGTAGCCGGGGCAGGCCAGGCCGGTCCAGGTGCCGGAGGTCTCATCGGTGTCGCTGTGGTGCAGCACGTGGGCCAGGTTGTCCTGGACCCAAGTGATTCGCACTGCGCCGGTCAGGCCCATGCCGGTGATAGTGATGGCTGTCATCGTGGTCACCTCCCTGGTCCAGGATGCGCCGGGGCACTGTCAATCTGCGGCCTCCCGATCGGCGTCGCGGTCTGCGGCGCGCTGGAGGATGTGCGGGGACGGGTGGATCTCGGGTTTGGGCGGTTGCAAAATAGCGCCGGTGGCTGGTCCTGGCCAGGGTGGGAATGCCTGGCCGAGGTCTCCGTAGTGGGGATCCTCGGAGGGGATGGTCAGGCTCTGCCGTTCGGCGAGCGTGTCGGCGAACGTGCGGTGGGCGGCGGCGAGGTCTTTGGTCCACTGGTCCAGCTGGGGGGTCTGTTGGCCTGCGGTGAGGGTGAGTTCGTCGCGCTGGGCTTGGGTGGCGGGCTGGGGTTCGGCCGAGCGTAGCGGCGGGTAGTGCTGGCCCGGGTGGCGGCGGCGTAGTTCGGCGTCGGCGGCCACGGCCAGGTGGCGTTGCTGGCGGGTGGCGGCATCCCAGTCGGCCCGGTCGGCCATCGTGGCGGCGAACACGGTCTCGCGGTGCCGGTAGGCCTCGTGCAGGGCCTGGTGGCTGTCCGCGAGTTCCTGCTGTCGGGCGGCGGCGGCGTGCTGGCCGCGGCTGGCGGCGGCTTTGGCTTCGGCGCTGGCGCGGATGTTGGCTAGGCGGGCGTTCCAGGCGGCGGCGCGGACCTGGCGGAGTTCGTCGCCAACGTATTGGGGTGCCCAGGCAGTTTCGGTGGGGTAGGTGTCGCGCAGGTGCAGCAGCGTCCCGTCGGGCATGCCGCGGACGTCGGGGCCGTCGGCCGGGCCGAGGGCGGTGAGGGCCTCGTACCAGGCGGCGCGCTTGTCTGGGGCGGCCGCGGCGGGCTCGGGGCCGATGGGATCGGTGGGGTGGTGGTAGCCGGATAGTTCCCGCCAGGCGCCGATGGAGGCGGCCCGCTTCTGCCAGTCCAGCCGGTCTGGTGGATGCCCGGGGACCGGGCCGAGGGCGGTGATGGCCCAGGGCAGGGCGTGTTCGGCGGCGTGCTCGCCGATCCGGTCCTTACGGGCGTCCATCAGCGCGGCGATCTGCGCGGCGTAGGCGCGGCGTTCTGGGTCGGCGATGGCGGGGACCTGCGCGGACCAGGGGCTGGCCGGGAGCGGGACCAGGGCGCCGAGCCGGTACCGGATCCGGGCGTCGATGACGCTGGGCAGGTCGCGGGCGCCGGCCAGGTCCCGTTCGGCGATCGCCTCGGCTAGGACCTGCCCGGCATCCAGGCCGGCCAGCTCGGCGCCGCGCAGGGTGCGCCACAGCCACCGGGCCTGGTGGCCCGGCTCGCAGAGGGATCCCGGGGGCAGGACGCCCAGGAGCAGGCCGCGGTACCGCTGCTGGCGGGCGGGGGTGGTTTCGGCGGTCCAGATCGCGTGCAGCACGGCCAGGTGGTCGGCGTTGGCGAGGGCCTGGTCGCGGGTCTGGGTGGCTGACAGCTGCTGGCCGTCGCGGTCCAGCACGGCCGACAGCACGCCCAGCGCCTCACCATGCTGGACGGGCGGGGTGACCGGGGCGGGTACGCCGGTTCGTTCCGAATGAATATGGTCATAGCGGGCCAGCTCGGGAGCAGGCCGCGGGCCGGGCACGGGGTCGGCGCGCTTCGGGGACACGGTGAACACGTAGGCGAGGTTGGCGTCGGTGCCGCGGGTCAGCGCGACGTAGGCGTGCTGGCGGTCTTCGGTGCCGGTGATAACGGCCAGGCCGGTGTGCACGGTGCGGCCCTGGGCCACGTGGTCGGTGACCGCGTAGCCGAGTTCGGCGTCGCCGTGATGTTGGTAGGTGAAGGTGCGGTCGGTCCAGCGGCGCTGGCCGGTGTGCGGGTCGGCGTCCAAGGCGCGGCGGACGATCAGGCCGCCCGGGGTGACGGCCTCGATGCGGAGCAGGTCCCCGTTGGCCAGGGTGCGGCCGGGTTCGCCTGCCTCGACGGTGTGGTCGTTGCGGGTGCAGGTGATCAGGTCACAGGGGCTGGCCTGGGCGCCGTCGGCGATGCGGGCCGCGGGGCCGTCGGCGACGATGCCGAGGTGGATCAGGTCGTCGCGGATGCGGCGGGACAGTTCGCGGCGCAGCGCGTGGTCGGCGGCCATCAGCAGGGTGTCGGTGCCGTCGGCGGACAGCGCGGCGTAGGCGGCCGCGGCGGCGTCCATCATCTGCTCGGGGTCGCCGCCGAGGATGCGGCCGTGCTGGTCGTAGTCGGTCAGGACGGTGGTGTCGCCATCGTGCAGCCGCAGGCTGGCGGCCTGTTCCCAGGCGGCGCGGAACCGGGTCGGCTCGGCGAGGCGGGCGTAGCCGAGGGCGTCGGCGAGCAGGGACATGCCGCCGCCGTTCTGCACGGCCTGGAGCTGGCTGGTGTCGCCGGCCAGGATCACTTTCCCGCCGCGGGCTTCGGCGTAGGCGATCAGGTCGGCCAGGTCCGGGGCGGGCATCGTGGAGGCCTCGTCGATCACCAGCAGCGGGGCGGGGCCGGTCTCGACCGGGCCGCGGGCGCCGCGGCGGCCCGGGAGGTGGCCCAGGAACTGGGCGGCGTTGCAGGACACCGGGACCCCGGCGGCCAGGGTGTTGCGGGCCGACTGGGACGCGGTGATTCCTACGACTTGTCCTAGCCCCGCTTCGGTCCAGGCGCGGGCGGTTTCGGTCAGCACGCGAGTCTTGCCGGACCCGGCCGGGGCGTTGATGACGGAGACGCGCTGGCCGTCAGTCAGGACGGACAGCGCGGCGGCGGCCTGGTCTTCACGCAGGCCGGTTCGGGTGCACTGGTCGTGCGCGCCGCGCGGGCGGCCGGTCAGCGCGTCGTCGAGCTGCGCGGGGTCGGCGCCGAGCGCGTGCGCGGCTTGCGCGCGGGTCAGGCGCGGCGCGGTGGTGGCGCGGGCTTGCGCGAGCATGCGTTCTTCCATGACCAGTTGCGCGTGGGTGGCGTAGCGGGTGCCGCCGTGACGTTGGTAGATGCTGCGGCCGTCGGCGCGCAGCAGGCTGCGCGGAACCTGCGCGGGCTCGGGTGCCTCCAGGCAGGTGACCGGCTCGAACTCCGACCGCAGTGCCCGGTCGGCCAGGTTCTCGAGCAGGGCGACGGCTGCGGCGGGGTCCGTTCCGGGGCGGGGCAGGACCCGGCCGAGGTACTTGATCACGTCGGCGCGGGTCCAGGTGCTCTTTTCCTGCTGCGCGAGCGCGACTGCTTTCTGCGCGGCGCGGGACAGCTCGAGCTGGGTGAGGGCGGGACTGCGTGAGCTGTCTGGGTGCGCGACCGCGCGGCCGGTTGCGGCGGGCCATACCGACGGCGCGACCGATGCCAGGTTCACGCTGAGCGTGCGCGCGAGCTTGTCAGCCCAGCCCTGGTGCAGCTGCGCGGCTTCCAGCGTCTTGGTCTTGGCCGCGCGCGTGGCGAAGTTCGACGCCTGCCTGAGCTGCGCGAGTTCGCGCTGGGACGGCTTGCGTCCGTACTGCTGCTCGAACTGCGCCGCGCGGTCGCGCAGGTCCGCGGTGATCGATTCCCGGCGGGAGGAGAACAGGCGCATCATCTCGCCGCTGATGCCCTTGATCTCGAACCCGTGCCCGTCATCCCGCGCGACCCATTCCAGGCTGAACCGGGCGGTGAGGGCTTCTTCCAGGTGCTGGGAGACGATCGCGGCGACTGCGCCGAGGTGCTCGTTGTAGCCCAGCGAGTCCGGGGCCCGCCATTTGCCGTCGGTGACGGTCCGGGCGACGTGGGCGATCTGGGAGTGGACGTGCAGCTGCATGTCGCCGTCGCGGGAGGTGTGCTGCAGCCAGTGCGCCACGGCCAGGTCGGCCTCGTGCCACTGGCCGGTCTCCCGGCCGTGCACGCGGGTGTTGTGGGAGCCGGTGCGGGTGTAGCCGGCCTCGCGCTGGAAGTAGGCGAACCCGGCGTGCACGGCCTGCCAGATCATGTCGTCGACTTCGGTGACCAGGGCGGACCAATACTGGTCGCCTTGCTGGTCTCCGGCTTGGCGGGCCAGGCGGGCGTTCTCGCCGAGGGAGGCGTGGAAGATCGAGATGGATTTGGACAGGGACAGGGTCAGGTCGAAGAAGAGGGGGCTTTGCCGGGTTTGCCTGGTCGCTTCGATCCGCAGCTCGCGTCTGCGTTCGGCGGTGTCGTGCGGCTCGGCGGCCAGCAGCGCTGCGTATAGGTCGGCGGCTTTACGGCCGCCGTCCGGTGGCCTGCCCAGGGAGGTGCCGTCGGGAGCTTTACGCTGGCCGAAGAGCAGGTCGTAAGGTTGGCGTTCGACGTTCTGGTCGGGCTCGAAGCCGATGGCCTTGGCGCCGGGGCCCCACCAACGGCCGGGCGGCTCCCCGCCGGTCTCGCTGGCCTGGATGTAGTACCCGGCCGCGTCCTTGGCCGGGCCGCGGTCGACCTGCTTCCAGATGTAGTCCAGGTCGTAGCCTTTGCTCAGCGTCGCGACCACAGCCACCGGCTAATCCCCGCCAGCCGAAGTGGCAGCACTGCCCATACTCATCGGATGGTGCATGGGTGTGGGAAGGCGAAATTCGGCCATGGATCAAGGGTGACAAAACGGCCGATTAAGATCAGAAACGAGAAACGTACTAATCGGACATAACGGGCTTAACCGAGGAACAGGCCGACGCGAATCTGACCGAAGACTACGCACATGTCCTTGCCAACCATCGGCAGGCGGGCGCGCTCAGCGCGTCCGCCCTTCAACCGAGCGATCCAGCGAGCGCTAGCTGATCGACGACTCGTTTAGGAAGTTGACCTTCCTTGCACCGTGGACGGGATCACCGGCCGATTCGCAAGACCCCAGGAAGAGGGACGCGGTAATCGCAGTGGCAACATCGTCCGCATGTAGTTGAGGCAGCGCATGAGTCGCTGCTTGTCCGTGTCGCTGAGTTCTTCCCCGAAGTGCATGATCTTGTTGCGGATCTTGCGGGTAGAGTCCAGCGAATCGATGAACCTGGTGTGATCGATTCCCTCCCAGCGCATCCGCCTCCATCGTGCCTCGTCCTTCAGCAACTGGACGTACTGGCCGAACATCATGTCGTCCGCGGACTTCAGTTCCTGCCGCCCGGTGACCTGGCGCAGTTCCTCTGGGCCGAAGACGCGGTTGATACACACGCGTAGTCGGCTCTCAATCTCGCCGACCTGAAAGAACGGCATCGTGAGGTCACGGAACTGAAAGCCGAGATCAGCAGTGGTGACGATGCCGCAGATCCGGTCGTCATGGGCCTTGACGAATACGAAGTCGCCCTCGTAGATGTCACGCACCTGGTCGAGAAGACTGTCGTCGACGCCTACCACATAGGGGTGAGGGTTGGTCGCGTCTGCCAAGCTGATCTTCGGGTTGGCGAGCTGGGCCTGCGCGATCGTCCGCCAGCTCACGAAACCTCTGAGGTCCCGTTCGCTTGCCATAACGGGTAGCTGGGAGTAGTCGTGTTCAATCATGAGAGAGCGGGCGTACCCAAGGCTCTGATCGGGTCCCACTGGGATTACTCCAGCCCTAGCCGATGGGATCGATCCGATGCGCGGCGCGACTTGAGGCAGTTGCAGCGGCTCGTCTTCTTCCGCTGCATCGCCGACGCCGGTAGCCTCCGCCTCAAGACCGCGAACACTAACCCGCACGAGCGTGTCCAAGCCGCCATCTCCGAGGTCCGGCCGACACTCGAGCCCAGCGGCGGAGAGGCTACTATTAATCCGGTCAACACTCTCGAAGGTCCGCGCCTTGAACCCCCAGACCGCCAGCAACTCGCGGATCGTCAGGTTGACCGGCGCGGCGGCGGCCCGGGCAAAGAACTCGCGAATTTGTTCGCTCATTCGTCCTCCTGCCGCTCAACCCCGGCTCCTTGCTTACCCATCGCATCGTCGATGAGTTCCTTCAACGCCGCTGAACGTGCCCGGTAAAAGCCATCGAAGTCACTGTTCTGCGGGCCATTGCCAACCACCCGCCCTCCCCGCAGGTACTTCGGGTTGACCCGGTGGGTCTGGATGATGTCATCCAGCCAGTTGCCTGGCAGACCCGCCTCCGCCTCGATCTGCTGAAGGTAGATATCCGGGGACTGGTTACCCATGATCCGCCGCGTCCGGTTCGTAAGCGGTGTCTTATTCACGATGCTGTCCCGGCGCTCCTTGCGAATCCCATTCTTGTCGCACCACGCCTTCGGGAAGATGAGCGCCACATCTATCTGTTGGTCCGCGTAGATCGTCGCGTTAATCGGTTCCTTGGCGTACGTCCAGTCCGTGGCACCCTCGCGCATCAGCAGCGCCAGCACGCCCTTGTAGGCGGCGCTGTTCCGGCTGCTCATGGTATCCAGTCGGGCCGGCGGGAAGTTGGCCTCGGTGACGGAGGCTGGCTCGCGTCCGCCACGCACCCACGCCACGACCTGTTCGAGGTCGCGGGGGAGCCTACTGTCCGGCGACCCGCCGTACTGCTCGCCAAGGACGCCGCACCAGTACCATTTCGTGATCTGCGCTTCCGCGTCCCGGGAATCTGCTTCAGGTCCGAGAACTGCGCGGATCGCGGCTAGCGCAACGATCTGGCTGCGGTACGGAAGATCAGCCGGTCCGAAAACTCCCTGCCGCTTGAGGAATTCGGCGGCCCAGTATAGCGCCGACACGATCTGCGATGACCACTTGAGGTACTCATCGAGCGGGAGATCGAGGATATCTCCGCGTTTGCAGCTCGCAGCTGGCTGAGTAAATGGGTCGGTGTCAGTCCGTCCGCGGCGGCGGAAGTGCGTGGAGACTAGGGTGATCGCCTGAAGGAAATCGGTGTCCTTGAGGTCCTGGAAGACGCTGTGCGAGGCGATGTCGTCGTAAGCGGTCTTCCACTGCTCCGGAAGGTGGAAGTCCTCCTCATGTGACTTGATGTAATCGGGATCACCGGCGTAGGTGGCGGTGAGCAGCTCGAACACGTTGAGTGGCACGCCGCCTGTGTTGACCTTCTCGAAGACCGTGCACACAGCCTCCTTAGGCGTCTCCTTCGCCAGCCGGATCACTGGCAGCTGGTAGTTCTTGACGTTCTCTAGTACCTTTCGCTCGAACTTGTCCCAGATGTCCCATCCGGCATCGTTGGAGCTGACGAAGTCCCGCAGCCACGCGGTCACCGAGGACGAATCGAGAGCTAGCCGCAGCGGGAACATACCGGCGGCACACTCTGCCTGCTGCGTGCTCAGGTCCTGCACTATTTTCCGGCGGGAATCGAGCACCTTACGGTCCGCAGGGACGGATACGATCGCGTCTTCGCGGTCTATTAGGTCGTTCAGCGCCCTGGAGATGTCGATGTAATACCACCGGGTGATGTCATTTCCCCGGCCATCGGATGTCTCTACTGGCTTGCCCGATCGGAGGGTCTGGAAGAGGGAGGTCAGCCGCTGCTGCACTACAGTTCCGATATTACGGAATGTAGCCAAATGGGGGCGATCCGCAGCAGGGTCGGAGGCGGGCGCGGCCGGTCCGCCCAAAATGATGTTACTTAGCG
>JBOHCG010000049.1:0-23746 GCA_050698735.1 Streptosporangiaceae bacterium | reverse complement strand
ACCGCCCGCAGCACCGCCAGCCGGGCCGCGTCCACCCGGTTGACCTGGCCCATGCCGACGCCGACCGAGGCGCCGCCGGCGGCGAGCAAGATGGCGTTGGACTTGACCGCCCGGCAGGCCCGCCAGGCGAACGCGAGGTCGGCGAGCTGCTCCGGAGTCGCCGCCGGGCCTGCCTTCAGCTCCCAGTGCGCCGGGGCGTCGCCCGGCTGGTCCACCAGGTCCACCGACTGCATCAGGATGCCGCCGCTCACCTGCCGCCACTGGGGGGGTGCGGAGGGGAGGGCTCCCCCCCGCACGCTGGGCGTGGCGGCGTCGGCGGCGGTTGCGGCGCAGCGTAGCAATCTGACATTCTTGCTCGCGGACAGGATGTCCAGCGCCTCGGGGTCGAAGTCGGGGGCGATCACCACCTCGGTGAACACCTCGGCGATCTGCCTGGCAAGCGCCGCGGTCACCGGGCCGTTGGCCGCGATCACCCCGCCGAAGGCCGAGGCCGGGTCGCAGGCGTTCGCCTTGGCGTGCGCGTCGGCGAGGTCGGCGCCGACGGCGATCCCGCACGGGTTGGCGTGCTTGACGATGGCCACGCACGGCGCCGCGAAGTCATACGCCGCGCGCCGGGCGGCGTCCGCGTCCACGTAGTTGTTGTAGGACATGGGCTTGCCGTGCAGGAGTTCGGCACCCGCGACACCGGTCCGGTCCGCGGGGCGGTTAACCACCGCTCGTTCGGTAAAAAAATGATTTTCTGCGTAAAGCGCCGCGCGCTGGTGCGGGTTCTCGCCGTAACGGAGCACCTCGGCACGCCGCCAGAGCCCGCCGGCGACCGCGGGCCAGCCGGTATCCCGCGCGGTCTGGTCTGGCGCGTAGCCGGACGCGAACCAGGACGCGACCGCGACGTCGTAGCCGGCGGTGTGCGCGAACGCCTCGGCGGCAAGCTGCCTGCGCTGGTCCAGCGTGAAGCCGCCCTCGGCGAGCGCCGCGAGCACGTCGGCGTACCTGGACGGCTCGGTCACGACGGCCACCGAGCCGTGGTTCTTCGCGGCGGCGCGGACCATGGCGGGGCCGCCGATGTCGATCTGCTCGACGCACTGCTCAGGCGCTGCCCCCGAGGCGACGGTGGCCTCGAACGGGTACAGGTTCGACACGAGCAGCTGGAAGGGCGCGATGCCGAGCCGCGCGAGCTCGGCCTGGTGGGCCGCGTTGGCGGTGTCGGCGAGCAGGCCCGCGTGCACCCTCGGGTGCAGCGTCTTGACCCGGCCGTCGAGGCACTCGGGGAAGCCGGTCAGCTCCTCCACCGGGGTGACGGGCACCCCGGCCGCGGCGATCGTGGCCGCCGTGCTGCCGGTGGAGACGATCTCGACGCCTTGTTCCTGCAGCCCGCGCGCTAGGTCCTGGACGCCGGTCTTGTCATAGACGCTGATCAGCGCGCGGCTGATCGGGATCCGAGTCACTTGCCGATCCTTACCTTCCTGCCGTCGACACTCCAGCCGTCGCGTACCATCCGGCCGACCATCTCGACGAGCAGGGCGCGTTCGGCCACCTTGATCCGCTCGTGCAGCGCCGGCTCGTCGTCATCCTCGGCCACCGGGACAGACGCCTGCGCGACGATCGGTCCCGCGTCGACGCCGTCGTCGACGAGTAGCACGGTGCAGCCGGTGACCTTCACCCCGTGCTCCAGCGCGTCCCGGACGCCGTGCGGCCCGGGAAACGACGGTAGCAGTGCCGGGTGGGTGTTCACGCACCGGCCGCCGAACGCGTCGAGGAACGGCCGGCCGACCAGTTTCATGAACCCGGCCAGCACGACCAGGTCCGGCGCGTGCGCTTGTGCCGCGCGGGCGAGCGCCACGTCCCAGTCCGCCCGGGTCTCGTGGTCCTTCAGCCGGACGGTGAAGGTCTCGATGCCCGCTTGGTTTGCCCTGGTCAGGGCGTTGATTCCGGTGCGGTCGGCGCCGACTGCGACCACCTGGGCGCCGTAGTCCGCGTCGCGGCAGGCGTCGATCAGGGCCTGCAGGTTGGTTCCCTCGCCGGAGACGAGGACGACCAGCCGCGCGCCCATCGTTCTTGACCTTCTCCTTGTTGCCTGCTGCGTCCCTCCGGCAACCCTAAGGCACGTGACCAGGCGCTCCCCGGAGGGGGCAAAATAGATGCCGATGGCCAGATACCAGTCGCCAGGGGGACGCGGGCCGCAGCCCAGGGGAACGTCGCCGGCCCGCCGGCAGTTGCCGCCTCCCGATTCCGCGCTGCGCCAGCGCGCCGTTGCCGCGCTCTCGATCGGCTTCCTCAGCCTGCTCGGGCTCTTCCTTGGCCTGGGCAACCTGCGGCGGGGAATCCTGGTGGCCGTGGTCGCGCTGGTGTTCGCGCTGACCGCGATCTGGCTCGGTGCCAGCGCCAGCAGGCGGGCGCGGCGCGGCGGCACTGCCCGGCCGCGCGGGGCGATCGGCGGCGTGGTGCTCGGCTCGCTCGGCCTGGCCTTCAGCGCGCTGTGGCTGCTGGTGCTCGTGGTGTTCTGGCCGCAGCTGAGCACGTACTACAACTGCATGGCCAGCGCCAACACCAACGTCGCGCAGCAGGTCTGTCACACGCAGTTCACCAACTCGGTCGGCAACGAGTTCGGCGTCCTCGAGAACGGCAAATAGCGGGTCCTTGCCGGGGCCGGCGCGGGTCCTTGCCGGGGCCGGCGCGGGAGTGAACGTGGCGTTGCGTACCGAAAACGGTATGCGTTGTAGCGTTCACTACCTTCTTGGCGGGTTCAGGGCGTGGGGTTTACCAGGCGTCCGGGTCTTCTGGGACATCTGGGGGGCCTGGGTCTTTGGCCCAGGGGTTCATGTAGATGCGGTGGCCCTCGGCGTCGTCGGTCTCGTCTACCACGCCGACGGTCCGGGGCACGGGGACGGGTACCGGGGTGCTTTGCTCCGGCTCCGCCTTTGGCTCCCACTCCGGCTTCGCGCGGGTCTTGGATCCGGCGATGCGCCTGGCGCCGCGGCGCAGGATCAGCCAGTTCGCGGCCGCGGCGGCCAGCGCGGAGGTGACGCCGATCTGGAGGATGCCGACAAGGCCGGTCGTCAGGCCGGACGGGCCGACCGCGGCCAGCCTGCCGTCGCCGAGCGGGCCGCCGGCGAGCGCCGCGGCCAGGCCGGCCAGCGCGCCGACCGACGCGCCCGTGCAGAACCCCCACAGCGGCGCCGCCTCCATCACCGGGGTGGGCATGATGCGCACCGTGATGACGCCGCCGAACACGCCGGCCAGGTAGGGCGCCGCGAGCACGAGGATCAGCACCCAGGATGGGCCGCCGGGCCGTGCCCCCGACGGCATGGCCGCGAGCATCGGGAAGATCGGCAGCGCGCCGAGCGCGGAGCCGGTGGGGGCGACCACGGTCCCGGTGCCGAAGACGAACCCGGGGCCGAGCATGTAGGCGACCGCCCAGATGACCGCGTTGGGCACGTAGGCAAGCTGGGCGAGCAGCAGCAGCGCCGCGCCGCCGAGGCCGGGATCGAGCGCGTCGGTCGCCGCCCTGACCTCCGGCAGGTGCTCCGCGAGCGAGCCGCAGGCCAGCACCGCGCCGGCCGCGGTCAGCAGGGCGACGGCGCCGAGCACGCCGAGCACGATCGATCGCGGCCGGGCCGACATGAAGCCGGCCAGCCGGGACCAGGGCGCCAGCGCGCGGGCGGCGCCCAGCCCGCCCGCGACGAACGCGAGCAGGAACGACGCGACCACTGCCTGCCAGAGCGAGGGTGCGGCCACCGCCGTTCTGCTGGCTACCGCGAGCGCGCCGGCCAGCAGGGTGTACGGGAGGGCGATGGCGACGGCGACGTAGCCGACGTGGCGCAGCCGGGTGACCGCGCCCGTGCGCACCACCCATCGCCCGGCCAGCGCCAGCAGCGCGCCGGGCAGCAGCACCAGCCCGAGCGGGAGCAGCCCGATCCGCCCGGCCCCGCGCACCGTGATACCCACGTGGTGCGCGACCAGCCACAGCAGCGCGGCCGTCCGCAGCACACCGCCGAGCCCGCTGCCGATCCCCACGTGCGGCGCCGTGATCCAGCCGATCGCCACCAGCGTGGTAAGCGCCCCGAGCCCGGTAGCCGCCGCCGCCCCGGCCGCGATCGCCCCGGTAACAACGAGCGGCCGCGCCGACTCAGGCGCCCCGGCATCCTCCGGCACCTCCGGATCGTCCGCAGCCGACCGAGCCTCGGCGGAAACACTCATAAACCCGATACTCGCAACGATCAGCCCGACCCCAAAACAGGCGCGCCGCGTTACGGACAGGGTAGGAGCGAAAGCTCCCACCGGCCAGCGAGCCCGGGCCTTGTGCCCGGGCGAGCGCCGGTACTACGGCGAGCACCGACGCGGGGCGCGGAGCGCATCCGGGGGGTTCCGGGGGGTCGCCCCCCCGGGCCAGCACAGCGCATCCGGGGGGTTCCGGGGGGTCGCCCCCCCGGGCCAGCACAGCGCGCCGGTTATCGTCCCATGACCTCGCGGACGAGGGCCGCCGTTTCGCTTGGGGTCTTGCCCACGCGGACGCCGGCTTTTTCCAGGGCTTCCTTTTTGGCCTGGGCGGTGCCTGAGGAACCGGAGATGATCGCGCCGGCGTGGCCCATCGTCTTGCCCTCAGGGGCGGTGAAGCCGGCCACGTAGCCGACGACGGGCTTGCTCACGTGCTGCTCGATGTACGCGCCCGCGCGCTCCTCGGCGTCACCGCCGATCTCGCCGATCATCACGATCGCGTCGGTCTCCGGGTCGTCCTGGAAGGCCTGCAGGCAGTCGATGTGGGTGGTGCCGATCACCGGGTCGCCGCCGATGCCGACCGCGGTGGAGAAGCCGATGTCGCGCAGTTCGTACATCATCTGGTAGGTCAGCGTGCCGGACTTGGAGACCAGCCCGATCCTGCCCTCGCTGGTGATGTCCGCCGGGATGATGCCGACGTTGGACTTGCCGGGGGAGGCGACGCCCGGGCAGTTCGGCCCGATGATCCGGGTCTGGTTACCCGCGGCGCCGGCGAGCGCCCAGAACTCCGCGGTGTCGTGTACCGGGACGCCCTCGGTGATCACGATGCACAGCGGGACCCGCGCCTCGATGGCCTCGATCACCGCGTCCTTGGTCCCGGACGCCGGCACGAACACCACCGACACGTCGGCCCCGGTCGCCGCCATCGTTTCGGCAACGGTGGCGAACACGGGCACCTGGGTGCCGTTCAGCTCGACCGTCTGGCCCGCCTTACGCGGGTTAGTCCCGCCGACGACGGTGCTGCCCGCGGCCAGCATCCGGGCGCCGTGCCTGCGGCCCTCGGACCCGGTGATGCCCTGGATCATGATCCGGCTCTGGCCGGTCAGGAAGATGGCCACCGCTATGCTCCCCTCGCCGCGAGTCCGGTACTCGCTAGTTCGGCGGCTCTGCGGGCCGCGCCGTCCATCGTTGCGACCTGCTCGACCACGGGGACGGCCGCCTCCTCCAGGATGCGCCGACCCTCGGCGGCGTTGTTGCCGTCGAGCCGGACGACGATCGGGCGGTCCACGTGCTCGCCGCGCGCTTCCAGCATGGCGATCGCGGAGACGATGCCGTTGGCCACCGCGTCGCAGGAGGTGATCCCGCCGAACACGTTCACGAGCACGCTGCGCACGCTGGGGTCGGACAGGACGATCTCCAGGCCGTTCGCCATCACCTCGGCCGACGCGCCGCCGCCGATGTCCAAGAAGTTGGCCGGCCGGATGCCGCCGAACTCCTGGCCCGCGTAGGCCACCACGTCGAGCGTGGACATGACCAGGCCGGCGCCGTTGCCGATGATGCCGACCTCGCCTTCGAGCTTGACGTAGTTGAGGTGCTTGGCCTTGGCCCTGGCCTCGATCGGGTCGGTGCTCGTGTCGTCGGCGAACCTGTCGTGCTGGTGGCGGAAGGCCGCGTTGTCGTCGAGCGTCACCTTGCCGTCGACGGCGAGCACGGTGCCGTCCGGGGTGAGCACCAGCGGGTTGACCTCGACCAGCGTGGCGTCCTCGCCGGAGAACATGGCCCACAGGCGTTCGGCCAGCATGGCGGCGCCCTCGGCGGCCTGCGCCGGGATCCGGCCCGCGGCGATGATCTCGGCCGCCTTGGCCTGGTCGACGCCGTCCAGCGCCGAGACGGGGATCCGCGCCACCGCGTCCGGGCTGCTGTGCGCGACCTCCTCGATCTCCATGCCGCCCTGCACCGTGCAGATCGAAAGGAAGGTTCGGTTCGACCGGTCGAGCAGGAAGGACAGGTAGTACTCGGCCGCGATGTCCACGGCCTGGGCGATCAGCACCGAGTGCACGGTGTGGCCCTTGATGTCCATGCCGAGGATCTGGCTGGCCTTGGCATAGGCTTCGTCCGGCCCTTCGGCCAGCTTCACGCCGCCGGCCTTGCCGCGCCCGCCGACCTTCACCTGCGCCTTCACCACGACAAGCGGGTGACCGGCGGCGGTGAAATCGGCCGCGATCTCGCGCGCCTGCTCGGCCGTGGTCGCGACCTTGCCGGGCTGGACGGGGATGCCATACTCGGCGAACAGTTCCTTCGCCTGGTACTCAAACAGGTCCACGCTTATTCTCCACTGTTTCTGCTGTTCATAAGCCTGTTCGTTCGCTTGTTCAAGATCTTGGGAGCCTAACTGGTAGCCTTAGCTTTCCGCCTCTCCCTTGCTTTCGAACAGCGGACCTAGCGCGACGGCGGCGGTGCGGGTGACCGGCCGGAGCTGGTGGCGGTACACGACCTCGGTTGTCCTTGTGCTCGAGTGGCCGACCGCGTCGGCGATCTGCTCGATCGGGACGCCTGAATCCGACAGTAGCGAGACGAAGGTGTGGCGCAGCTCACGGGGCGTCCAGTCTCGACCGATGCCCGCCTTCCCGGTGATCCGCTTGAACTCCATTCGGACATCTGTCGCGTACATCGGGCCGCCGAGGTTCGTGCAGAAGACCAGGTTGTTCTCTTTCCATGCCGTCCCGGCCTTGGCCCGCGCGGCCGCCTGCTTCAGAACCAGGTCCCGCAACGCTTCCACGGCGATCTCGGGGATCTGGAACACACGCCGCGACTTCTCGGTCTTGGTCTCCCCGGTGACCCGGACCGACCGGTAGACGGCCACGGTGCCCGCCTCAAGATCCACATCGGACCAGCGCAGGGCACGCGCCTCCTCGGTGCGGATGCCGCCGAGCATGCTCACGGCGACGTACGGCCACAGGCGCTCGCCCTTGGCCGCGTCCAGCACAGCAAGGGCCTGATCCAGGTTGAGGGACTTGGACGGCCGTCCCTGCCTCCCCTTCGGCACGCTGACCAGCTCAGCCACGTTCCGGAACGCGAGATCGTTGACCATGGCGTTCCGGATCGCCTGGGCAAGGATCATGCGGGCCAGCGTAACGCTACGGGTGGAGAGGCGTGCGGCCAGCTTGGCAAGTGCGAACTGGACGTCGCGGGCCTTCAGGTCCGCCAGCTTGATGCCGCCGATCAGCTCGATGAGGTGCCTTGACATGATCCGGTAGCCGGTCACGGTGCTCGCTGCCTGAGGGTTCAAGGTCTGCCGCCAGTCCTTCAGGCACTGCTCGACGGTGTAATGGGCGGGGGTGCGGACCCCGGCGGCGAGTTCCTTGTGCTTGTCGCGCAGCTTGTCCTTGACCTCGGTCTTGGTCTTGGCGCGGACGGTGATGCGGTCCCGGCGACCATCGGGCTTCCAGCCGACCGTGATCGTCCCGACCCAGCGGTCGCGGCTCCGGTCGTAGTAGATCGAGTCCTCGCCCCGGGCGCGGCGCTTGACCTCTGCCATACCCCTCTCCTCGCTGGATCAGCGAACCTGGCTCGGGTGTCGAGCGGGATGATCCGGCCGGACGATATAAGTGGCGGGCCGCGTACTGTGCCATCCGCTCTCTGGCTATCTGGACGGTCGCGGCGAAGAGCCGGTGGTACAGCTTGCTAGCGTCGAGGACGTCTCGACCGTGAGATCGGGCCGTCCAGCTTGCTCGAGGTGTTCGAAACCTTCGGGGCACCAGGCCAGGCCCACAGCCTGACTCGTCCGAATGTCCACGTCAACGTGCTTGAGCTTGCATGATTTTCAGGTGCTCGATACCCACTAGCTCGCCAGATATGGTCACATACCGCCGAGCAGCGGACTCAGCCTGTTCCGCTGTGGACACTGGCGCTTTCTGCGGAATCTTCAACCTTGCCGTGAGACTTGCTCCGTCAATCGAAGCATCACCGCTATAAGCATGAGCGAGAATTTTGGACAACTCCCTTACCTGAGCTGTCGTCACGCCGGGCGCTTCCGCTGTGACAACGAACGCATAGGTCATTCTTCCCTCCGCGATCTCAGCGGGCCAACGCCGCAAAGCCTTGAGGATGCCGTCGTTGCGGACGCGATAGACGGCTAGCACACCGTCGAAATTTTCGAGTACCACGTACCGCTTGCCGAGATGCTCGGCGATGTGACTCTTGATCGCAGACGCGGCGGTTCGCCCAGCGTTGTGGCTCTGACCGGCGATGGGCCGATAGTAGGCGGCCAGAGCTCTCTGAAGGAGCGTCTCATCCTCCACGCCCTGTATGCCCATGACATCACCTCTGCTTGTAGAAGCTTAGCTTATCCAACCAGAGGTTGGGTCGTCCGAGGCATCTGAGCCTGGGGTCCCCACAGATCCCTGGTTGACGATCTCCCGTCACACGGCTCCTGTCATCCCGACCCAAGGAACTGGGCACCCATGCCCAATGGGCGAACAGCTGCGGTCCTGGCAGTGACGCGTTCTCGGCAGGCTCGAGCTTCCTTCTCGGGTGCCAGCCGCTGGCAGTGGTACTGGGCCTCGGCGGGGTGCCTGCGCCAAATCCGTGTCGGGTAGTGGAGGATCTTGGCGCCACTTCGCGAAATCGTGCTGTCGCTGCCCATCGCGGGTGGGCCCAGCTTGCATTGCGCCATGACCTGGCTGCCAGGCCGCCAACGCGGGCGCGGTCAGCGGGTAACGATCCGGCAGCCACCAGAACCCCGGCGTCGTTCTGGGTGGGGCGGCGACGCGTCTTATGCATGCTGTCCCGGGGCGGGGGACATCGTCGCCGGGCGTAAATCCGGTGACATGGCCGGGGCGGTGTGCGATAGTCCGGTTCGTGGCTGAGACGATGATCGCCGTCGACGGCGGTCAGGTGTGGGCCGACGACAGCGATGGCGGCGGTCCGTTGTTTTGCTGCATCCCGGTGTCGGCGACTCGCGGATCTGGGAACCGGTGCTGCCCGCGCTGGCCGCGTCCTGGCGGGTCATCCGGTACGACGCCCCCGTGGCTTCGGCCGGTCTCCGGCGCCGACGGTGAGGTTCTCGTTGCTCGCCGACCTGATCACGGTGCTGGATTACTTCGGCCTGGATCGTGTCGCGATCGTGGGCTGCAGCCAGGGCGGCGGCTCCGCCCTGGCCCTGGCCCTGGAGCATCCGGCGCGGGTGGCCGCGCTGGTGCTGCTGTGCCCGGGCGTGCCTGGCTATCGGTGGCCTGAGCAACCGGATGATGAGCTGGACGCCGGGTACGAGCGGGCGCTGCAGGCCGGGGACGTCGAGGCCCTGGCCGGGTTGATGCAGCGCGCATGGGCCGCCGCCGGGCCTGCTCCCGCCGTCATGGACCAGTTCCGTTCGGCCGCCAGGGCGGAGATCTCCTCACGCGATCTGCAGCAGCCCGATCCGCCGGTGTCCGTTCGGCTCGGCGAGATCTCGGTGCCGACGTCGCTGCTGGTCGGTAACGCCGACTATCCCCCGCTGATCGAGGCGGACAGGCACGCCGCCGCCCGCATCCCAGGATGTGAGCTGACCGTGGCGCCGGGGATGCCGCTGCGTGAGCCGGATCTCGTGCTGCGCGTCATCAACAGCACGCTGTCCCGAGCCGGCTGGTAAAAGCGGTCGCGTCTTCCACGTCCATGTCAGCCGTCATACTTGCGCGGACCCTGTCCGCGGCAGATGAGTGCGTCGGTCAAGGTCTGATGACTGCAGGCATAAGGCATGCGGCATCACAAAATCCGTCTTTACCATAGTTCTGTGGTTTAGAATGGGCTGTTTCCTGATGTCCTGCGTGGTATCGGTTATTGGCGGTTGAGGACGCGGGCGATGCCGGTTGCGACGGTTGTGGCCAGGATCCAGCCTGACGCGATGAAGAGATAGGACAGCCATTGCTCGACGCCAGCTGGGTTAAACGCGTCCCGCTGGCCGAAGTCGACAACAGGAATGAGTAGGTTGAGTGTGTAAATGACCGGGTTGAAGTGCGGGGCGGCGGCCGGCTGGAGTGCTGGTGGCGGTTTGATGCCGTAGATAACGCTTCCGGTGATCAGCAGGAATGCGAGCCAGAGCACGGCGCGCCACGGCTGGTATCCGTATCCGACGGTAATGTCTTGTATCAGGCTCCAAGCCTTGCCGAACGGAGTCTTGGTGGTGCGCTGCTGGCGCTCCCGGCAGTACTGGACGCGGCGCGCCTCGGCAGGCAGCCCGGCGGCCGTATAGGTGGCTGCTAGTTGCTCATACGGCTGCGGCTCGTGCCGGTCTGGGTCACGGGCGAGCCATTGCAGGCGTTCCTGCGCGCGGAGCCGGGGTTCCAGGACGCGATAGGTCAGCCCGTTGAGGTTGAGCCGTTCAGGCCAGGACCCCGGGTTGTCGCGGAGGATGTCTATTTGCGCGTGACCGAGGTCTACCAGTTCCGAGATTGCTGCTGTCGGCCGCAACACGATTGCGGATGCGCGCAGCCCCGAGGCGGTCAACGCGGCACCCCCCGGATTCGCCAGCCGCACATGATCGAGGCTGAACTGTCCGGCAACCTTGGTCCCGCTGAGCCTCATCTCTCCTGCCACGGTCAGGCCATCGCAGATGATATCGGCTGCCACCTCGGCCCCGTCCAGGCAGAGAGCAACCCCGGCTGGATTGTCCAGGCAGGCGCTGCTCAGCAAGACCCCTTCGCCGACGCGGGCGGTGCGCATGCTGACTTCGCCGAATGCATGAAGCCCGGTGAGTGAGACCGCGCCCCCGGCGACCACCCCGTCGGCAGTCAGCGCACTTCCCTGGTCCCCCGCGTCGAGGCGTGCCCGATCCAGGCTCAATCTGCTGGCAACGCTGGCGCCGATGAGACTGATCCGCCCGCAGCAGACCAGGTCGGCGAGGTCGCAGTCCCCCATCGTGGCCCGGTCCAGGTTAAGAGCCGTGCCTCGGCGATTGTCGAGCCGGGCACCGGGCAGCGCGATAATGTCCCCGAGCCGGGCGCTGATGAGGTTGATCTCCCCATCTGCAGTGAACCCGTCGATGCAGAACATCCCGCCGCCGACATCGAGTCCCCCTCCGCCCAACGCGACCCCACCCCGATTGCGCAGCGTGGCGCCCGGCAGCTGGATGTTCCCGCCGATACGAGCGTTATGGAGCCGGGTCTCCCCATCAATTTGCAGGTTCTCGCCGGTGAGCTTCCCGCCGATCACGGAATAGCTCATGGTGAGGGCCCGCTCGCCTGCATGGAAGATCTGCACGCCGTTCAGGTCGGCGGATCCGCTGATCCGAGCGCCGCTCATGTGAACCGGACCGCGCACTGTCAGCTCGGTCCAGTCCAGGTCTCCATCCACAGTCAGCCCATCAGCAGAAAAAGCGGCTCCTCCAGAGCCATGAGCGATCGTCGCGCCGCGAACGCACACTTGCCCGGTGACATGGGCCTGATCCAGCCGCAGAACCCCGTCGACAGCACACCCCCACAGGTTGAGGATGCCGTCCGCGCGCAGCCTCGTCCCGTTTAGCCCGGGGAATCGACTGTCCACGATCCGGATCGTCTTGGTGGACGCTTCGACAAGACGGATCTCGCCCTCAAAGCAGCAGTACTCGCAGACCAAGGCGCTGGCCACAGCGGCGCCCATCAGATCCAGCCTGCCTATCACCCGGGCTCCCCGCAGCCGGACCCCTGACGCGTACCCTGACTCAGCCGGACAAGCGCCCAGCAGCAGCGCGCGGATCACTTCAGCGCGGATTTCCCGCTGCTTTCCCCAGCAATGCGCATTGCCGGGGTCATCAGCCAGCGGATCACCTTCGCGAAGATCGACCCACCCGCCACGAGGAAACGCCGTCCACAACAGCTGTTCAGCCCCGGCGAGATCGGATGGTCCCACGTCACCCATTCTGGGCCACCAGGCAGCGCAAACGCCATCACGGCGGACCAGGCTGCACACCAGCCAGGCTCACCGGACTGGCACGCCCAAGCCGCCCTGCACGGTACCCTGCTCTCGCCGTAGCGAGATTACCCAACCTAATGACCGCATGGGCAGAAGCCGATGTACCCCGACTGGATGGATTGGTGCCGACCTCCGTCGATTCTTCCTGGCCTATCGTTGGGTGCTTAACCTGATGGCAGCGGTTGCGCCGGACGCCACGGATACAGGGCTGCCGCCTGTCGAGGCTGACCACGCTGCCGCGGACTGGAGCGCCGCCCGCGGCTCGGTCAGGAGCCGCGCCCGAGGGCAGACCGGGTCGCGTCGGGCCCGCCGGGGCTGAGCCCTGTCCCTGAGGGGCAGGCCGGGCCAGCGCTTGCGCGCCGGACCGTGACTGCGCTCGCCCGGGGAGATGGCCACCATGGCCGGCAACGACCCAGCCCGGTCAACGCCGCCCGGGCAGGAGCCGGCCCTGGATGAGCCCGGCGCGGGCCTGGCTGACGAGCAGGGCAGCCCACGGACCAGACCAGTCGCGCGGACACGCCCGGCAGGTGAATCGCCGCGGGCGGCGGCTACGGCTTCACCTCCCTGACCACGCGGAACACCGCACCGGTAGCTTCCGAGATGGTACCGCGCCATCACCTGAGGCTAACGACTGTTCGCCAACGCGGGCGCGGTCAGCGGGTAACGGTCCGGCAGCCATTGGAACCGAGGGCCATGGCGCCGTAGGCCACGAGGGACATCGTCATCCGCGCGGCACCCAAGCCCGGCCAGGGCCGTCTGTGTACCGGTGCGCCGCCGCGGCCGAAGTCGCGGCCGAGGCTGGTGATCGGGGTGGCGCCACCCTGGTGCCCGGTTTCCAAGGCGAAGCGAATTACGTGCGTGACGGCAGGACAGCTGCGTGATTACCTCCTGCCGACTCTGCGCGACTTGTGCCATGTTGACTGCGAGGCTGCTCGGATACGCATAATTGTCCAGCTCTGTTCCGCAGCTCTGGAGGGTGGTTGTGCAAGCGAGTTTGGCCCCTGCGGCTCAGTCGAGCACCCAGTTTCTCAGCTGCCATGCCGAGGAACAGTTCGCTGGCATCGTGCAGAGTGAGGACGCTGGTGACGTTAAGCGGCTCGGGTAGCCTTGACTGCTCAACGCCTTGGAGGAACAGCATCTGGACGAAGGCAAGTCTCTTCATCATCAGCGGTCCGGCGCGGCGCTAGTCATGATGGGCCTCTCTGGAGGCGGTCCAAGACCTCTCATGTCAAGATGATCGACTGGTAGAGCCTAGCCGTGCCACAAGTGCCACACGACAGAGCGACCGAGGCTGCAGCCGATGGTCTCCTTCCGGATCTCGGTCGTGCCGCCGAAGCCAGCAGAATCACTGAGCTCCCGTCCATTGCTGACGCGCATTTATCGATGCCCCGGCTGGGCCGGAATGTCAGATACCGGACTTACAGTGCCGATTATTACGGAACCGCCCGTTCGTTACGACGTCTCACCGGGAAACTATGCGACGAGCACCTACTCGCTCAGAACATCCCGTTCCGTACGGTGACCGGGAGACTCCAGCTGGCGCTGAATTGGTCCATATAGGCGGCTACGCGTGCGGCGGCGCAGCTAGGGACGTAACGGAGTGTGTCGACTGCTTCGGAGTGTGAGCGCCCTGCCGACTCGGTACTGTCGAGGACCGTTCGGGTTGCGTGCGTGATGGCTGGTCATCCAGTTATGCGCCGGCTGCGGTCAATACAGGGACACGCGAATGGCGCCCACGGTCCGGGTTCACGTTGGGCCGCGGTCCGTGACCGCCTCAGGGCTGTCGTCATCGGGTGGCCATAGGCCTGTCCGCCGGGCGGCTGGCCGGCTGCCGGGCGCGTTGTGCGGCGTGCTGGACCATCCCGGGAATAGCCGGTCGCTGGTGGTTACACGGCAGGGCTCCGGGCTGCGGCCGGTACCGGGCAGCGCGCCGGACGGCAGGGTGCTCAAAGGCCCCGGCGTCGTCCGCGGTCTGGCTGCGGGCGTCATCGGCGGCGCAGGCCGGTCATGGCTCGGCCTGCGGGTCGTCCCGTCCGGCTTCGGCGGCGGGTTCGTGCCGGGGCTGGTGCTGTCGTCCGGTGGCCGGGTGCGGCTCAACCGTGCCTGGTTCAGGCCTGCCGGCTGCGGGCGGCTGCTCGTTCCCGGGCCTGTGCCGGGCTGGGTGCCGAGCCGATCTGGTCCAACCTGAAGAGATCCCTGGCCAACCTGATCAAGCACGACATCAGCCAGCTGACCGCGCTGGTCAAGACCAGGCTTCGCCGGATGCAGTACCGGCCCGGCCTCCTCGAGGGCTTCCTGGCCAAGACCAGGCTCGACCTCACCACGCTTCAGTGACCTGAGTTGGCTCAAGATCACGGGCTCCGGTTCGTCCGGTCCCGCTGACCTCTGGCTTTGTCACTTGCCGTGAGCGGGCCTGCGCGCTAATCCGGATCAGGCGAACCAGCCTCAGGGCAGCGGCGGTTGTAGGCCTCCGGCCAGTTGGGGATAATAGCGCGGTGGCAGCTGACGACGACGGCACCGACGCATTTCGCGGTGCTAGCTTCATAGGCGCTGACTTCACCGGCGCGAACTTCCGGGACTGTGACCTGCGCCAGGCCAAGATCACTGACTCGTGGCTCGTTGACGTCAGCCTATCCGGCCTCGTAAGCAACCTCGTCGTCAACGACGTCGACGTCACGGCATTCGTGGAGGGCGAGCTCGACAAGCGGCACCCCGAACGCGTCCAGCTGAGAGAGAAGCGGACAGCCGATGACTACCGCGCGATGTGGGACACGATCGAGCGCCTCTGGGCCGAGACCGTCGCCCGCGCCGGGCGGCTCCCCGAACCTGCCCTGCACCAGCGGGTCGACGACGAATGGTCTTTCGTCGAGACGCTGCGCCATCTCGTCTTCGCCACCGACAAGTGGGCCGGCTACATGATTCTCGATAAGCCGATGCCGTACCACCCGCTCGGCCTGCCGCAGCCCGGCTTCACGCCCGCGGACGCCGCAGCGCTCGGCATCGACCTCGATGCGCGCCCGCCTCTGGCAGAGGTGCTGGAAGTACGCGGCACCCGCATGGCGATGGTCCGCGGCATCGTCGACGGGCTCACCGATGACGACCTGGAACGGGTATGCCCGCGGCTGCCCGCGCCCGGGTACCCGGAGGGAGCACGCTCGGTCGGCCTTTGCCTGGGCGTGGTCATGAAGGAGGAGTGCGAGCACCGCCGCTATGCGGTACGCGACCTTGCGGCGCTGGAAGCGGACCCAGGCGCCGGGTCAGCACATCGTGACGTGCCACCCTGATAACTCCCGGCCGGCGGCGAGCATCGCCCTGGCCTGACCCGGATCACCTCGCGACGGCATCCGTGCATTTCTCCTGGTTGACACCGCGTACTGGCTGAGGCGGTGATACTGCGCTCCATTGAGAAAACGGGCACATGTGCCTGACCGCAGGACACGACCTCGGCTCCGTATGGTTCGAACCCACGCAGCCTGACCTGTTGGACGCGGCTTTCCTGCCAGCGGCAGCGATGATCACGTACCGCAACCTGCACTGTCGCTCAGGGGAGTTCGATATCCGCCGATCTGCGTCAATGCCGGATGCTTGGCGTCTGTGACCGGCCTGCGCGCCCAGCGCATCGGGCGCCGCCTCAACTGCCTGGCCGATCCCGCCCTGGTTGCCTGCCTGCGGGAGAGCCAGGTCCCGCTCGAGGTCTGTCCGACCCCCAACGTCTGCACCAGGCAGGAACCTGACCTGGTCGCGGGCCCGTTGCCGAGGCTGCTCGCGGAGGACCTGTTCGTGACGCTGGCCAGCGACGACCCGCTAATGTTCGGCACCACGCTGACCCGGGGGTACGGGCAGGCCGCCGCAGTGCTCGGGCTGAGCCGCGGCCAACTGGCAGGCCTGGCCCGGAACGGAGTGCGGGCCTCGTTCCTGGACCGCGTGGCCAAGCAGGCGCTGATCGACGGAGGTCACCGAGGTGGCCGGGCGCCCATTCGCGGCGGAGCATCCGTCCGCGGAAACGCGCGCCTGAGGGTCGGGCAGCGTTTCCGCGGAGATGTTCGGGTTCACGGCGGGGTGCATCCGGCGGGCTGGGCGTCAGACCGGGCTGGGAGCGTCCTGGTCGTGGGTGACACGGTCCAGGTAGCTCTTGGAGAACTTGAGCATGTAGGTGGTGCTCAGGGCGGGGACGGCCAGGCCGAGCAGCAGGTCGGGCAGGCGGCGGGTGGTGTGCCCGTTGATGGCGACGGCGGCGAGCCGGGACACGCCCACCCCGACCAGGGCCCCCCAGCCCAGGCTGAGGACCCGGTTGATCTGCTTGAACGTCGGCGAGGCCCAGTAGGCCTGCGGGGTGCTCTGCCGGGCGAACTGCTCGGTGAACGGCATCACCGGGACCAGGGCGAGGATGACCAGCCCCATGACCAGGCCGACGCCGGCCGCGGCCCAGGTGGCCAGCCACCGGCCGGTGCCGGCGTTCCCGGCGAAGCCGGCGATGGCCAGCACGGTGAACAGGACGAACGAGCAGATGTTGAGGATCTTGGGCGGCCAGACGGGGCGCACCGCCGCCATGGCGACGGCGGCGATCACCGCCGCGGCCAGCCCGGCGATGCCGACGTCGCCGTGCGGCAGCAGCCGGGCCAGCACTGAGAAGACGATGAGGGGCAGGAACGAGAGGATAAGCAGCAGTGGTTTCATGTCTGCAAACCTAAAAACGCCAGGCCGGCGAGACATCAGCCACACGGCGGATCTATACCGGGGCGGCGCGGGCGATCTCGACCCGGGAGCGCAGGCCGGTCTTCTGCAGGATGTGCGAGACGTGGGTCTGCACGGTCCGGGGTGAGACGAATAGCCGGGTGCCGATCTCCGGTTGGTCAGCCCGTCGCGGACCAGCGCGGCGATCCGGTTCTCGGTGACGGTCAGGCTGGCCCAGCCGAAGTCAGCGTCCCGGCGGGCCTCGCGGGAGCCGCGGCGGACGCCCAGGGCCCGCAGCCGGCCCAGGGCGCGGTCCCGGTCGGGGACGGCGCCCATGCGCTGGTAGCCGGCCAGGGCCGCGTCCAGGGCGGCGGCGCGGTCCCGGTCCCCGGCTGCGGCTGCGGCGCTGGCCAGTTCCTCGCGGGCGAACGCCTCGGCTGTCAGGCGGCCGGCGGCGGCGAATCCGGCGGCTGCGGCCTCGATCATGTCGGGGTCGGCGGCGAGCATGCCGTGCACCAGGCCCGCCGCCTCGGGGGGGCACACCGCGGCCACGTCGTCGCCGATCTGGCCGGCCAGGCGGCGGTCCATGCCGGCCAGGGCGGCCCGGGTCACGTCCGGGGCCAGGTCGGCGGTCCACCGGCCGGGATGACCCCGGGCCCCGGCCCACAGCGTCCGGGCCAGCATGGCCGCCTCGCGGACCGATCCCTCGGCTTCCAGCACGGCCAGCTCGGCCCAGCCGGGGCGGTCGTGCCCGAACACCAGCGGCAGGCCGCGGTGCCGGAAGGATTCCAGCCGGGCGCGGGCCGGGCCGGGCCGATGCTGCCGCGGTGCGCGTCGATGTAGGAGCGGAAGCCGACCGGCAGCGAGATCCAGCCGGTGCCGGTCTCCTCGGCCCGCTCCAGCGCCGCGTCCATCTCGGCGACCGCGCCGTCCCAGTCACCGGCGATGAAGGCGATCCCGCCGGCCGTGAAGCCGAGGAAGGGGTCGATCCACTTGGCGTGGCGTTCCGCGCTCAGCCGCCGAGCCTGGTCCAGCGCGGCCTGCGCGGCGGCGGGCCCGGACGCGGCCAGTTCGGCTATGGCCGGCAAGGACAGCACGGACGCGCGGAACCGCAGGCTGCCCGGGTCGGGGACGAGTTCCTCGCGGGTCCGGAGGACTTCGAGCGCCCGGTCCGGGCGGCCGGACAGGAAGGCGCTGAGGGCGACGGTGGCCAGCAGGTTGGCCTGGGCGTCTTTGTCGCCGGCCGCGGTGAACCGGGCCATCATCGCGTCCAGCTCGTCGGCCGGCGGGGGCTGCCCGGCCTGGGCCAGCAGGAAGACCCGGGTGCCCTGGAGCTGGCGGCGGGTGGCACTAGGGAGCCCGGCGATGGCGGCGGTCCGGTCGATCACCGCCAGGGCCGAGGTGAGGTCGGCCCGGTTGGCCAGCGAGCGGATCAAGATGACCTGCATCTGCCCGGCGACCGCGGGATCGGTGATGGTCATGATCCGGTCGCGGATCAGCGTTTCCGCGGCCTGGCCGCGGCCCTGGTGGAACAGGGCATCCACGTGGTCGAGCAGCAGCTTGTCTGGCATGTCAGGCACACCCAGGGCGGCCGCGTCATCGAGCAGGTCGGCGGTGACCTCAGGCGCGTACCCGCGGGTGGCCTCGACCGCCTGGTGCAGGGCGGCCGCGAGGGCCGGGTGGCCGTCGGTCCCGGCGGCCCGCAGGAGATGGTCGGCGACCAGGCTGGGCCGGTAGCCGGCCGCCGCGAGGACCTCGGCCACCCGCCGGTGCGCGGCGCAGCGCTGAGGCCGAGCGGGCCGCCGCATGCGGGCGGATGCTGCCTGAGGGGCGCGTGTACCTCAACAGCTGGGTGGTGGACGATGGCAGCAGCCGGCACCACGGTTGCACCTCCGCAGCGCCGTTTGGCGACCGCATATCGGCGCAGACGGCTGGGCCGTCGTCGTCTGGACGTACTTGCCTGGAGGTCAGTCCATGACGAACTACGCCCGCGTGTACCGGGCGGATCCACAGCGGCACGGCGACCTGGATGGCCGGCCTAGCAGGCCTGGGTACTGGCCGCGCCTGGAGCCGTGGGCCGGCTGCCCGGCCGCTCGCGCGGTCCTGAGGTGTGTCCGGGATCTGTCGACTCCCGGATCACCAGCCGACAGGGCACGATGTGCACGCCATGGGTCGGCGCCTCGTTGATCGCGGTCAGAAGGTGTTCTGCAGCCGCCCGGCCGACGTCCTCGAGACACATGTCGATGCTGGTAAGCGGAGGCTCCGCGCCAAGCGCCATCGGCGCCCAGTTATCAAAGCCGATCAACGCAATGTCCTGCGGTACCCGGTGCCCAAGCATCCGCAGCGTGTCGGCGACACCGCGGGCAATCTGATCGCTGCCACAGAAAATCGCCTCGACGTCGGGCGCGGCACGCAGCAGGATGTGTGCACCCTCGCGCCCCCAGCGTTCGCTCCACTCGCCGTAGAGAACGTCATTCGGCGAGAACTCCGCTCCTGCGCTGGCGACCGCCTCGCAGAATCCGCTAGCTCGCTTGCGCGCCGCCAGAAAGCGCTCGGGACCGGTAATGTGAGCTACCCGGCGACGGCCCGATCCCAGGAAGTGCCTGGCCGCGAGCTGGCCGCCGCCGTAGTCGTCAGGGAGTATCGCCTGCTCATCACTGTCGAGCGACTGTGTCATCGCATAGACGACAGGGATGCCGAGCGTAGTACCGATGCTCGGCCGCGGCTCGATTCGCCGCCCGGTCACTATCAGCCCATCCACCCGGCGGCTCAACAGCATATCGAGGTACTGCCGCTCCCTGGCAGGATCGTCACGGGTGTCGCACATGAACACCGAGATCTGGCCGGCGCCGAGTGCATCCTCGGCACCGAGCATCACCGGAATGCTGAACCGGCCGAAACTGTCTGTCGTTATAACCCCCACCGTGTAGGACCGTCCGGCCAGCAGCGCCTTCGCCAGAACGTTCGGAGCGAAGCCAAGCTCTTGCGCCGCGGCTGCGACCCGGTCCCTGGTGGCCGCGCGCAGCTTCCCCTGGCCGTTGAGTGCCTTGGACGCCGTGCCGATGGAGACGCCGGCCCGCGCGGCCACGTCCCTGATCGTCGGACGCCTGGCATCGGACCCGGGTGCTATAGGAGGCAAAGGGTTGCTCCGATCTCGGACACTCGTCTGAACCTTCTTATCCCACCAAATTAGGCTGTGCATAGGCCTTGACTCGCCGGTATCCGGACTCTAGCTTACAAGGAAAACCTATTCTCTAGAAGGCCCTCTGTGATCTAATGCCGGGCCATGACCGGATCGACGGGCAGGAGTCCTGCGCGTGGCTGACGCTGAAGTGGTAGTCACGGCTCACGGGCCGGTGCGCCCCACGGCAACCGCCGGCGTCGCTCACAGGCCCCTAGCCGGGCAGGGCGTAGAGCTGACAGGCGGGCTGCTGCGCGACTGGCAGCAGCGCAATCGCGCGGCTAGCCTGCCGCTTGCCCTACAGCAGCTGGGGAACGCCGGCAATCTCGACAACCTTCGGCTGGCCAGCTCGGGAGTGAACAGCGGGTACCGGGGCCCGGTGTTCATGGACTCCGATCTGTACAAGGCCCTCGAGGCAATCAGCTGGGAGCTAGGCCGAGCGGCTGACCCAGCCCTCGCTGACTTCGCCATGGAGGCGATCACGCTGCTGGCAAAGGCTCAGCAGTCCGACGGATACCTGAACTCCTACATCCAGGTGACCGGAGAGCCGCGCTATGCGCGGCTTGAGTCCAGTCATGAGCTGTACTGCGCGGGGCACCTGATCCAGGCTGCCGTCGCGGCCAGCCGGGCTTTCGACGGCGGAGCGCTGCTCCAGGTAGCGAGGCGCTTCGCCGACCACCTGGTCGGCGCGTTCCTCGGTCGCCAGGCCGGCCTCGACGGCCACCCCATTATCGAGACGGCGCTAGTGGAGCTGTACCGGGAGACCGGCACGGACTCCTACCTCCAGCTGGCCAGCCAGTTCGTGAATCAGCGAGGGCACGGGCTGATCGGGGACTCCGGCTTCGGCGTTCGCTACCTGCAGGACTATCGGCCCATCCGCGAGTCGACTGCCCTTGCGGGGCACACTGTCCGGGCCCTGTACCTGGAGAGCGGGGTCGTGGACGTGGCCGTGGAAACCGGCGACGACCAGTTGCTGGCCTCCTCGATCGCCCGGTGGGATGACATGGTCGCCACCAAGACCGCACTCACCGGCGGCAACGGCTCCCGGCACTCCGGAGAGGCGTTCGGCGACGCGTTCGAGTTGCCGCCGGACCGCGGCTACAACGAGACCTGCGCCGCCATCGCGAGCTTCCAGTGGAGCTGGCGGCTGCTGCTGGCAACCGGCGACGCCAAGTACGCGGAGCTGATGGAACGGGTGCTCTATAACGGGTTCGGCGCCGCGGTGTCGGCCGACGGGCGGCGGTTCTTCTACGTCAACCCGCTGCAGCGGCGGAGCGACCACTTTGAGAATGACGACCCTGGCAGGCGGCGGGAGTGGTTCTCCTGCGCCTGCTGCCCGCCGAACATCATGCGCCTGGTCGCCTCGCTGGAGCATTATGTCGCGACGGTGGCCGGCGACGCGCTGTACCTGCACCAGCTCACCCAGTCCCGGATCACCGCGCCGCTGGCCGGTGATGCTCTCAGCCTTGACGTTGCCACGGAATACCCGTGGCAGGGCTCGGCCGAGATCCGTGTCCGCAGCGGGCCAGCCTCCGAGTGCGGCCTGGCGGTGCGCATCCCCGGCTGGAGCCGCGATACCTCCGTCCGCCTTAACGGTGAGCCGCTTGCGGCGGAAACCGATGATCACGGGTATCTGCTGCTCCGGCGGTGCTGGCAGCCGGGCGACGTACTCACCTGCACCCTGGACGTCAGACCGCGGCTGACCTACCCAGACAGGCGCCTCGACGCCGTGCGGGGCACCGTCGCAGTCGAGCGCGGCCCGCTCGTGTACTGCTTCGAGCAAGCCGACCAGGCTGGCGGACTGGACATCGCGGATCTCGCGCTCTGTGCCGGCCGCCTTTGCGACCGCATGGACGCACTGCCCGGCGTCGGGCCCACTGTCTGCGTCGAGGCTGAGGCGGTCCATCTTCCGCCGCCTGGCGGCAGTGCCCTGCCCTATTTCCCGCTGCCGGACGCGACCACCGCAGGCAGGCCTGCGATAGCGGTGGCCATCCCTTATTTCCAGTGGGACAACCGCGACAGCCAGGCCATGCGGGTCTGGATGCCACTGTGCCGGCCCGGCAATCCGGCCACCATTCAGGACCCGGCTGTCGGCCGGGTCCCGGTTGCCATCGAGAACGACTGAACTCTCAGCGAGGAGATTACCGACATGCACAAGCACTACATGCGGGCGCCGGGCGCTCGCGGTTCGGGCCCAAGACATGACAAGACGATGGCCATGAGACGTGCTCGCCCCCTAATGCTCGCGGCAGTCGCCGCTGCCGCGGCGCTCGCACTGTCTGCGTGCGGCTCCTCCGCATCAACTGCATCGTCCAGTTCGTCCGCGGCGTTCGGGGTCGGCGCGACGGGCGTCGTGCACTTCTGGGCCCGCCAGGCCACCGATGGCGTGGCTAAGGCCCTGGTTGCCCAGTTCAACGCATCCCACCCAAACCTCAAGGTGGTGCTGCACCTGACGCTGCCGAATGAGGCGGTCACCGAACTCGGGACTGCCATCAGGGCCGGATCGGTGCCGGACGTCGTCGGGCTCAACGACATCAATGTTCCGTTCTTCATGCACCAGAACGCGCTGATGAACCTGACCCAGTACGTCAACGCGCTGCCGTACAAGAGCGCGCTCAGCCCGGGCCACATGGCGCTTGCCACCGACAACGGCCAGTTCTACGGCCTCCCCTACCTGGCGGACCTGTCGGTCCTCTGGTACAACAAGAAGCTGTTCACGGAGGCCGGGCTCAACCCGAACGACCCGCCGACCAGCTACGCGCAGATTCTGTCGGACGCTAAGAAGATCAGCGCCCTCGGTCACGGCATCTCCGGGTTTTCTTTCGCGGGCGACTGCCAGGGTTGCCTGGGCTTCACCATGCTGCCCTCTATCTGGGCAAGTGGCCAGCACCTCATCTCCGGCCCGCTGGGCAACCAGACGGCCAACGTCGCGAACGATGCACCTCTCTCGCAGCTCCTGGGCTTCTACCAGCAGCTGTGGGCAGACCACCTCGTGCCGGTGGCCGACCAGACCCAGAATGGCCTGACCTGGGGAGCCGACTTCGAGAGCGGCAAGGTCGGCATCCTGCCCGGCGACTACGGGTTCGCCACCAAGATGTCGCCTACGTCTGAGTTCGCGGACGCGGCGCTGCCAGCCGTGAGCGGCGGGGGCTATGCAACGTTCGACGGCGGCGATGACTTCGTGATCCCGAAGGGCGCCAGCAACCCGTCCGGAGCCTGGGAATTCATCCAGTGGGTGCTGCAGAAGCATCAGCAGGAGGAATATCCATCGCTCGGCGACACGCCAGTGCGCAGCGACGTGCTGACGGCCGCCTTCAAGGCCGCCTACCCCTACGACGCTGTGGCGCTGGAGGCACTGGCAAAGGGCTCAGTAGAGTACACGCTGGCCTACAACGCGGTGTTCAATGCCGCTGGCTCACCATGGTTCAAGATGTTCGAGGACGCTGTCTACAACGGCAACGTCAGTACCGGGCTGACGGAAGGTCAGTCCGGCATCCAATCTACGCTGGACAGCGTGCCGTGACATTCTGACCGACGCCGATCGCGCCGCGTTTGCGGCACCGGAACCTGGCGCGATCGGCTCGGCCGAGTTCCTGCGCAGGACCCTTCGTGACAGAGGACTCCAAGGTAATGAGGAGAAACCGGGATGACACTGGCGGGTAGCTCTCGGCGCGTGCAGCCGGCGCCGAGGCGGCGCGGGCGGCCGGCAAGGAGCGCCAGCCCGGTCCTGGCCCGCCGGCGGGCCAGGAC
>JBOHCG010000048.1:0-24381 GCA_050698735.1 Streptosporangiaceae bacterium | reverse complement strand
CGGTGGTTCGGGTACCTGACCGCCCAGAGGATCCGCCGCGGCGTGCACAAGAGCGTGCAGGCCCTCGAGGCCGACATCCGCGACTGGATCGAGAACTGGAACGCCAACCCGCGGCCCTTTGCCTGGAACAAGACCGCCGACCAGATCCTGGACTCACTGGCAAAGTATCTAGCACGAATCTCAGGCGCGGGATACTAGCCTGACTTTCGCCATCCAGAGACGGACCCTACATGCGCCGCAACGGGCAGACGCCGGCACTCTCGCCCGGCTGAGGTACACGCCAGGTACATGTCCGGCCAGTCGCCGGGCGGAGACATCAGCAGGGGTGCGGAAGCTCGAACCATGTGACGGTGCGCCCGCCGCGCCTTCGCCATCCCCACCGGGTCGCAAGGCGGGCAACGAGGTGGAGCCCCCGGCCGTCTTCCGCGTCGCAGCCAGCGGGTCGCGGTTCCGGCACCCCCGGCCCGCTCCGGTCGGTGACCTCGACCCGGACAACGTCGTTCACCATCTTGACCGCGACCGTCACCGTCTCGCCGGGAGCACCCGAGCCGCTATGCCGCAGACTATTGGAGAAAAGCTCGCCCACCAGCAACGCGGCCACGTCCCCGCACGGGTGACCGGGGCCCAGCACCCCCTCGACGAACGCGCGAGCCAGCCTCGCCCGCTCCGCCCGTCCCGCAAGCGTCACGGTCTCCCGGACCGCCCGCCCAGCCATCAGCGCACCCGCCTTCCCGGCCGCCTCGTCCCCGGGAAATCACGCGGATCGACGGGCGGACACATGCGGATGCACGCTCGACTCGACGGCAAACGTCAAGGCCAGACAGCCCCCGGAACGGGCACCGGAACCCCCGTCAAGCGGCTACCCACACCGCTCCCTGGCCCCGATTCCCGTCCGCTATGCGTCCGTGGACCCCGCAACACAACGGTCTACAGCGTGACAAGGTGACACATGCTGGGACAGAGAAGAAACGCCCCGCTAGTGCGAGAATTCGCAGCTAGCGGGGCGTTTCTGCAGGTGGTGGCAGGTGATGGGTTCGAACCATCGTAGGCTGAGCCGACGGTTTTACAGACCGCTCCCTTTGGCCACTCGGGCAACCTGCCGTGTGCCGCCTTCGCCGACGGCATCGCAAGAATAGCCCAAGACGCGACTTGACGGCACACCGAGCACGGCACGAACCGCATCTCGCGGGTTTGGCGTGACGGTCCGCGCCCGGCGCGTCTAGCCTGGGAGCCGTGGCATCTCAAGAGTCTTCCTTCGACATCGTGTCCAAGCTCGACCGTCAGGACGTGGACATCGCGATCAACCAGACGGCCAAGGAGATCGGAACACGCTTTGACTTCCGCGGCGTCGGCGCGTCCATCGTCCGATCCGGTGACAACGCCGTCGAGATCCGCGCCAACAGCGAGGGGCGCGCCGACGGCGTCCTCGACGTGTTCAAGGACAAGCTGGTAAAGCGCGGCGTGTCCCTCAAGACGCTGGATCCATCGGACCCCAAGCCGTCGGGCAAGGAGTACAGGCTGGCGGTGGCCCTCAAGGAGGGCATCACCCAGGACAACGCCAAGAAGATCTCGAAGATCATCAGGGACGAAGGGCCGAGCGGCGTCCGGGCTCAGGTACAGGGTGAGGAGCTTCGCGTCTCATCGAAGAAGAAGGACGACCTGCAGGTGGTCATCGCGCTGCTGAAGGGCAAGGACTTCGACTTTGCCATCCAGTTCGTCAACTACAGGTAGCCGGACCAGGGCTAGCGTCGGTGACCGGCCAGGATCTCTAGCCTGCGGACCCGTTCGGCCGCGGGCGGGTGGGTCTGCAGCAGCCGGGCGATGCCGTCGGCCCGGAACGGGCTGGCGATCATGAGGTGGCCGACCGGCATCAGGCGGCTGTCGGGCGCCAGCGGGAGCTGCGCCGCCCTGAAGTCGATCTTGCGCAGCGCGCTCGCCAGGGCAACCGGGTCACCGGCCAGCAGCGCGCCCGCCGCGTCGGCTCGGTACTCCCGGGACTGGGTCACGGCCAGCCGGACCACCAGCGCCGCGATTGGGCCGGACACCAGCAGCAGCAGCCCCTCGACGGCGGCCCGGCGGCGGCCGGACAGCAGCCTGCCGACGCCGGCCGGGAACGTGATAATCCTGGCCAGGCCGGCGGATACCGAAGAGGCGAGGATGTCCCGGCCGGAAACGTGCGCAAGCTCGTGGCCGAGCACGCCCCGCAACTCGGCCTCGTCCAGGACCCGCAGCAGGCCCTCGGTACAGCAGACCGCGGCGGTACGCGGACCCCGGCCGACCACGAACGAGTTGGGCTGCTCGGCGGGCGACAGGTACAGCCGGGGCACCGGCAGCCTGCCGGCCTTGCTCAGCTCCCGCACCAGGCGGTAGAGGTCGGGATGCCCGACCTCACTGACCGGCCGGGCCGCCGCCGCGGACAGCGCCATCCGGTCGCAGTAGGCGCAGGCGGCCGCGGTCAGCGCGACGGCGACGAGAACCCCGATGACGGCGCCGCGGGCGCCCGCGGCCGCGGCGCCGATACCGGCGCAGCCCGCCGCAAGCACGATTACCGCAAAGGCAAGGCCGGCGACCGGGCCGACGGGGGCAGCTGCCCGCAGCGCGTAACGACGCACAGCCCCACCTCCCAGCTCCCGTCCGCCCACGGTGGCATGATGGCAACATTCCCGCTGACGCACGACAATACGTCCGGCTCCGGCCCGGCGGCACGGCGTGTTGTGCATAACGCAAGCCCGACGACGAGGTTCTTACCGGAAGCTGTCACAAACTACATCGGCGACGCGAAATCGAACGCGGGCGTGGGAACATCACCGGATAGACGAGCGTTCCAGTGCCTATCTCGGCGTAAGATTTGTGTCGTCCTAACTCATGCCTCCGGCCGTGGGGTGGTGCTTCGTGAGGGGTGCCCGGCCGCGGGGCGCGGAGGAGGTCTTCCAGCTGTGACCAAGCAGGTCCAGAAGCTCGATCACGTCATCATCAGGTTCGCCGGCGACTCCGGCGACGGCATGCAGCTCGCCGGGGACAGGTTCACCCAGGAGACGGCGGTCTTCGGCAACGACTTGTCGACGCTGCCCAATTTCCCCGCGGAAATCCGGGCGCCGGCCGGCACCCTGCCTGGCGTATCGAGTTTCCAGCTGCACTTCGCCGACCATGACATTCTCACGCCGGGTGACGCGCCGGACGTGCTCATCGCGATGAATCCCGCCGCCTTGAAGGCCAACGTCTCCGACCTGCCGCGCGGCGGCGACCTGATCGTCAACACCGATGAGTTCACCAAGCGCAACCTCACCAAGGTCGGCTACGCGGCGAGCCCGCTCGAGGACGGCTCGCTCGAGCAGTACAACGTGCACGCGGTTCCGATCACCTCGATGACGGTCAAGGCCCTCGAGTCGTTCGACATCACGAGGAAAGACGCCGAACGGGCGAAGAACATGTTCGCGCTCGGCATGCTCTCCTGGCTCTACGACCGCCCCTCCGACGGCACGCTCAGCTTCCTGAAGTCCAAGTTCGCCAGCAAGCCGGAGATCATGGCGGCGAACGTGGCCGCCTTCCAGGCGGGCTGGAACTTCGGCGAGACCACCGAGGCGTTCTCGGTCAGGTACGAGGTCAGGCCCGCGCCGCTGACGCCGGGCACGTACCGGAACATCAGCGGCAACACCGCGCTCGCCTACGGCCTCATCGCGGCCGCGCAGCTGGCCGGGCTGCCGCTGTTCCTCGGCTCATACCCGATCACCCCGGCCTCCGACATCCTGCACGAGCTGGCCAAACACAAGCGCTTCGGCGTCCGCACGTTCCAGGCGGAAGACGAGATCGCGGCCATCGGCGCGGCGCTCGGCGCCGCCTTCGGCGGCGCGCTCGGCGTGACGAGCACGTCAGGACCTGGCATGCTGCTGAAGGCGGAGACCGTGGGCCTGGCCGTGTCGGTCGAGCTGCCGCTGATCATCTGCGACATCCAGCGGGCCGGGCCCTCCACCGGGATGCCGACCAAGACCGAGCAGGCCGACCTGCTGCAGGCGATGTTCGGCAGGAACGGGGAGTCGCCCGTCCCGATCGTCGCCGCGGCCAGCCCATCGGACTGCTTCCACGCGGCGATCGAGGCGGCCAGGATCGCGGTCAAGTACCGCACCCCGGTATTCCTCCTCTCCGACGGCTACCTGGCCAACGGCTCGGAGCCGTGGCGCATCCCGGATGTCGCCAGCCTGCCCGACCTAAGCCAGCAGTTCGCGTTCGCAACCAAGGACGACGGACCGTTCGAGCCGTTCCGACGGGACCCCGCCACGCTGGCCAGGCCGTGGGCGATACCGGGCACCCCCGGGCTTGAGCACCGGATCGGCGGCATCGAGAAGGCCGACATCACCGGCGACATTTCCTACGACCCGGACAACCACGACAAGATGGTCCGGCTGCGGCAGGCCAAGATCGACGGGATCGCGGCCGACATCGACCCGCTCGAGGTCGACGACCCTGACGGCAGCGCCCGCGTCCTCGTGCTCGGCTGGGGATCCACCTACGGCTCGATCGGCGCCGCGGTCCGCCGGACGCGCAACGCCGGGCACTCGGTCGCCCAGGCCCACCTGCGGCACCTCAACCCGTTCCCGTCGAACCTTCCAGACGTGCTGCGCCGCTACGACAAGGTGCTGCTGCCCGAGATCAACCTCGGCCAGCTCGCCCTGCTGCTGCGCGGGCGTTTCCTTGTCGACGTGATCTCCTACAACCGGGTCCGCGGCCTGCCGTTCCAGGCGGCCGAGCTAGCGGGTGTCATCGAGGAAGTGATCAGCCATGTCTGAGCCGAACGGTCATGCCGCTGGCGGCGCCGCCGCCGGTGGTGCGCAGAGTGCACAGAGCACGCAAAGCCACCGGCTCGCATCGCTGACGCTGGTTCCGCGAGCCACGGCTCGTTCGTCAACAAAAGATTTTAAATCCGATCAGGAAGTCCGCTGGTGCCCCGGTTGCGGGGACTATGCCATCCTGGCCGCCTTCCAGGCATTCCTCCCCGAGCTCGAGGTGCCGAGGGAGAACGTGGTGGTCATCTCCGGGATCGGCTGCTCATCCCGGCTGCCTTACTACGTGGACAGCTACGGGATGCACTCGATCCACGGCCGCGCCCCGGCGATCGCCTCCGGGCTCGCCGCGTCCCGGCCGGACCTGTCGGTGTGGGTCATCACCGGCGACGGGGACGCGCTGTCCATCGGCGGCAACCACCTCATCCACTCGCTGCGGCGCAACGTCAACATCAAGATCCTGCTGTTCAACAACAGGATCTACGGGCTGACCAAGGGCCAGTACTCGCCGACCTCCGAGCAGGGGAAGGTCACGAAGTCCACGCCGTTCGGGTCGCTGGACCACCCGTTCAACCCGCTGTCGCTCGCGCTGGGCGCCGACGCGAGCTTCGTCGCACGGACGATCGACTCCGACCGCAGGCACCTGACCTCGGTGCTGACGGCGGCCGCCGACCACCAGGGCGCGGCGTTTATCGAGATCTACCAGAACTGTCCCATCTTCAACGACGACGCATTCGCGCCGCTGAAGGAGCCGACCGCGGCAACCGAGCGGCTGATCAAGCTGGAGCATGGCCAGCCGGTCCGGTTCCAGGGCGGCACGCAGGGCCTGCGGTTCGGCTCGCACGGGGACCTCAAGGCGACCGCGGTGGCCGACGCCGACCCGGCCGCGCTGATCATGCACGATACGCACCGCGCCGACCCGTCTTACGCGTTCGCCATGTCGCGGCTGGACACGGCCGACTTCCGGCATACCCCGATCGGCGTGTTCCGGCAGGTCGAGCAGCCGAGCTACGACCGGCTCATGGCGGACCAGATCGCCGCAGCGCGTGCCCGCAGCGGTCCCGGCGACCTGGCCGCGCTGCTCGCGGGAACCGACACCTGGGAAGTGACGGGAACCGACACCTGGGAAGTGAACTGACGCACCGGCGAGCACGTTCTAGGTCAGCCGGTCCGCTTTACCACGAAGTCGCACAGCGCGAGGAACGCCGCCCTGGCGGGCACGTCGGGCAGCGCCATGAAATCGTTGCGGGCCCCGTGCGCCCAGCTCAGCGCGTCCGCCCGGGACTCAGCCATGGCGGGATGGCCACGCAGCATCCACAGCGCCTCGGCCATCAGCACGTCGTCGCCGAGATCTGCCTCGGTCAGCAGCCAGTGCAGCCGCTCATCGGGGGAATCGGGGGAATCGGGGGAAGCACCAGCGGAGCGCAGCGCGTACAGCACCGGCAGCGTCCGCACGCCCTGGCGCAGGTCGGTGCCGGGCGTCTTCCCCGACTGCGCCGAGTCGCTCGCGATGTCGATCACGTCGTCGGAGAGCTGCCAGGCCACGCCGAGCTGCTCGCAGGCGACGGCGATCCGGTCCGCCACGTCCGCGGGAGCGCCGGAGAACAGGGCGCCGAACCGCCCGGACGTGGCGATCAGCGACCCGGTCTTCTCGGTGATCACCCGCATGTAGTGGTCAAGCGGATCCTGGCCGGGACGGATGCCGACGGTCTCGGACATCTGCCCGGTGACCAGCCGGGTGAACGTCTCGGCCTGGATCCTGACCGCCTGCGGGCCGAGATCGGCGAGGATCCTGGAGGCCTGGGCGAACAGGAAGTCGCCGGTGAGGATCGCGACCGAGTTGCTCCACCGTGAGTTGACCGACGGATGGCCGCGGCGCACAAGTGCCTCGTCCATTACGTCGTCGTGGAACAGCGTGGCCAGGTGGGTGAGCTCGATGGCCACCGCGGCGTCGATGACCCGAGGATCTCTCGGGTCGCCGAACTGCGCGGCGAGCAGCACGAGCATGGCGCGGAACCGCTTGCCGCCGGCCGCGATCAGGTGCCTGGACGCGTCGGTGAGCAGTTCGTCGTCGGGATGGGCGGTCTTGACAAGCGATGCCTCGACCCGGGTCAGATCGTCGAGCACCTCCGCCGCCAGGGCGGAGTCCGGGAAATCTACGGGAACTGCGATCACATGCTCTCCACGTCGTCGGCACGCGCGAACGCCTCGAATTTCCGAGTATGCCCGTTCTGCGCAGCCACAACCAGCGCCCGAAGCCTAGCCGACGAAAAGCTGATTCGCCGCATGGCTTGCCAGGCTCAGGACCGGTTCGGGCACGATGCCCAGGATGACCGTGGCGACCACGCCGAGGCCCACCGCGGTGCCGGTGAACACGCTCGGCACGACCACCTCGGGCCCGTTGGGCACCGGGTCGCTGAAGAACATCAGCACGATCACGCGGACGTAGAAGAACGCGGCGATCGCGCTGCTCAGCACGCCGACGATGACAAGCGCCGTTTCCCCCGAGGCGATCGCGGCCTGGAAGACCGCGAATTTCCCGGTGAACCCGCTGGTCAGCGGGATGCCGGCGAAGGCGAGGAGGAACAGCGCGAAGATGCCCGCGACGATCGGCGAGCGCCGGCCGAGGCCCGCCCAGCGGGACAGGTGCCCGGCCTCGCCGCCCGGGTCGCGCACCAGCGTGATCACGGCAAACGCGCCCACCGTGGTCAGCCCGTAGGAAGCGAGGTAGAACAGGCTGCTCGACAGGCCTGCCGCGCTGACGGCGATGACCGCGGTCAGGACGAAACCGGCGTGCGCGATCGAGGAGTAGGCGAGCAGCCGCTTGACGTCGGTCTGGGTGATGGCGATGACCGCGCCCGCGACCATGGTGAGAATCGCGATCACCCAAAGCGCCGGGCGCCAGTCCCAGGTCAGGTTGCCGAACGCCACGTAGAACACGCGCAGCAGCGCGCCGAAGGCCGACACCACCGTGCAGGAGGCCATCAGCGCGGTGATCGGCGTCGGCGCGCCCTGGTACACGTCGGGCTTCCAGCCCTGGAACGGCACCGCGCCGATCTTGAACAGCAGGCCGACGCCGACGAGCGCGATGCCGGCGTACAGCAGCGTGGCGTTCGAGGTGTTGCTGGCGGCCGCGGACGCGATGGCGGACAGCTTGACCGAGCCGGAGAAGCCGTACAGCATCGCGACGCCGAACAGGAAGAAGGCCGAGGAGAAGGCGCCGAGCAGGAAGTACTTCATCGACGCCTCGTGCGAGAGCAGCCGGCGGCGCCTGGCGAGCCCGCACAGCAGGTACAGCGGCAGCGACAGAATCTCAAGCGCGATGAACATCGTGAGCAGGTCGTTCGCGGCCGGGAACAGCATCATGCCGCCGACAGCGAACAGCGTCAGCGGGAAGATCTCGGTGTGCATGACCCCGGCGGCCAGGCCCTCGCGTTCCTCCGGGCTGCCCGGGGGCGTGGCCGCGGCAGCGGTGAACGGGCTGGTGCTGGAGTCGGCGAGGAGCAGCACGCTGGCAAAGGCGAGGACGAGGATCGTGCCCTGGATGAATAGCGTCGGCCGGTCTACCGCGACCGCGCCGTCCGCGGCCACGTGGCCCGGGCTGCCGTTGGCGAAGATCTGGTGCGACGCGGCCACGACGATGGTCCAGACGAACGCGGCGGCCAGCGTGGCGAGGGTGATCACGATCTGCGTGATGCGCCGGGAGGGACGCGGCACGAACGCCTCGACCAGCACGCCGACCACCGCCGCGGCGAAGACCACCAGCATCGGCGCTAGCTGGCCGTACTCGATGCTCGGCGGGGTGATGGTGGCCGCGGCCGGAGCGGCGAGGACACCGGTCACGGTATGAGTCCCTTCTGCGCGACGGTCGTCGTATAAGCGGCCGCCAAACTGAACGACGGCAAGGAGTGCGCGCCGTTCGTCCCATGGACGGCGGCCGCGGCGGTACTAACAGATGACGGGTGCGCGGGCACCGGATCGGTCACATGGATCTGGGTCATCGTCACCTTGACCGCGGGGTTGATGATGTCGAGCACCGGCTTCGGGTAGACGCCGACCCCGATGATGAGAACGACAAGCGGCGCGACCGCGAGCACCTCGCGCATCCTGAGGTCGACCATCCCGGCCACCTGGTCGCGGATCGGCCCGCCCGCCACGCGCTGGTACATCCACAGCATGTAGACCGCGGCCAGGATGATGTTCACCGTCGCGAACGTCGCGGCCACCTTGTACCTGGCGAACGTGCCGATCAGGACGAGGAACTCGCTGACGAAGCTGGACAGACCCGGCAGCGACAGCCCGGCCAGGGCGGAGATCAGGAACAGCCCGGCCAGTATCGGCGCGACCTGCTGGACGCCGCCGAAGTCCGCGATCCGGTCCGACCCGCGCCTGATGATCAGGAACCCGACCAGGATGAACAGCGCGCCGGTGATGAACGCGTGGTTGACCATGTACAGCGTCGCGCCAGAAAGGCCCTGGCTGGTCAGCGCGAAGATGCCGAGCGTGATCAGGCCGAAGTGGGAGATGGAGATGTAGCCCATCAGGCGCTTGAGGCCCGCCTGGCCGATCGCGACGATCGCGCCGTACAGGGTTCCGATGACCGCCAGCGTGATGATCAGCGGGGTGAAGTACCTCGCGCCGGCCGGGAACAGCTCCAGGCAGTACCGCAGCATGCCGAACGTCCCGACCTTGTCCATCATGCCGAGCATCAGCACCGCGGTGCCGGGCTGCGCCGCATCCGCCGCGTCGGGCAGCCAGGTGTGGAACGGCCACACCGGCGCCTTGATCGCGAACGCGATGAAGAAGCCGAGGAACAGCCACTTCTGCACGGTCGGCGACATCGACACGTTGACAAGCTCGCTGAACAGGAACGACCCGTGGTGTCCTGTTGCGCCGCTGCGCATCGAGTACACGTAGAGCGCGATGACCGCGACCAGCATGAGCAGCCCGCCGAGCAGGCTGTAGAGCAGGAACTTGACCGCCGCGTACTGGCGCTTGCCGACGCCGTAGCTGCCGATCATGAAGTACATCGGCACCAGCATGGCCTCGAAGAACACGTAGAAGAGGAACACGTCGGTGGCCGCGAAGACGCCGATCACCATCGTCTCGAGCACGAGCATCAGCGCGAAGTAGGTCTTCACGCTGCGCTTCCCTCCGTCGGCGTCGTGCCACGAGGCCAGGATCGTCACCGGCATCAGCACCGCGGACATGGCGATGAGCACCAGCGCGATCCCGTCGACCCCGAGCGCGTAGTGCACGCCGAACTGCGGGATCCACGAGTAGGTCTCGGTGAACTGGTAGTTCGGCCCGCCGACCTGGAACTTGACCGCGATGATGATCACCACGACGAGCGTGACCAGCGAGAACGCCAGCGCGAGCACCTTGGGCAGGGCGTTGCGCGAGCGCACGGCCGCGCCGTCGGCGGCGGCGTCGCCATCGGCGGCCGGCGAAGGCGAAGGCAGGCACCACAGCACGATCGCGCCGAGCAGTGGCACCGCGCCCGCGATGGTCAGCCAGGGAAAGCCGTTCATTACAGCCTCACCACCAGGAGCAGCGTGATCACCAGGAAGGCGCCCAAGAACATGAGCATCGCGTAGGAGCGGACGAAGCCGGTCTGCAGCCGGCGCAGCCGGCCCGAGCTTCCGCCGATCAGCGCGGCGAGCGAGTTCACCAGGCCGTCCACGCCCCGGTTGTCGAAGTACACCGACAGCCTGGTCAGCCACTGGCCGGGCCGCATGATCAGCGACTCGTTCAGCGCGTCCCCGTAGAGGTCCTTACGGGCGGCGACGACGGGAAAGTTGCCGCGCGGCGCCGTCTGCGGCACCGGCACCCGTCCGTACATGTTCCAGGCGATCGCGGCCCCGGCCACGATGAGCACCAGCGAGATGTCGCCGGGCACGCTCCAGAAGCCGTGCGCGGTGGGCGGCACCCCGGTGACAGGGCCGAGGAAGTTCTCAAACCGCTGCCCGACGATCAAGAACCACCCGGCGCCGACGGACCCCACCGCGAGCAGGATCATCGGCACCGTCATCACCGCGGGCGACTCGTGCGGGTGGGTATTCTCCGGTCGGCGGGATTTGCCGAAGAAGGTCATCAGCACCATCCGGGTCATGTAGAACGCGGTGATGCCGACGCCGAGGATCGCGCAGGCCGTCAGGATCGGCCCGGCGGTGCCGCCGCGGTCCCAGGCCGCCTCGATGATGCCGTCCTTGGTGAAGAACCCGGAGAACGGCGGGACGCCGATGATGGCCAGGTAGGCGAGGATGAAGGTGCCGAACGTGACAGGCAGCAGCCGGGACAGCGCGCCGTACCGGCGCATGTCCTGCTCGTCGTCCATGCCGTGGATCACCGAGCCGGCACCGAGGAACAGCCCGGCCTTGAAGAAGCCGTGTGCGATCAGGTGCGCGATCGCGAACACGTACCCGGCAGGCCCGAGCCCGGCACCGAGCGTCATGTAGCCGATCTGGCTCATCGTGGACCCGGCCAGCGACTTCTTGATGTCGTCCTTGGCGCAGCCGATGATCGCGCCGAACAGCAGGGTGATCGCGCCGATGATCGCGATGGCGAGCCGGGCGCCCGGGGACAGGGCGAGGATCGGGTTGGACCGCACCAGCAGGTACACCCCGGCGGTGACCATGGTCGCCGCGTGGATCAGCGCGGAGACCGGGGTCGGGCCCTCCATCGCGTCGAGCAGCCAGGACTGCAGCGGCACCTGCGCGGACTTCCCGCACGCGCCGAGCAGCAGCAGCAGCCCGAGCGCGAGCGTCACGCCGTTGCCGCTGGAGCGCACCGAGCCGAAGACCCCGCTGAACGACACCGTGCCGAACTCGGCGAACATCAGGAAGATGGCCAGCGTGAGGCCGAAGTCGCCGACCCTGTTGACGACGAACGCCTTCTTCGCCGCGACCGCGGCCGAGTTCTTGAACTGCCAGAACCCGATCAGCAGGTAGGAGGCCAGGCCCACGCCCTCCCAGCCGACGTAGAGCACCAGGTAGTTGTCGGCAAGCACGAGCAGCAGCATGGCCGCGATGAACAGGTTCAGGAAGCCGAAGAACCGCCGCCGCTCGCGGTCGTGCGCCATGTAGCCGACCGAGTAGATGATGATCAGCGAGCCGACCCCGGTGATCAGCAGCATGAAGCTGGCCGACAGCGGGTCGACAAGGATACCGACGTTCACCTGCAGCCGCGCCACCGGGATGTACGAGAACAGGTGCTGATCCTGGCTGCGGTCGCTCGACCCGAGCAGGGCGAAGAAGATGACCAGGCCGTAGACGAACGAGGCGACCGGCATCACGCAGCCGAGCAGGTGCCCCCACCGGTCGGTGCGCCTGCCGCCGACAAGCAGCACCACCGCGCCGAACAGCGGGAAGGCAATCAGCAGCCAAGACAGCTTCAGCGCGCCGGTGGCCGGCACGGTGGTCAGCGCCTGGACATGCGCGGCGCCCGCGAGGGCGGTGCCTGTCAACTCCTCATCCCCTTAGTACTTCAGCAGGTTCGCGTCGTCCACCGACGCGGACCTGCGAGCCCGGTAGATCGCCATCAGGATCGCGAGGCCGACCACGACCTCCGCGGCTGCCACCACCATCACGAAGAACGCGATGACCTGCCCGTCCAGGTTGCCGTGCATGTTGGCGAACGCGACGAACGCCAGATTGCACGCGTTCAGCATCAGCTCGATGCACATGAACACGACGATGGCGTTGCGCCGCACGAGCACGCCGACCGCGCCGATCACGAACAGGATCGCCGCCAGCGCCACGTAATGGACCGGGCTCACGAATCGGCCCTCCCGGAGGTGAAGGTACCGGACTCCAGCTCATCCCGCTGCGGGCCGAGGTCCCGCTCATCGCCTTCCGCCGTAATCTCTATTCTTTCTTCTGGCCGAACGAACCGTGGTGCGTCGGCCACGGCACGCTGCGACAGCGCCGTGCTGACAGAAGCGTCGGAGGTGCTCCCGTCGGGAAGCAGCGCCGGCCTGTCCGCGGCGTCGTGCAGCGCGTACACCCCGGGTGACGGGTCCGGCGCCAGGTGGCCGCTGGCCAGCCGCCGGGCGGCCAGGTCCCGCTGCGTCGGCTTCGGCGAGGTGCGCTCGCGGTGCGCGAGCACCATCGCGCCGAGCGCGGCGGTGATCAGCAGCGCGCCGGTGGCCTCGAACGGGAACACGTAGCTGGTGAAGATCAGCGTGGCGAGCCCGGTGAGGTTGTTGTTCCCGCTCGCCACGTTCGGCGGGGTCGCCGGGCCGAGGGCGGCGTGCCCGACGCCGAGGATCAGGATCACGAAGAAGCCGATCGCGGCCACGGCGGTCCAGAACCGCTGGCCCTTGATCGTCTCGGTGATCGAGTCCTCGGAGCTGATGCCGATCAGCATCAGGACGAAGAGGAACAGCATGAGGACCGCGCCGGTGTAGACGATGATCTGCACGAAGGCGAGGAAGGGCGCGCCCTCCATGGCGTAGAAGGTCGCCAGCGAGAGCATCACCACGGCGAGCATGAGGGCGCTGTGCACCGCGCGCCTGACCAGGATCATGGCCATCGCCGCGCCGACGGAGGCGAAGGTGAGGATCCAGAAGATGGTCTCCCGCGCGATCTCGTCGGTGTTCGTGCCCGCGGCGAGGACGTGGCTCACTTGTCCTCACCCCCGTCCTTGTCCGCGTGCCGGTCTTCGCGGGCTTCCTCGCGGGCCTCGCGTGCTTCCTCGCGTGCTTCCTCGCGGACTTCCCGAGGCAGCCACGACAGCGAGGCGTCCGGCGATGCCGCGGACACCGCGGGGCCCGAGGGACCTCCGGGGCCTGCGTTCCCCGGCGCGCGCGGGCCGTTGGTCAGGCCGGCCGCGCCGAGGCGGTAGTAGTCCTTCTCGTCGTCGCCGAGACGCATCGGGTGCGGCGGCTGCTCCATGCCAGGGACCAGCGGCACGAGCAGCTGCTCCTTGGTCCAGATCAGGCTTTCCCTGTTGTCGTCGGCGAGCTCGTACTCGTTGGTCATCGTCAGCGCGCGCGTCGGGCAGGCCTCGATGCACATGCCGCACAGGATGCAGCGCAGGTAGTTGATCTGGTAGACGAAGCCGTACCGCTCGCCGGGGGAATACCGCTCATCCGCGGTATTGTCCCGGCCCTCGACATAGATGGCGTCCGCCGGGCAGGCCCACGCGCACAGCTCGCAGCCGATGCATTTCTCCAGCCCGTCCGGCCACCGGTTGAGCTGGTGGTGGCCGTGGAACCGGGGCGCGGTCGGCCGCCGGTCCTCCGGGTAGTAGACGGTCTCGACCTTCCGGAACATCTCGTGGAAGGTCACCCCGAATCCCTTGATCGGGGCGAGGTACGGGTCGAGGAACTCAAGCACCTGTGACCTCCCTGGTGGAGGTTTCCTGTTCGAGGGAGCGGTCGACGTCGATGCCGATGCCGCGGTAGTGCGGCAGATCGAGCGGCGGCACCGGGAAGGAACTCCTGCCCACAGGCCCGTCCCGGCCGGCCTCCTCGGCGTTGGCCTCCGCTGTGTCGGCCTCCTCGGGGGCCGCGTACCTGGCCGCCCGCTGCTCCGCGGAGGTCTCCCACATCGTGGCCAGCAGCACGATGAGCACGATGACGAAGCCGAACACCACGTAAGGGGCCTTGGTGTGCGAGTCGAGCCGCCACGCGCGCACGGTGGCGATCAGCAGGATCCAGACGATGGAGACCGGGATGAGGACCTTCCAGCCGATCGCCATCAGCTGGTCGTAGCGGACCCTGGGCAGGGTGCCGCGCAGCCAGATGTAGCAGAACAGCAGGATGAAGACCTTGATCACGAACCAGAGCACCGGCCACCAGCCGCTGTTCGCGCCGGCCCACAGCGACAGCGGCCACGGCGCCCGCCAGCCGCCGAGGAACAGCGTGGTCGCGAGCGCGGACACCGTCGTCATGTTGACGTACTCGGCGAGGTAGAACATCGCGAACTTCATCGACGAGTACTCGGTGTGGTACCCGGCGACCAGTTCGCCCTCGCCCTCGGGCAGGTCGAACGGTATTCGGTTCGTCTCACCGACCATGGTGAACAGGTAGACGAGGAACGAGACCGGCAGCAGCCACGCGTACCACTCGTGGGCCTGGGCGTTGACGATCGCGGTGGTGGACAGCGAGCCCGCGTACAGGAACACGGCCACGAAGGCCAGCCCCATCGCGATCTCGTAGCTGATCACCTGCGCGGCGGAGCGCAGCGCGCCGAGCAGCGAGTAGGGCGACCCCGAGGCCCAGCCGGCCAGCACGATCCCGTACACGCCGATCGAGCTCATCGCGAGCACGAGCAGCACCGCGACCGGCATGTCGGCGAGCTGCAGCGGGGTGCGGTGATGGAAGATCGACACCTCCGGGCCCCACGGGATGATCGCGAAGCTGACGAAGGCGGGCGCCGCCGACAGGATGGGCGCCGCGATGAACACCAGCTTGTCCGACGTCCGCGGGATGATGTCTTCCTTCAGCGGCAGCTTGAGCGCGTCCGCGATCGGCTGCAGCAGGCCGAACGGCCCGGCCCGGTTCGGCCCCGGGCGGTTCTGCATCCGGCCGACCACCCTGCGTTCCAGCCAGATCATGAACATGGTGGTCAGCAGCAGGAAGAGGAAGACGACGCCGACCTTCAGCAGCACCAGCCACCAGATCAGCTGGTTGAAGTCGCTGAGCGTCGAGTCGGTCACGGGCGCCGCCAGCACGTGCGGCAGCGCCCCGGTGTCGATCATTCCGGCCTCCTCAGCGTGACCGTGGCACCGTGTCCCGCGCCGAGCGCGGCGCGGATGGTGTCGTCGGGCCCGGGCTCGCCTGGGTAAGGGACGCCCGCCCGGACCAGCGCGGCGGCCTGCGGCAGGCCCGCCGCGGGCAGCCAGACCACGTGGTCCGCCATCGGCACGACCACGACGGGGACGGACACCGAGCCTCGGTCGGTGGCAACGGTCACCTTGTCGCCGTCGGCGATGCCCGCATCGGCCGCGGTCGCCGCGGACATCCTGGCCACCGCCGGCCGGGCAGTGCCCGCGAGCGAGGGCTCGCCGTCCTGCATCCGCCCGCTGTCCAGCAGCTGGTGCCAGGTCGCCAGCCGCACGTCAAGCACGCCGTCTGTGCTTGCCCCGGGGGGGACGACCCCCCCCAGACCCCTCCCGATCATGGGGGGACTGCCCGTCCCCCCATACCCCCCTGGCCCCCCCGGCCAGGTCGCACTGGCCGATGGCGGCTCGGGCCGCGCGCCGCGCCAGGTGCCGAGCGCGGCGAGTTCAGCGCGCGCGGCGGCGGCGTCCGGCAGGCCGAGGTGCACGTCCATCTGGTCGGCGATCGCGCCGAGCACGTACAGGTCGGTGCGGACCTCGGGGACTCGCAGCGCGGGCTTGAACGAGCCGCCGCGACCCTCCCAGTTCACGAACGTGCCGCCCTTCTCCGCGACGGCCGCGACCGGGAAGACGACGTCGGCGCGGTCGGTGACGGCGCTGGCCCGCAGCTCCAGGCTGACCACGAACGGCACGGTCTCGATGGCGCGCAGCGCGGCCTGCGGATCGGGCAGGTCCGAGGGGTCCACCCCGGCGATCACCAGCGCACCGAGTTCGCCGTCCGCGGCGGCGGCGAGCATCGCCGAGGTGTCGCGTCCCGGCATGCTGGGCAGCGAACCCTTGCCCCAGGCCCTGGCCACCTCGCCCCGTGCGGCGGGGTCGGTCACCGGCCGCCCGATGGGCAGCAGCCCCGGCAGGGCGCCCGCCTCGACGGCGCCGCGCTCACCGGCCCGGCGCGGCACCCAGGCCAGCCGGGCACCGGAGGCGACCGCCAGCCTGGCCGCGGCCGCGAACGCGCCCGGCACCTGGGCGAGCCGCTCGCCGACCAGGATCACCGCGCCTTGCGCGCCGAGCGCCTCCCCGGCCTGCTGCCACGCAGTGTCGTCCTGGGGGGACGACACCCCTGGACCCCCCCGATCCTGGGAGGAAACCGTTCCCCCCAGACCCCCTCGGGCGGCGAGCGCGGTCAGCGCGCTCGCCTCGTCACCCGGGTCGGTGAGGAGCAACTCGCCGGACAGCTTCGCCAGGCCTGGGCTGGCCAGCGCGGCGACGGAGAACACCCGGAGGTTGTGGTGCCTGACCGCCTTGCGCAGCCGCAGGAAGACGATGGGCGACTCGTCTTCCGGCTCGAACCCGGCAAGCAGCACCGCGGGCGCCTGCTCCAGGTCGGCGTAGCTGACGCCGATGTCGCGCCCGGCCACGCACGCGGCGAGGAACCGCTCCTCCTCGGCCGAGTGCGGGCGCGCCCGCATGTCGACGTCGTTGGTGTCCAGCGCGACCCTGGCGAACTTCGCGTACGCGTAGGCGTCCTCAAGGGTCAGCCTGCCGCCGGCCAGCACCCCGACACCGCGCGGTGCGGGCTCGGCCGCCTGGCCGGCCCCCTGGTCGGCACCGCGCGCCGCGACCAGGCCGGCCGCGGCGACCGCGAGCGCGTGCGGCCAGGACGCCGGGACGAGCACCCCGTCGGCGTCCCTGATAAGCGGGGTGGTCAGCCGGTCGGGCTGGGTGGCGTAGGTGAAGGCCCAGCGGCCCTTGTCGCAGTTCCACTCCTCGTTGACGGCCGGGTCCTCGCCCGCAAGCCGGCGCATCACCCGGCCGCGCCTGACGTCGGTCCGCACCCGGCAGCCCGACGCGCAGTGCTCGCAGACGGTCGGCACCGACACCAGGTCATACGGCCGGGAGCGGAACCGGTACGCGGCGCCGGTCAGCGCGCCCACCGGGCAGACCTGCACGGTGTTGCCGGAGAAGTAGGAGTTGAACGGCTTGCCGTCCGCGGTGCCGATCATCTGCGCCGGGCCGCGCCCCATGAACTCGATGAACGCGTCCCCGGCGATCTCCTCGGACGTCCTGGTGCACCTGGTGCACGAGATGCAACGCTCGCGGTCGAGCAGCACCTCGGTCGAGATGGCCACCGGCTTGTCGAAGGTCCGCTTCTCCTCGGCGAACCGGGTCTCGCCGCGCCCGTTGGACATGGCCTGGTTCTGCAGCGGGCACTCGCCGCCCTTGTCGCACATCGGGCAGTCGAGCGGGTGGTTGATGAGCAGCAGCTCCATCACGCCCTGCTGCGCCTTGTCCGCCATGGCGGAGGTGAGCTGGGTCTTCACCACCATGCCCTCGGCGCACGCGGTGATGCACGAGGCCAGCGGCTTGCGCTGACCCTCCACCTCGACCAGGCACTGGCGGCAGGCGCCGATCGGCTCGAGCAGCGGGTGCTCGCAGAACCGCGGGATCGCGATGCCGAGCAGCTCGGCGGCCCGGATGATCCAGGTGCCCTTGGGCACCGTGATCTCGAACCCGTCGATGGTGACGGTGACCGTGTCCTGCCTGGTCTCGACGGTCATGCCTCGCTCCAGACCGTGGATGCCGCCGGATCGAACCAGCAGCCGCCCTCCTTTTGGTGCTTGATGAACTCGTCCCTGAAGTACTTCACGGCGGAGGTGATCGGCGGCGTCGCGCTGTCGCCGAGCGCGCAGAACGCGCGGCCGGTGATGTTGTCGCAGACGTCCAGCATCTTCTCGACGTCTTCGTCGGTGCCCTGGCCGTGTTCCAGCCGTTCCAGGATGCGGACCAGCCAGAACGTGCCCTCGCGGCACGGCGTGCATTTCCCGCACGACTCGTGCTGGTAGAACTCGGTCCAGCGGAGCACCGCGCCGACCACGCAGGTGGTGTCGTCGAAGATCATCACCGACCTGGTGCCGAGCCCGGACCCGGCGGCGGCGACCGACTCGAAGTCCATCGGCATGCCCAGGTGCTGGTCGGTGAGGATCCCCGCCGAGGAACCGCCGGCGGTCCAGAACTTCAGCCGGTGGCCGCCCCGCATCCCGCCGGACAGCTCGAGCAGCTCGCGCAGCGTGATGCCGAGCGGGGCCTCGTACGTGCCCGGGGTCGTGACGTGGCCGGAGAGGTTGAAGATCCCGCAGCCCTTGGACTTCTCCGTGCCCATGCCGGCGAACCAGTCGCCCCCGTTCAGGATGATCGGCACGGCACTGGCGATCGACTCCACGTTGTTGACGTTCGTGGGGAGGGCGTACACGCCCGCCGCGGCCGGGAACGGCGGCTTGTTCCGCGGCAGCCCGCGCTTGCCCTCCAGCGAGTCGAGCAGCGCGGTCTCCTCGCCGCAGATGTAGGCCCCCGCTCCGGCGTGGACGATGACGTCCAGGTCGAACCCGGAGCCGAGGATATTCCGGCCGAGGTAGCCGGCCGCGTACGCCTCCTGCACCGCGTTCCGCAGCCGCCGGACCACGTGCAGCACCTCGCCCCGCACGTAGATGAACGCGTGGCTGGCCCCGATCGCGTACGAGGCGATGGCCGCGCCCTCGATCAGCGTGTGCGGGGTGGCCATCATCAGCGGGATGTCCTTGCAGGCGCCCGGTTCGGATTCGTCCGCGTTGACCACCAGGTAGTGCGGCTTGTTGTCGCCCTGCGGCAGGAAGCTCCACTTCACGCCGGTCGGGAAGCCGGCTCCGCCGCGGCCGCGCAGCCCGGAGGCCTTCACCACCGCGATGACCTCGTCGCGCGCCATGCCGAGCGCCTTCGGCAGCGCCTGCCAGCCGCCGGCCCGCTTGTACCCGTCGATGGTGAAGATGTCGGGCTGGTCCCAGTGCGCGGTGAGGACCGGCGTCAGCGTGTCGGTCATGGCTTCGCCTTGCTAGCCCGGGGGGACGACGTGCTGACCCGGGGGGACGACGTGCTGACCCGGGGGGACGACCCCCCGGAACCCCCCGGTGCGCTTCGCGCCCCGCTGCGGTGCCCGCCGTAGTATCGCCCGGCCGGAGGGGCTGAAAGCCCCTCGCGGACCGCGCGATGGCGGGGCTTTGCCCCGCACCATTCGCCGTAGCACAGGCCGGTCACTTTTTCTCTCCCTGCTTTGGAGCGGGCTTCTGCGCTTTCTCCGGTTCTGGGGCGGTCCAGCCGTGCTCCTTGGCTACCTTGAGGCCGACCAGGTCGGCGGGGCCGGCGGGCGGGCCTTCGGTGGCCAGGTCGTCGTTGAAGCCGGCCAGGATCCGGGCGGCCTCTTGCCAGGTGACCAGCCGGCTCGGGCCGCGGGTCGGCTTCACCGGGTTCCCCGCGCGCAGGTCGTCGGCGAGCTGGCGGGCCGAGGCCGGCGTCATGTTGTCGAAGAACTCCCAGTTCACCATTACCACCGGCGCGTACGTGCAGGCGGCGTTGCACTCCAGGTGCTCCAGGCTGACCTGGCCATCCGGCGTGGTCTCGTCGTCGTCCACGCCGAGGTGCTCGTGCAGTTCGGCGAGGATCTGGTTGCCGCCGAGCACGCCGCAGATGGTGTTGGTGCACACGCCGACGTGGTACTTGCCGACCGGGCGGCGCTTGTACATGGTGTAGAAGGTCACCACCCCGGTGACGTCGGCCTCGGTCAGCCCGAGCCTGTCCGCGCAGTACTCGATGCCGTCCTGCGAGACGTAGCCTTCTTCGGACTGGACGAGGTGCAGCAGCGGCAGCAGCGCCGATCTCGCGCCCGGGTACAGGCCGATGATCTGCGCCGCGTCCGCGTCTAGGCGGGCGCGTACCTGATCGCTGAACGGCATTACCGGTCCACGCCTCCCATCACGGGATCGAGGCTCGCGATCGCGGGGATGAGGTCGGCCACGAAGCCGCCCTCGCACATGGCCGCGACCGACTGCAGGTGGGTAAACGACGGGTCGCGCATGTGCACCCGGTACGGCCGGGTCCCGCCGTCGCTCACCACGTGCGCGCCAAGCTCGCCGCGGGGTGACTCGATGGGCACGTACGCCTGCCCGGCCGGCACCCGGAACCCCTCGGTGAGCAGTTTGAAGTGGTGGATGAGCGCCTCCATGGACTGGCCCATGATGTGCGCGATGTGCTGCGGCGAAGGGCCGAGGCCGTCGGGTCCGAGGGACAGCTGGGCCGGCCAGCCGATCTTGGCGTCGCTGATCATTATCGGATCGTTGTCGCCGGAGCCGCGGGCGGTCAGGCGCTCGCTGCACTGCGCGATGATCTTCAGCGACTCCTCCATCTCGTCCATCCGGATCAGGTACCGGCCGTACGCGTCGCAGCTCTGCTGCACCGGAACCTCGAAGTCGTACGTCTCGTAGCCGCAGTACGGCTGGGACTTGCGCAGGTCCCAGGGCAGCCCGGTGGACCTCAGGATGGGACCTGTCACGCCGAGGGCCATGCAGCCTTCCAGGTCCAGGTAGGCGATGCCCTTGTTCCTCCCGACGAAGATCGGGTTCAGGTCGATCAGGGTGTGCAGTTGGTCGAGCAGCCGCCGGCCGGACTCGTCGAACAGGCGGATGGCCTCAAGCGCGCCGGGCGGCAGGTCCTCGCGCACGCCGCCTGGCCTGATGAAGGCGTGGTTCATCCGCAGGCCGGTGATCAGCTCAAGCACGTCCAGGGTGCGTTCGCGCAGCCGAGCGCCCTGCGTGTAGATCGTGGTCGCGCCGAGTTCCAGGCCCATGGGGGCGATCCCGCCCAGGTGCGAGGAGATCCGGTTGAGCTCCATCAGCAGCACCCTGATGATCTGCGCGCGCTCGGGAATCTTGTCCTCGATGCCGAGCAGGCGCTCCACCGACATGCAGTAGGCGGTCTCGTTGAAGATCGGCATCAGGTAGTCCGCCCTGGTGCAGAACGTGACGCCCTGGGTCCAGGTCCGGTACTCCATGTTCTTCTCGATGCCGGTGTGCAGGTACCCGATGGCCGGGCGCACCTCGGCCACCGTCTCGCCCTCCAGCGTCAGGATCAGCCGGAGCACCCCGTGGGTGGACGGGTGCTGCGGGCCCATGTTGATCACGATCCGCTCGCCGCTCTCGAAGTTCCCGGCCTCGTTCGCGGCGGCGACGATCTCGTCCCAGTCCTCGCCCGAGACGGTGTAGACCCGGCCCTCCGTGGCTTCGGCGTCGCTCGCTCCGGCCGCGGCGTGCGGCATCTGCCCGGCGCTCATGGGTTGCCTCCGGCTCGGCTCACTGGTAGTACCTCCGCTCCTCGGGCGCGGGGATCTTGGCGCCGCGGTACTCGACCGGGATGCCGCCGAGCGGGTAGTCCTTGCGCTGCGGGTGGCCCTTCCAGTCGTCCGGCATCTCGATCCTGGTCAGCGCGGGGTGCCCGTCGAAGATGATGCCGAAGAAGTCCCAGGTCTCCCGCTCGTGCCAGTTGCAGGTGGGGTACACGCCGACCATCGAGGGGATGTGCGGGTCAGCGTCCGGCACGCTCACCTCGAGCCGCACCCGCCTGTTGTGCGTGATCGACAGCAGGTGGTACACGGCGTGCAGCTCACGCCCGGCGTCCTCCGGGTAGTGCACGCCGGAGACCCCGCTGCACAGCTCGAACCGGAGCGACGGGTCATCGCGCAGCTTCGCGGCGACCTCAGTCAGCCGCTCCCTGCGGACGTGGAAGGTGATCTCGCCGCGGTCCACGACCACGCGCTCGATGGCGTCGGAGAGCCCGAGCGCGTCCGCGGTCTCGTCGAAGTAGGAGCCGTACGGGCGCGGGCTGCCAAGCGGCGGCGCCTTGTGCACCCGGAGCAGCCCGAATCCCGAGGTGTCCGGGGTGTCGGAGACGCCGAACATGCCCATCCGGACGACCGGCGCGTTCAGCCGCTCCTCGCCGAGCCTGGCGGGCAGGTTGGCGTCCTGGGCGAGGGCGTCGTCGGCCGGCGGTTTCGGACCCTGCGGTGCCTCGGATCCCTGGGTCTCCTCGGCACTTGCCTTCTGCGGCTGCTCGGGTCCGCTCACAGGTCTGCCTCTGCGGGCTCTGCCAGGTGCACCGGCCGCAGGCCGAGCCGGGCGTTCTCAAGTTCGGTGATCTCGCGGTCCCGGTTCTTGCCCAGCTTCATGTTCATGATCTTGTCGTGCAGCTTGAGGATCGCGTCGAGCAGCATCTCCGGGCGCGGCGGGCAGCCGGGCAGGTAGATGTCGACAGGGATGACGTGGTCCACGCCCTGCACGATCGCGTAGTTGTTGAACATGCCGCCGCTCGAGGCGCAGACGCCCATCGAGATGACCCATTTGGGGTCGGACATCTGGTCGTAGATCTGCCTGGTTACCGGCGCCATCTTCTGGCTGAGCCGCCCGGCCACGATCATCAGGTCGGCCTGCCGTGGCGTGGCGGACGCCCGCTCCATGCCGAACCTGGCCAGGTCGTGCTTCGGCCCGCCGGTCTGGAACAGTTCGATGGCGCAGCAGGCCAGGCCGAACGTGGCAGGCCACACCGAACGGGCGCGAGCCCAGCCGGCCGCCTTCTCGACCGAGGTCAGCAGGATGCCGCTCGGCAGCTTCTCTTCGATACCCATGGCTCTAGTCCCAATCCAGCCCGCCGCGCCGCCAGATGTACGCGTACGCGACGAGCACGGTGATGACGAAGGTCAGCATCTCGACCAGGCCGAAGGCGCCGAGCTTGTTAAAGGTGACCGCCCAGGGATACAGGAAAACGATCTCGATGTCGAACACGATGAACAGCATCGCGGTCAGGTAGTACTTGACCGGGATCTTGCCCCCGCCGACGGGATGCGGCGTCGGCTCGATGCCGCACTCGTAGCTTTCCAGCTTGGCCCGGTTCCACCGCTTCGGCCCGGCGATCGCGCCGAAGGTGACCGAGAAGGCCGCGAACCCGAGCGCGAGCACGGCCAACACGAAGATCGGAACGTACAGTCTCATCGATGCTCGCTCCTTCCCTGCTCCGGATGCCAACTGCTTATCCTAGGGACTGCCTGCATGACCCCTCACTCAGGGCTTGGTGCGAGTTTGGTCAGGCCGTTGACCAGCCGGTCTGCCGCGTCTCCGCGCGGATCGGTCAGGTTGGCGAGCAGCTTGAGCGCGAATCGCATCAGGGCCGGGCGCGACATGCTGTGCCTGGTCGCGAAGCGCATCAGCCCCGGCCGACCAAGCAACTTCACGAACACGCGGCCGAGGGCGTAGTAGCTGCCGTAGGCGTCGTTGAGCGCCTGCGGATATCCCGCCAGCACCCGTTCCGTCTCTGCCCGCCGCGCCCTGGCCAGCGCCTGAACGATGGTCCTGGCCAGGATCTCGCCCGATTCCATCGCGTAGGCGATGCCCTCGCCGTTGAACGGGTTCACCATGCCGCCGGCGTCGCCGGCCAGCAGCAGCCCGTTGTAGTAAGACGGGGTCCTGTTGAAGCCCATCGGCAGCGCCGCGCCCCGGATCGGCTGGGTGCGGTTCTCCTCGGTAAAGCCCCACTCGGCCGGCATGCCGCTCAGCCACCGGCGCAGCAGGGCGTGATAGTCGGTGTGGCCGAACGCCGCGCTCGTGTTCAGCAGCCCGAGACCCACGTTGGACGTCCCGTCGCCCATGCCGAAGATCCAGCCGTATCCCGGCAGCAGCCGGTCGCCGTCCCACAGGTCGAGCCAGGACTCCAGGTAGTCGTCCTCGTGCCGCGGTGTCTTGTAGTACGTCCGCACCGCCACGCCGAGCGGCCGGTCGTCCCGCTTGCGCAGCCCCATCGCCACCGACAGCCGGGATGAGTTGCCGTCCGCGGCGACGATGACGCGCGCCCTGTACTCTCGGGGGGAACGATCCCCCCCAGACCCCCCCTGCTCATGGGGGGACTCCCCGTCCCCCCATTCCCCCCTGGCCCCCCGCTCACGGGGGGACTGTCCGTCCCCCCGTAC
>JBOHCG010000047.1:0-24382 GCA_050698735.1 Streptosporangiaceae bacterium | reverse complement strand
GCGGGGGGCCCCCGGGGGGTCGGCCCCCGGGGGGTCGGCCCCCGGGGGGTCGGCCCCCGGGAGATAGCACGGTGTCGGCGATGGACCTGTGCCTGCTGCGGGAGGCGCTGGCCACGCAGAGCACCGAGGCGGAGACCGCGCTGGCGCTGCAGGGTCTCGGCGCCTATCCCATCCTGCAGTCGGGGACCGAGGAGACGGTCCGCCGCTGGCTGCCGGCGGTGGCCGCGGGAGACGCCGTGGCGGCGTTCGCGCTCACCGAGCCGGAGGCGGGGTCCGACGCGGCCGCGCTGTCGCTGCTGGCCGAGCCCGACGGCGACGGCTGGCGGCTGACCGGGGAAAAGGTCTGGATCTCCAACGCGCCCGAGGCCGACGTCTACACGGTGTTCGCGCGGACCACCCCGGGCGCGGGCGCGCGCGGGGTGAGCGCGTTCGCGGTGCCCGGCGACCGGGCCGGGCTGGGCGGCGAGCACCTCGACATGGTCAGCCCGCACCCGATCGGCCGACTGGCCTTCGACGGGGTCCGGGTCGAGGCGGCCGAACTGCTCGGCGAGCAGGATCGCGGCTTCTCTGTGGCGATGCGCACGCTGAACCTGTTCCGGCCCAGCGTCGGGGCGTTCGCGGTGGGCATGGCAAGGGCCGCCATCGACGCGGCCGTCGCCCACGCGGGCACCAGAACCGCGTTCGGCGGGCCGCTGAAGGACCAGCAGGCAGTCTCGCACCTGCTCGCCGAGATGGTGACCAGGACCGAGGCCGCCAGGCTGCTGGTCTACGCGGCGGCCTCGTCTTACGACGCTGGCGAGAAGGATATCGCCGCGAAGTCGGCCATGGCCAAGCTGTTCGCCACCGAGACGGCCCAGTTCGTCGTGGACGCGGCGGTGCAGATCCACGGGGCACGCGCGCTGCGCCGCGGGCACCTGCTCGAGCACCTGTACCGGGAGGTGCGCGCGCCGCGCATCTACGAGGGCGCCTCGGAGGTCCAGCGCACGATCATCGCGCGCGAGCTATACCGCTGAGTAATCTCACCTCGTGGGGTGTCGAGTATCACAGTCTGTTTGCCGGGACCGCACTGCCGTGCGTTCGGTAATATAAGTCAAGACTTCATCGCGACTGACGCGGCTAAAAGCGAACGCCGTCAGAGGATGGTCACGCGCTTGCCATGGACGAATGCATGACGATCTCCTGGAGCGTGAATGGCCAGACCCGCCTCGTCGCTGGTGACGAGGGCATTACCGCAGGACACCGCGCCCCATCCCGGTGGGTCTCGCGGTCCGATTCGGTCCATTGTCGCCCGGCGATAATGGACTAGACCATTTAATAGCGCAACCGTGGACCAGGATTTGCCCGGATAGTCCTAGACGGGAGAGAGTGACAGCAATGTTCGACCCGGATCTATTTGCCGATCAGTCGCATACCAGCCTGGAAGAGCTGACCAAGTGGGTCCGCGATATCGCGTTGCTGACCAAGCCCGACCACGTAGTGTGGTGCGACGGCTCGCAGGAGGAGTGGGACCAGCTGACCAGCCAGCTGGTGGAGAAGGGCACCTTCACCCGGCTGAACCCCGCGCTGCGGCCGAACAGCTTCCACTGCGCGTCCGATCCCCGCGACGTGGCCCGGGTCGAGGACCGCACGTTCATCTGCTCCCAGCGGGAAGAAGACGCGGGCCCGACCAACAACTGGATTGCGCCCGGCACGATGCGCGAGACGTTCGCGGAGATCTTCGACGGCTGCATGCGCGGCCGCACCATGTACGTGATCCCGTTCTGCATGGGACCGATCGGCAGCGGCATCTCCGAGCTCGGGGTGGAGCTCACCGACTCGCCTTACGTGGTCGTGTCGATGCGCACCATGACCAGGATGGGCACGGCGGCGCTGCGCGCGATCGAGGAGGCGGGGACGTTCGTCCAGTGCGTGCACTCGGTCGGCGCCCCGCTTGAGCCCGGCCAGGCGGACGTGGCGTGGCCGTGCAACTCGGTCAAGTACATCTCGCACTTCCCCGAGACCAGGGAGATCTGGTCGTACGGCTCCGGGTACGGCGGGAACGCGCTGCTCGGCAAGAAGTGCTACGCGCTGCGGATCGCCTCGGCGATGGCGCGTGATGCGGGCTGGCTGGCCGAGCACATGCTCATCGTCAAGATCACGCCGCCGGACTCCTCGCCGCGGTACGTGGCGGCGGCGTTCCCCTCGGCGTGCGGCAAGACCAACCTGGCGATGCTGCAGCCGACGATCCCCGGCTGGAAGGTCGAGACCGTCGGCGACGACATCGCCTGGATGCGGTTCGGCCAGGACGGCAGGCTGTACGGGATCAACCCCGAGGCCGGATTCTTCGGCGTCGCCCCCGGCACCGGCAAGAAGACCAACGCCAACGCGGTCGCGGCGATGGCGTCCAACAGCATCTTCACCAACGTCGCGCTGACCGACGACGGCGACGTGTGGTGGGAGGGCCTGACCGACGAGCCGCCCGCGCACCTGACCGACTGGAAGGGCCGGGACTGGACGCCTGGCTCTCCGGAACCCGCGGCGCATCCCAACGCCCGGTTCACCACCCCCGCCGGGCAGTGCCCGACGATCGCGCCCGAATGGGACGACCCGGCGGGCGTGCCGATCTACGCCATCTTGTTCGGCGGCCGGCGGGCCAGCACCGTGCCGCTGGTGATCGAGTCGTTCGACTGGGACCACGGCGTGTTCCTCGGCGCCAACGTGGCGTCGGAGAAGACCGCCGCGGCCGAGGGCACTCTCGGCGAGCTTCGGCACGACCCGTTCGCGATGCTGCCGTTCTGCGGCTACAACATGGGCGAGTACTTCGGGCACTGGCTCGCGACCGGCGCCAAGGCCGACCCGGCGAAGCTGCCCCGGCTGTTCTACGTGAACTGGTTCCGCAAGAACGCGGAAGGCAAGTTCGTCTGGCCCGGCTTCGGCGAGAACATCCGGGTGCTGAAGTGGATCATCGAGCGGATTGGCGGCGACGCGGCGGCCGAGCGGACGGCGATCGGCTACCTGCCCGCGCCCGGCGCGCTGGACCTCGACGGCCTGGACATCGCCCCGGCGGACCTGGACCTGCTGCTCACTGTCGACGTTCCCGCCTGGAAGGCGGAGGCGGAGCAGATGCCGGAGTTCTTCCGCACGTTCGGCTCGCACCTGCCCGCCAGGCTCTGGGAAGAGCACTCCGAGCTCGTGCAGCGCCTGAGCGTCTAGCTCGTTTTTAGTTGACCGGTCTCCTGGCGGCTTCCTCGGCGGCCCGGTGCAGGCGCTTCCTTGCCTGCTCGTACAGGCCGACGGGGAGCGGGCCACGGTCGGCGAGGGCCAGGTTGGCGCGCAGGTGGCTGACCTTGGATGTGCCGATGATGGCGCTGGACAGCCCGCGATGGCTGAGCGTGTACCGCAGCACGAACTCCATCGCGCTCATCCCGCCGAGCAGGTCCTGGACGCGCGAGGCCTGCCATCGGCGCTGGGCCTCGCCCTGGGCGAGCCCGATGGGCTCGCGCCGCCAGTCCTTGTCGGGTGCCGGGGCGCCGCGGGCGGCGCCGCCGCGGATGAGCGTGCCCGCCCCGGCGGCCGCGGCCGAGATGAGGTCCTCGTGCTCGGGCTGGAGTGCCGAGTACGGGATCTGGAAGACGTCGAAGACGCCCATGGCGATGTGATCGCGCAGGTGGGGCAGTTCTCCCGACATGCCGATGAAGCGGACCTTGCCCGCCTCGCGCAGCGACACCATCGCCTGGAGCGTGTCGTCGGCCTCAAGCTGGGCCCGGCTCGGCGACATGTGCACCTGCAGCAGGTCCAGCCGGTCGGTGGCCAGCCTACGCAGGCTCTGCTCGGTCCCCGCCCTGATGTTGGCGGGCCGGTAGTCGTGCCCGCGAAGCCGCCTGGCCAGGCGGCCGCCTCGCGGGCAGCCGCACTTGGAGGCTAGGAAGTACTCGTCCCGGCGGCGTGCGAGGTAGCGGCCGATGAGCTCCTCGCTGCGGCCGTAGTCGATCGAGGTGTCGATGAGGTTGATGCCGCTGTCGAGGACCGCGTGGAGCAGCCTGCCCGCCTCGTCATCGGGGACTCCCGCTCCCCCGAACGCGTCGCCAAGCTCCATCGCGCCGTATCCGAGGACGGTCACCTGGAATCCGGTGCGTCCGAGCGGGCGTGTCGCGATCGTCATGACCGCACGCTACCGGTGGCCGGGGCCGCGCCGCGGCCGCTCGCGGCTGCTGTGGCTAAACTGCGCTGTTCCCGGATCTGGCGTTTGATCCTGGCCAGCATCGCGGCCATGCCGCGCAGCCGCAGCGGGCTGACCAGGTCCTGCAGGCCGAGCTTGCTGGTGAACTCGCCGGGCGTGGCGAGCACCTCGTCCGCGGGGAGCCCGTCAAGCCCGGCGTGCAGGATGCCGGCGAAGCCGCGGGTCGTCGGGGCCTCGGGCGGCGCGTCGAAGAACAGGTGGACGGTCTCGTCCGGTTCCACCTCGACCGCGAGGAACAGCGGCGTCTGGCACTCGGGCACGGGCTCGAGCAGGTCGTGGTCGGCGGCGTAGCGGCCGGGCAGGGCGGGCAGCTCCTCGGAGAACTCCAGCAGCAGCTGCAGCCGCTCCTTGCCCGGCATCGCGTTGAAGTCGTCGGCTATCTCCTGCAGCCGGGGGTTGAGCGTGCCCTCCGTCACGGGCTTGCCGTCACGGGTTGGCGCCGCGGGTGATCGGAACCCGGACGCTGTTGCCCCACTCGGTCCATGACCCGTCGTAGTTGCGCACGTGCGGGAAGCCGAGCAGGTGCTGCAGCACGAACCAGGTGTGGCTGGACCGCTCGCCGATGCGGCAGTAGACCACCACGTCGTCGCCGCTGCTCAGGCCGGCTTCGCCGAGATAGATCGCCTCGAGCTCGGCGCGGGGCCGGAAGGTGGCGTCCTCCGCCGCTGCCCGCGCCCACGGCACGCTCCTGGCGCCGGGGATGTGCCCGCCGCGCAGCGCGCCCTCCTGCGGGTAGTCGGGCATGTGCAGCAGCTCGCCCGAGTACTCGCCGGGCGAGCGCACGTCGATCATCGGCTGGCCGAGGTGGGCGAGGACCTGGTCCTTGAACGCGCGGAGCTGCGTGTCATCACGGTCGACCACGGGGTAGTCGGTTTCCGGCCGCTTCGGCTCGACGGTGGTGAGCTCGCGGCCCTCGGCGACCCACTTGGCCCGGCCGCCGTCCATCAGGCGCACGTCGGGGTGGCCGAACAGGGAGCAGACCCACAGCGCGTAGGCCGCCCACCAGTTGTTCCTGTCCCCGTACAGGACGAGCGTGGCGTCGCGGGCGACGCCCTTCTCCGACATCAGCCTGGCGAAGCCCGCGCCGTCGACGTAGTCGCGGGTGACCGGGTCGTTGAGCTCGGTGTGCCAGTCGAGCTTGACCGCGCCCGGGATGTGGCCGGTCTCGTAGAGCAGCACGTCCTCGTCGGATTCGGCCACGACGAGGCCGGGGCTACTTGAAGGGTCATCGAGATGCTCGGCCACCCACTCGGTCGACACGAGCATCTGCGGGTGCGCGTATTCCTGGAACTTGGCTGCTGAATCATAGGGCAGCGCCACGGTTTGACCTCCCTGGATCGATGAGTACCCGCATCACCCTAATGCTACGGGCGCGGGGATTAAGCCCGGTGGCCGGCGGTGGTTTCAGCGGTGGTTGCAGCGGTGGTTTCAGCGGTGGTTTCAGCGGTGGTTTCAGCGGCCCTGCCAGCGCGGCTGGCGGCCCTCGGTGAACGCCGCGTGGAACTCGGCGTAGTCCTCGCCCTTCATCAGCAGCGCCTGGGTCATCGCCTCGAGCTCGAGCGCGGCGGCCAGGCTCATGTCCTGCTCCTTGGTGAGCAGCGCCTTGGTCTGCGCGTACGCCTGGACCGGGCCGTCGGCCAGCCGCCTGGCGAGCGCGTTCACCGCGTCATCGAAGGCGTCTGCGTCGGCGAGCTCGGAGATCAGCCCGATCCGCGCGGCCTCCTCGGCGGAGACCGTGTCCCCCAGCATCAGCAGCCTGGTCGCGTGGCCGAGCCCGACCAGCCGCGGCAGCAGGTACGCCGCGCCCATGTCCGCGCCGGACAGGCCCACCTTGGTGAACAGGAAGGCGAACCTTGCCGCCGGGGTGCAGACCCGGAAGTCGGCCGCGAGCGCGATCACCGCGCCGGCCCCGGCCGCCATCCCGTGCACGGCCGCGACGATCGGCACCGGGCACTCGCGCATCTCCCTGATCACCTCGCCGGTCATCCGGGTGAAGGCGAGCAGCTCGTGCGGCGCCATGGACAGGGTGGCGCCGATGATCTCGTTGACGTCCCCGCCGGAGCAGAACGCCCGCCCGCTCCCCCGCACCACGAGCACCCGGACGTCGCCATGCTGCGGCAGCTCGGCGAGCAGATCGCGCAGGTCGGCGTACGCTTCGAAGGTGAGCGCGTTGAGCTTGTCCGGCCGGTCGAGTACCACCGTGCCGACGCCTTCGGCGACCGAGAACTTGAAGTGCCGCCAGCCATCGGTCAGCGGTGCAGAGGCGCGGAACGGGCTCATCTTCTCATGGTATCGCGGCCTCTTGACTGTCGTCACACAAGGTACATACTGGTGAACTACCCGACCAAGGAAGTGCGGCCAGATGCGGCTCTCCCCCTCAGCGCACCTTGACACCTTCTGCCGTGACCGGCTGCCCGCGCAGGACCAGTGGCCCGAGTTCCGCTTCGACCTGCCGGAGCTGAGCTACCCCGAGCGGCTGAACTGCGCGGCTGAGCTGCTCGACGTCACCGCCGCCCGTTACGGCGAGGACCGGCCGTGCCTGCTGTCGGCCACCGAGACCTGGAGCTACGGCGAGACCGTCCGGCGGACGAACCAGCTCGCCCGGGTGCTGACCGAGGACTTCGGCCTGCGGCCGGGCAACCGGGTGCTGCTGCGCGGCCCGAACAACCCCTGGCTCGCCGCGTCCTGGCTGGCCGTGATCAAGGCCGGCGGGGTGGCGGTGACCACGATGGCCTTGCTGCGGCCCAGGGAGATCGCCACCATCGTCGGGCTGACCGAGCCCAGCCTGGCCATCTGCGACCACCGCTTCGCCGAGGACCTGGCGGCCGGCGCGCCGGGACTGACCGTGCTGCACTACGGCGGCGGGTCTGCCGGTGACCTCGAGGCTAGGTGCGCGGCAAAGGACGGCGACTTCGCGGCGGTGCAGACCGCCGCCGACGACGTTGCCATGCTCGCGTCGACCTCGGGCACCACCGGGCAGCCGAAGGTGGCCATGCACTTCCACCGGGATGTGCTGGCCACTTGCGACACCTTCTCCGCGCTGGTCCTCAAGCCTGTGCCGGACGACGTGTTCACCGGCACTCCCCCGCTCGGCTTCACCTACGGGCTCGGCGGGCTGCTGCTGTTCCCGCTGCGGGCGGGCGCGGCGTCGCTGCTCACCGAGCGCGCGACCCCGGCCGAGCTGGCCAACGCGATCACGGCCCACGACGTGACCGTTCTGTCCACGGCGCCCACGGCCTACCGGGCGATGCTGGCCGCGGGCAAGGCGCCGCTGCTGACCGGGCTCAGGCGCTGCGTCTCGGCCGGCGAGCACCTGCCGCCGTCGGTGTGGGAGGAGTTCCGCGACGCCACCGGCCTGGCGATCATCGACGGCATCGGCTCGACCGAGATGCTGCACATCTTCATCGGCTGTGCCGACGAGGACATAAAGCCGGGTTCGACGGGCAAGGCGGTGCCGGGCTACCACGCCAGGATCCTGGACTCTGAGGGGAACGAGGTGCCCGACGGCCAGCCGGGGCGGCTGGCCGTGCAGGGGCCAACCGGCTGCCGGTACCTGTCCGACCAGCGCCAGCGGAACTACGTGCAGCACGGCTGGAACATCACCGGCGACACCTATACTCGCGACGCCGACGGCTACTTCTGGTTCCAGGCCCGCAGCGACGACATGATCATCTCGGCCGGCTACAACATCGCGGGCCCCGAGGTCGAGGAGGCGCTGCTCGGCCACCCGGACGTGGTCGAGGTCGCCGTCATCGGCGCGCCCGACCCGGGCCGGGGCATGGTCGTGCAGGCGTACGTGGTGCTCCGCGAGGGCGTGGCAGGCGACGAGGCTATGGTCGCGGCGCTGCAGGACTTCGCGAAGAAGTCCATCGCCCCGTACAAATACCCGCGGGTGGTCGAGTTCGTCACCGAGCTGCCGAAGACAATCAGCGGCAAGACCCAGCGCTACCGCCTCCGCCAACTCGCCGGGGAAAAACTCCAGGCCGCGCCCTGAAGCTTCTTGCCGCGCCGTGAGGCTAAGCCTCGAGCGTGCGCAGCTTGGAGAGGTCGGGGGCGCCGCCGTGGACCACGGCGGCGGGGTCCAGGGGGTCGTCCCCGCAGACCGGGCAGTCGTCCGCGCCCATCGTGACCAGCCAGGCGCTCTGGTAGGCGTACTGGCCCGGCACGCCGTCGAACAGGTCGCCGAACGCGCCGTAGCGGGGAACCGTGGAGATGATCAGGTAGTTGTAGCCGCGTTCGAGCGCGCCCATCATGAAGTCGCGCAGCGGGACCTCCGGTCCCTCCTCGACGACCTCGAGGAGGCTCAGGGCGATCTTCACCGAGGCGGTGACGATGTGCAGGATGTCCGCGCCGAGGGCGGGCTCGGCGGCGAGCCTGCCGGTGCCGTAGTCCAGCTGCCTGCTGGTGGCCTCGCTGTCGTGCCGCGACACCGTCGCGCAGCGATAGCAGCGGGTGACGCCGGGCACGGTGAAGATGACCTCCCCGCCGTGGCCTCTGGCGTAAACGCCGGCGAAGACCGCGGGGATCTTGCGGTGGAAGGCGAAGTGGTTCAGCGCGCGCTGGGCGGCGGGGTCGTCGGTCGCGCCGATCACCAGGTCGGCCTGGCTGACGATCTCGTCCAGGTCGGCGGCCGGGAGGTCCTGCACCGACGCGGCGACGAGCCGGCAGTCGACCAGCGGGTTGATCTCGCGCAGCCGACGCCGCAGGGCCTCGGTCTTCGCGCTGCCGACGTCGCCCAGGGTATAGACGGCCCTGGAGATGTTCGCGGGCTCGACGGACTCGGGGTCGATCAGGACCAGCCGCTCGACGCCGCTGCGCACCAGCGCCTCGGCGGTCTGCGAGCCACCGGACCCCAGGCCGGCGATGACGACGGTCTTGGACCGCAGGCTGCCGGAAAGGACCGGCCCGAGCCGCTCCCTGATCGCCTCACGGGCGGCGGCATCCCCGCCGCCTTCGCCGGTCGGCGCGGTGTCTGGCTCAGTCATCGGCCTGCCCGGTTCCCTGGACGGCCACGAGGCCGGCGACCGCGTCATCGCCCGTGATCGCCTCGGGGACGGCATCGGTCTCGCCGTCCGTGGCGACGGCGGGTCGCGCCGCTGCCCGGCGCCGCCAGCTTCTCGGGTTAAGCAGCCGCTTGATCCACTGCAGCAGCCTGCCGAACCACCCCCGGGAGGCGGTGCCGATGGGTCCACGGTCCGGGGTGTCCGGCCCGATATGCGGAGCATGACCGGCTTCCGGCTCGGCGTCCTCGGTCTGGAGCTCGGCATCGTTGGCCTGGGACTCGGCCGGCTCGGCGTCAGGCTCGCCCAGCTCCGCGTCAGGCTCGGCCGGCTCGGGGTCCTCGGCGCCGGGCTCGGCCGGCTCGGGGTCCTCGGCGCCGGGCTCGGCCGGCTCGGGGTCGGCCGCGGCGCCGGACTCGGTCTCCTCCGCTTCGGGCCCCGCCTCATCGACGGCCAGGGTGACCAACTGGCCGCCAGGCTCGGTCTCCCCGGCTTCCTCGGCTTGGGACTCCGCTTCCAGTTCGGCTTCGGGCTCCGGTTGCTCTGCGGCCAGGGCGGCTTGGCCCGCGGCAAGGGCGGCTTGGCCGGCGGTCAGGGCGGCTTGGCCGGCTACCAGGGCGGCTTGGCCGGCTACCAGGGCGGCTTGGCCGGCTACCAGGGCGGCTTGGCCGGCTACCAGGGCGGCGAGGGCGGCGGTCGGGGCATCGGGGGCCTGGCCGGCGGCCAGGAGCGCGGCTAGGAGCCTGGTCTCGTCGGGCGTCTCCAGGTCCCATGCCAGCCGCAGGCCCTGCGAGGCGGGGGAATCGCCGTTCCAGAGCAGGCCTAGGCGTAGTTCCGCGAGATCCCCCTTGGCCTCCGGGCGGCGTGCGGCGATGACGACCGGCGGGGTGAACGGGTAGGCGGGCCCGACGAGCACCTGGAGGTCGAAGCCCTCGCAGCCGACGACGCCGGCGACGTAGAGCTGTCCCCCGATGTCCGTGACGAACGGCGGCTCCGCGGTCCCGCCAAGGGCGCTGGCTAGGCTTTTCAGGTCCCGGGAGATCCTGAGCACATGCGGCTCGGCGGGCTCGACCACGACGCCGGCCGGGGCATCGGGCCTCCGCTCAGCGATGTAGACCGACATGGTCCCCGACGGAAGGGGGACGTCGTGCTCGCGGCGGAGCCGCGTCCCGATGGTCACGATCGGCGCCACCAGGCGTCCCAGCCACGGAGCGCCCTCCAGGCTGTCCTCGTACGCGTAGTGATCGCCCTGGGATGGCCGGCCCATGTCGCCGGGGTGGGAGTGCAGGATCCCCTTGAGCTCGATCTGCTGGTCCGCGCTTTCCCTGGCGCGGACCCGGTCCGCCAGCGCCCGGGACGGCGTGAACGTCACGCCTGAGGTCCTGGCCTCGGGGTCGAAGATGAACTCGGTGACAAGCGGCTGTCCGACGGGCCCGAGCAGGGCGCCGCCACGTTCCGGCGGGAACCTGGCGATGTGCTCCTCGATCTGCTTGAGCACGCTGTCAAGAAACGCCACATACCGGTACATAACGAATCGGACCACCTGTCTCTGAGCCACCGCCGACGTGATTGTGGATACTTACCGCCCTCTTCGCGGGGGATAATGATCCACGATCATGGGTAGCGGCTACTCGGTGCTGAACTGGAAGCCGTAGCCGCGCTGGAAGCAGCTGGCGCCGCGGGTCCACAGCACGCTTCTGGCGTACGCGCGCTCCATCTCCGGGTAACCGCCGCCGCTGCGCAGGCACAGGGTCCCGTCGGAGAACAAGTGGCAGCCGTGCGCGCTGACGTGGCCGGCGAGCGTGGGCGAGATCAGCGAGACCTTGTACTGGCACGGCGAGGGATCGAACCACAGGAAGAGCTGGTAGTCGTCGCCGAACTCGTTGGTGACCGTATAAACCCAGCCGTCGTAGGTCCCGTCGCTCGCGTAGACCGTGCCGGCCGGCATCTTGTCTCGGACAACGTCCCTCTCGGCCGCGTGCCGCGCGATGCCGTCCAGGTAGAAGGTCTCCTGGGTGATCCTCGACAGCCTGGTGTCGGCCGGGCTGACGACCGTCCCGGAGAGGATGTCGCCCTCGGGACTGGCGTAGAGCTGCTCCGCCGGCTGGCTCGGGTCCGGCACCGCGAGCTGCTGGTTGCGGCGGACGGTCTCCGCGATCTTGTTGAGATCTGGCGCCATGATCTTCTCCCATCCCCGTTACTCTGCTCATCCATTCCAACCGTAGCGCGGCGGATTGCCCGAACCGGGCTGGACTCGCGCCAGCTATTCGGACTGGCAGCAATCCAGCGCCGGGAGCTGTCGTATCCCCAGCGATTTCCGCTGGCGTTTCGCCAGCAGCGGCTAACGGGTAATTCGGCGGCATGAGCTGGTGGCGGATGCCGAATGAGATCAGCCAGTCCTGGTAGTCCCTGCCCAGCCGCTTGCAGAAGTCCGACGCGCCCGGTGCGCGCTCGTCCGGGTCGTCGCCTTCGTCCCTGACGACGAAGGCGATGTTACCGTAGGAGTTCATGATGTCGCGCTGCGCGTAGCGCAGCAGGCTGGCGATATCGGCGGATCGCATGGACGCGCCCGGCAGGCCGAGCGCGACCATCATCCGCTTGTGGATCCTGGCGAAGGTGCCCGGGCGGTTGCGCGCGCCGGGTGCCCGCATCGCCCGGACCAGGCGAAGTGCCTCGTCGGCATCCTCGGTCCTGGCCGGAGGTTCGATACTGGCGCCGCCGCGGCTCAGCGCGATGGCCCGGCGGGCGATCTCGTCCCACCTCGATTCGATGCTGACGCCGCCACCCGGCTTGCCGCCGTCCGATTTGCGGGCGGTACCCGGCGTCTGCGCCGGCCCGGCCGACCGGGACAGCGACGAGTCCTCCTCGAGGACGAGCGCCCCGTGCCCGCATATCTCACGGAATTCCGCGGTAAAGGCGTGATGCGAAAGCCGGAACAACGGGCCGTTCTCACGTATCGAGATAACGAACCGCGGCATCCGGCAGCTTTCCCTGAGCGTCTGCAGGATCGCGGCGGGATCGTAATCGAGGCCGGGCATATAGGCGACCAGGATGACGATCACGCTCAGCCGCACGCCCTTGTTATTGGCCGCCCACTCGGCGGCCTCCTGGCCGGATGCCAGGTGCTCCACGAGCGCGTCCTTGTCGCCGTGGGAGTCGACGTCGAACCCCTCCGGGCGCAGGTAGGAGACCCACACGATCCGCGCGGACCTGCCGCGCAGGCCCGAGTGACTCCCCGCGATCACACCCACCTGCCGCTGACCCTCCCCGGTATACATCCTCGCTCGGTTAGATTACGACCCGGCAGGAGGCCGTGATCGCGGAAGTGATACCACGGCCCGTTCGGAATAAAAAAAGATTTTTAGATTATCCAGAACGGGCGGTGGTGCGCGGCACGGCGGGAAGTGGCTCTAGCCGCTGGGTTTCGGGGTGGAGCAGGCGATCTGGGGGTCTAGGCCAACGTAGTTCAGCGGGCCCGCGACGATCGTCAGGGCGACCGTCGCGCCCTGGGTGCAGCCGAAGTTGGACTGGCTGAAGTAGCCGCGCTGGCCTGCCGCGGCGGCCCCGATGAGGATCCAGATGAAAACGATCAACGTCCCCTTGCTCATGTCTCCTCCGCCGACCCAGCCCCGAGCATGTTGTGATAGTAGCCTTCATACCCTGTTTTGCCTGATTCGCCGCGCCGTTAGCCGCGGTCGAGGAAGGCGCGGACCGCGGCCTTGCAGGGCTCACGGTCGTAGCTGGCGACGTACGCGCCCGCCATCCGCACCGGGTCACCGAAGAAGTAGTACTCGTACAGCGCCTGGCGGCCGGAGAAGGCGGAGATGCAGGTGTCCCAGACCAGCCGGAACAGCCTGACCCGCTCGGCACCGCCGAGCGTGGCGGCCTGCAGGTAGGTCTCGATGTCGGCGGCCGCTGGCCCTGTGACATCCGCGTAGGTGGGCGTGGCCATCAGGCCGGAGGCGCCGAGCTTGCGCAGGATCTCGGGGAACCGCTGGTACAGCTTCGGGTACAGGTTGCGGGCCGTGTTCAGCGGCGGCCAGGCCGGGGTGAGCACGCCGAACGCGTTCGGTGCGGCGTCGGCCTCCGCGGCGCGGGCCAGCGCGCGCAGCGTCTCCAGCGTCGTGATGACCTCGGCGACGTCGGCCTGGACATGCTGGAACTGCTCGATGCCGATTGCCTCGGTGAGCAGGCTGACCAGGCCGAGGATGTACTCGGTCTTGGCGGTGGTGCGGGCCAGCACCTGGTGGGTCATGTGCACGACGGCCGAGGTGTGCGAGTAGAACCCGTTGCACAGGTCCGGGTCGCCGAGCGCGAAGACCCGCTCGTAGGGGACGTGCACGTCGTCGAAGATGACGACGGCGTCGGGCTCCTCGAACCGGGAGCCGAGCGGGTGGTCGTGCCGGTCGCGGCCGTAGTCGAGCGACTCACGGGCCACGTAACGCAGGCCATCCGCGTCGTTCGGGATGGCGCAGGCGAACGAGTAGGGCTTGTCCTCCGGGGTGGCGCGCAGGACCGTGGAGGGGAAGACGAGGAGTTCGTCGGCGAACGGGCCGATGGTGGCGAGCAGGCGGGCGCCGCGGATCACCACGCCGTTGTCGTCCTCGCGCACGACGTGCGCCATCAGCGCGCCTCTGGCCTGCTGGCTCGCGGCCACCGCGCGGTTGGCCTGCGGCGGTACCAGCGTGTGCGTGCAGAGCAGGTCCTGCTCCCGCACCATCTCGGTGTAGCGCTGGATGTTCTCGCCCCAGGCGGGGCTGGCCTGGGCGAACCAGTCGCGCGCGGCCGACAGCGCCATCAGCGCGCTGTTCAGGTAATCGGGCGTGCGGCCCAGCATGCCGAGCGAGCGGTCGGCCCACAGCTTGAAGGCCTGGCTCCGCTTGGCCAGGTCCTCGGGGGTCTCCGGGACGAGGAACGAGGTGGCGACGGGGTCACCGGTCGTCGGCGAGGGGTAGGTGAGGACGTCTCGGTAGGCCGGATCGTGCTGCATGTCGTACAGATCGGCGTAGCTGGTCACCACGTTGCGGAAGGCGGGGTGGGTGGCTATGCCGCCGGTGAGTGTCTCGCCGGCGATCTCGACGTGGATCTGGGCTGCTGACAGCCGCTGGAGGAATTCGCTGCCGGTGCGTGCTGCCATAGCGGGACGGTACCGTCTGCTCATGGGCGATCGTCAAGTCTTTGCCCGGCGGGTTACCTACCTGCTGGAGCCGAAGAACTGGCTGATCGTTACCGCGCTCGGCGTCGGCGGGCATGTTGACGGCTGGGCCGGCGTGGGCTGGGGGCTGCTCGCGGCGCTGTTCGTCGCCGTGCTGCCGGCGCTGTTCATCGATTATGGCGTCCGCCGGGGGCGGTGGATCGACAGGAACGTGGGCGCGCGCCGGCCGCGGCTGGTCGTGCTGGCGTTCATCACGGCGTCGGTCGCGGTGGGGCTGGTGCTCCTGGTGGTCCTGGGTGCGCCCAGGCTGCTGGTCGGGTACCTGGCGTTCATGCTGGGCAGCGTCGCGGTGCTGGCGGCGATCACGGTGGTGTGGAAGATCTCGATCCACTGCGCGGTGGCGTCGGGTTCGGTGGCGATCCTGGCGCTGACCTACGGGCCGCTGGTGCTCGGCGGGTACCTGCTCGTCGTGCTGCTGGCCTGGTCCCGGGTGGCTCTCGGGGATCATACGGTCGCGCAGGTGGTAGTCGGCGCCTTGCTGGGCGCCGTTGCCGCGGCGCTGGCCTATGCCGCGCTGGTCTCGGGGACGGCCGCCTCGGCCGGCTCCTCGCGGTAGTGGTACTTGCCGCCGCGCAGCCAGGACATGCCCGCGGCGGCCAGGCAGGCGGCGATGGCGAAGTCGAACGCGATGTGCAGCCCGCTGGCGAACGGGCCCGAGATCAGCGAGGGGAAGAAGCTGCGCCCGGTGAGCACGGCCGCCTGGTGCGCGGGCAGGTGGGCAAGCACGGACGCCCCGATCAGGTGCTGGACCGGGTTGTAGCCCAGGAACGCGGAGAACAGCGTGGACACCGGGGGCAGGTGAGCCGCGGCCGAGGCGACGTTGACCGGCACGCCGTGCGCCAGCAGGCCGCGGTACAGGGTGCCTGGGAGTGAGGAGGACAGGCCCACGATCATCAGCGTGAAGAAGATCCCGATCGACAGCACCTGCGCGCTGTTCTGGAACGTGGTGTTCATCCCGGAGCCGACCCCGCGGTGCTGCGGCGGCAGGCTGTTCATCACGCCGGCCCTGTTCGGCGCCGCGAACGTGCCCATGGACAGGCCGTTCAGCAGCAGGACCGGCCCGAACGCGGTGTAGGAGAAGTTGATCGGCAGCATTTCGAGCAGGAGGAACGACGCGGCCGCCGCGATCATCCCGCCGGTGGCGAACGGGCGCGAGCCGAACCGGTCCGACAGCAGCCCGGAGACCGGCCCGGCCAGCAGGAACCCGGCTGTCAGCGGCAGCATGTAGAGGCCGGCCCACAGCGGGGTCTGGCTGAAGCTGTAGCCGTGCCGGGGCAGCCAGATGCCCTGCAGCCAGATGATCAGCATGAACATCAGCCCGCCCCGGCCGATGCTGGACAGCAGCGACGACAGGCTACCGGCGGTGAACGCCCGGATCTTGAACAGCTGCAGCCGGAACATGGGGTCCTTCGCCCTGGTCTCGATCAGGGCGAAGGCGGTCAGCAAAGCGACGCCGCCGCCCAGGCAGCCGAGCACGAGCGGGCTCATCCAGCCCATGGTGGAATGGCCGTAGGGCTGGATGCCGTAGGTGATGCCCACCAAGACCGCGATCAGGCCGAGGGCGAAGGTGACGTTGCCCGGCCAGTCCAGCCGGGCGTTCCCGCGCCGCGGCACCTCCTTCAGGCTGCGGTACGCCCACACCGTGCCCACCACGCCGACCGGCACCGACACCAGGAAGATCAGCCGCCACTGGATAGGGGCGAGGATGCCGCCGAGGACCAGGCCGATGAACGAGCCGCTGATCCCGGCCACCTGGTTGATGCCGATGGCCATGCCGCGCTGGCCCTCGGGGAACGCGTCGGTCAGGATCGCGGTGGAGTTGGCGATCAGCATGGCCGCGCCGACGCCCTGGAAGACCCGCATGATCACCAGCCACAGCGCGGCGGCGGTCCCGCTCATCCAGGTGACGGTGAGCAGCAGCGAGAAGAACGTGTAGACGACGAAGCCCTGGTTGTACATCTTGACCCGGCCGTACATGTCGCCGAGCCGGCCCAGGCTCACCACCAGCACGCTGGTCACGACCATGAAGCTGAGGATCATCCAGAGCAGGTAGAAGCTGTTGCCTGGGGCCAGCGGGTCGATGTTGATGCCGCGGAAGATGTCCGGCAGCGCGATCAGCATGATCGACAGGTCGATCGTCGCCATCAGCACGCCAAGCGTGGTGTTCGAGAGGACGACCCACTTGTAGCGGTCGGGACGATCGGTTCCTGTCTCACCTTCTCGTTTGCTGGCCAGCATGCTTCTTAGCCTAGCGGCCGGGCGGGGGCGGCGGCCCGGAGTGACGCGGGTTGATCCGGCGCGGCCCGGCGATGGCAGGACAGGACCACGGCCAGCGGCCAGAGGGCCTGGGCGGTGGCGGCGACGGTGAACCCGGTGACGGGGAGGACGGGAGCCAACACCGAGGAGATGACGCCCCGCCACGGCACGTCCCGCATGTCACCACCGTAAGCATGCGGTCCGCGGCCGGCTACGGCGGGGCTTGGTGTTCTGTTCTATCAGTAGGGCACGCCGTCGGGGGCCGGGGCGGATCCGGAGAGGGCGGCGATGCTGACCGCGGCCCTGGCCTCGGCTCCGTAGAGGGCCATGAGGGCCGCGGCGCATGACACGTCGAGGCTCTGCAGCGCGGTCGGGGCGGGCGTATCGGACGGGGCCGACCGCGATGGCGGGGAAATCCGCGCGATGATGAACCGTGCGCGGAATCATCGGCACTCTGGTGGCCGGGCTGCTGGCGGCGGTGCTTGCGGCCGGGTGCGGCGCGGGCGGTCCGGGCGGCGTTGGTGGCTCGGGTGGCGGTTACGTGGCGACGGAGAGCAGCTGTTACGCCTTTGGGGTGCAGGCCATCAGGCGGTACGTCACGGTGACCAGGGTGCCGAGCGCCTGCGCGGGCCTGAGCCCTGCGCAGGTCAATGCGGCCGTGGGCAGGGCCATCAAGGATGCGGTCGGAGCGCATCCTAAGGCCGTCGCCCGGCACCTGGCCTGACGAGGGGATTCGTCGTCGGTCACTTCGGGCTGGCGCTGACCGGACTGAGTATCTGGATAGTGTTCCTCGGCACCGGGGTCGCCGCCCTGGCGTGGGTGTCGGTGGGCCTGGTCATCCTGATCGCCGGTCTCGGCATGGGCGTGCTGGCCGCCGACCTGCCCGAGCCCAGTGCCGGGCGTCGGGGCGGGCTGCCGGTAACCGTCATCGCGTTGCACGGAACGCTCGCGACCACCACCATCCTGCTCGTCCTGCTCGCCGCCATAGGCGCCGGATGAGGTCCGTCACGCTGGCTCAGGGGCTCAGGTCAGGCCGGCCAGGTCGGCATCGAGGAGGTCGCGCTCTCGCCCGCGACACCCCAGTGGTACCGGCTCGCATGCGCGCCGTGCAGCATCTCGTCGTCGTCGGCGACCGTGCGATCCGCCTTGACCAGGAGGTCCCAGACGTGATTGAAGATCGTGGCGGCCAGCTGACGGTGCTGGCCGACCTCTAGCCGCAACGGCGTAGCTGCCATGATCTCCGGCCCCTCTTGTTCAGTGCACGGCCGCCGGCGGCGGGCGCCAGCGCCGCCAGCCGGGGTGCATGGCCACCAGGCGCGAGGGTCCCGGCGGGACGGCGACCAGTTGCGCGCGAGGGGCCAGGACAAGCCCGGCGGGAACAGGTTCCCACCACGGCTGGCTGCCGAACAACCTGCTGAACATCTCAGGGGGCCGGGCGTTGGGCCCGAGGACAAGCTCGGCAGGGGCCGGCTGCTCGGACCGCTGCCAGCGGAAGTCGCCGGAGATCCGCAGGGCCGAGGCCCAGTTGGGCAGCGCGGCGTGCGGGGTCAGGCAATGGAAGACGATCGCGTCACCTGGTCGGTAGGTGGTGGTCGCCCAGCCGGGTTCTCCTCTGCTGAGCGGCCGCGGCCGGCCTGGTGGCCCGAGGTGACCGCCGGGCCGGAGCGCCAGGCCGCCGAGCAGGATCGGGATCTCCATCAGCGGGATCCAGCTCGTCAGCATGTCCTGGATGCCGGACACCCCGTAGTCGTAGTGGATATAGCGGCCGCGCGGGCGCGCCTCGGGGCGTTCGGGGTAGACGGCGCGCAGTACCTTGGCCGGGTAGGAGAACGCCGCCGGCCCGAGGATGCGCCGCATCACCGCGCGCAGCTCGGGCAGGTAAGGGATCCGGTTGAAGGCAGCGCCGAACATCGCCTCACGGAACGCAGGATCGGCCAGCGCGTCCATGGAATTCACCGCGCGCGGCTGGATCGACGGCACGCCCCTGTCATCGACCCAGCCGCCGGAGCGCAGCCGCTCGAGGATGATCTGCCCGGCCGCCCAGATATCGTCCTCGGGCAGCAGGCCGCGGAAGAACAGGTACCCGTCAGAGGCCAGGCGACGCCGCAATCCGTCTGGATCGGCCACCAGGTGGGATGAATCGGACAGTTCGTCCACACGCACACGATAAGCGCCGCCGGCCGGCGCTCCGCACAATTCACCGCGAGCTCTCAGGGCGGAATCAGCCCGGGCCCGCCGCGCGCCCAGTCCCCGGGCGTGGCCGCGGCCGCGGCCGGGTAGGGGCCTGATGTGACCAGCTGGCAGGAACTCGCGGACAGCGCGGCCGCGTGGACGCGATGCGACCTCTATAAGCGGGCGACGGGGACCGTGTTCGGCGAGGGGCCCGTCGACGCGGCGCTCGCGGGAGTCGGCGAGACGCCGGGCGACCAGGAGGACAAGCACGGCCGTCCGTTCGTCGGGCCGGCCGGCCGTCTGAGATTGAAGCAGACGCTAGCAGTCGCCGAGGTTGATCCGTGGGCGCGTTTAGGCGGCGGGCGGCCGGGTAGCCGAGACGGCCGTGCCATTGGTAGGGGGTTCGGGCTCGTAAAGGGGGTTCGGGCATGGCGGCTGTCGGTGGGTCAGTTACTGGGAGAGGGCAGGTGGCACGCGATCTTCGGGTTCACGCCCACATAGTTGAGCGGACCCGCGAGGACCGTGGCGACGATGTCGCCCGCGTGCGCGCAGGTGGTCGAGGAGGAGCCGTAATAGCCGCGCTGGCCGGCCGCAATCGCCCCGATGATAAGCCATATAAGCAAGACGACTCCGCCGACTCGCATATCTACCTCCGAAAGACGGGCGGCTCGGGCCTCTCGCCGGAGCCGCGGACTCGGGTCGCCTATTCGTCTACCCCGCTGGCGACGGATACACGTACCAGACCGGCACCATATACCGCGGATTCGACATCCCGCGCCAGCAGCGGCGCTTTCGAGTGCCGATTCCCGCGCCGGTGTATCGTGGCTGCTGATGGCCCGGGATGCAAGCCGCGCGCGGCGCCCCCAAGCGCCGGACGAATCCGTCTTTCCGCTGGCCCCCACGCCGGGCCGCGGCAATCCGCTGTCTCCTCCTGTGCATGGCGTCATGGCCTTCGTCTACACCACTGACCTGGCGGCGGTCCGCGCCCTGGTGCATCGGCATGCCGTGCGGGCCGGGCTGACCGAGGCCCGCGCCATCGACCTCATGCTCGCGGTCAGTGAGGTGGCCGCCAACACCGTCCGGCACGCCAAGTCGCCCGGATGCCTTGATATCTGGTACGACGCCAAGGAGATCGTCTGCCAGATCCGTGACCGGGGAATTATCGCGGACCCGCTAGCTGGCCGGCGCAAGCCTGCCATGGACGCGCTGGGCGGTCACGGCCTGTGGATCGTGAACCAGGTTTGCGACGAGGTCGAGATGCGCTCGGATGAGACAGGGACGACGATCAGGCTGCACATGACGCTACCGCGCTGACCAGCCATTCCGGGGCCAGTTCCCGGACGGCTTTTGACGTACTGAGGAGTATCCCGTTGCCATCCGCCGTGTGGTACAACAAGTGCGTGGATCTGCTGACGGTCTCTGTGACGGCCCGGGAGTCCGCCGGCGAACCGTACACGCTGGTGGAGATCACCGGCGAGGCAGACGTGACCAATACCGACGAGTTGCACCGCTTGCTGGATGAGGAGGTGTCCGCGCAGCCGCGGACCATGATCATCGATATGTCCGGGTTGCGGTTCATGGACTCCTCCGCGCTGCACGCGCTGCTGCGGGTGAACCGCTCGCTGGACCGGCAAGGCGGCGTCCTCGCGCTGGTTTCGCCGCAGGCGGCGGTGGCGAAGATCCTCCGCCTCACCACCGCTGACCGGCTCATTCCCGTCTTCGACAGCGTGGCGGAGGCCGCCGCGGGATAACATGCCGCGGCTTTGGTGTTTGCGGACTCCGACTGTGGGATATGCTCTTCTCTAGTGGTGCCTACGACGCAGGCACGCTCTACGCAACACGGTGTTTTGCGGAGCGTGCGGATCGGGTGCCACTTTTCTTTCCGCCTCCAAGGACGAACACCGTGACAGAGGTTCGTCGGCGAGGAGGCCCTGATGAAGATCGCCATGGTAGCCCAGCACGCGACGCCGCTGCGTCCGCGCGCGGGCTCTGGCCCGGACAGTGACGACATCGGACTTGGCGAGCTCACCCGCATGCTCGCCAGGCAAGGTCACCAGGTGACCGTATATGCCCAGAAGCAGCGCAGTGACGTGCCCGACCAGGCCGAGCTCCAGGACGGGGTACGGGTCCAGCACATCGACGCCGGTCCTGCCGCACCCGGTCACGAGCAGGACGAGCAGCGCGACGCCGACCTGCTCGAGCGGGTCCCCGCGTTCAGCGGACCGCTGCGCGAGCACTGGCGTCGCGAACGGCCGGATATCGTGCATGCGATGCGGTGGACCAGCGGCCTGGCGGCGCTCGCTGCCGCGCGCGACCTCGACATACCGGTCGTGCAGGCATTCAGCTCGCTCGGCGTCATCGAGCGGCGACACGGGGTAAGGGTCGGCGCGAAGGCGGACGGCGCGGCCGCGGCCAGGCTCAGGCTTGAGCCCGCCATCGGCCGCAGCGCCGCCGCGGTCGTCGCGACCAACTCCGCCGAGGTGTCGGACCTGGCCAGCCTCGGCGTCCAGCGGTCTGCCATCAGGGTCGTCCCGTGGGGCGTCGACACCGACACGTTCACGCCGGAAGGCCCGGTCGCCAAGCGGAACGGTCGGCCCCGGCTGCTCACCGCGGCGGACCTGAAGGAGCGCGAGGCGTTCGAGACGCTGCTGCGGGCACTGACCCGGGTCCCCGCCGCCGAGCTCATGATCGTCGGCGGCCCGGCGCGCACCGACCTGCCGACCGACGAGGGCTACGTCAGCCTGGCCAGGTTCGCCGGGACGCTGGGCATCTCCGACCGGGTCATGTTCACCGGCCGGGTCGACCGCGGCAAGATGCCCGCCCTGCTGCGGTCCGCTGACCTGGTGGTCAGCACCTCACCGCACGAGACCTCCGGCACCATCTCGCTGCAGGCCATGGCGTGCGGTACCCCGGTGATAGCGCCTCCGGTGGGCGGTCACATGGACGCCGTCGTCGACGGCACGACCGGCATCCTGATCCCGCCCGGCCGGCCCGCCCTGCTTGCCCAGCGGATCCGGCAACTGCTCGCCCATCCGATGCTCGTCGAGGCGTACGGCGTCGCGGCGGCCGACCGGGCCAGGTCCCGCTACTCCTGGGACAGGATCGCGGGCGAGACGCTCGCGGTCTACGACCGGGCGACCGCGATGGCGGCCTAGCCCCAACAGACACGCCCGCTCGGGCGCAAACGTGCAGGCCCGGCGATCCGGAGCCCCTCCCCGGACGCCGGGTCTGTGCATGCCCGCGGTGGGACCTGGTGCGATCGGTGCCTCGGGCCGCTGCGTGGCCGCGGCGCTGGCCGCGGGGAACGCCGTCGTCCTTAAGCCCGCCAGCGACACCCCGGTAACCGGGGGCCTGCTGCTAGCCCTGAGCCTGCGCCGCCGCGCCGGCCTGAGGCCCTGGTCAGTGGATGCGGACGACCACCAGGCAGGCGTCGTCACCGGTGTCGGAGGCCCTGCTCGCGAGCACGCGGTCCGCCTGAGTGGCCGCGGTCAGGTCTGACGTCGGGGACAAGTCCGGGTCCGCGGCCACGTTCGCGACGAACTCGTCCAGGACGTCCTCGATGGAATCACCGCGCCGCTCAATCAGCCCGTCGGTAAACAACAGCAGCCTGTCGCCGGACTGCAGCGACTGGGTGGCCTCCTCGTACTCCGCTTCCGGGTCCATGCCGAGCAGCACTCCGCTGGGGAGCGGCAGCGTACGGGCGCTACCGTCGTGGACCAGGACCGGCGGCAGGTGCCCGGCGCGGGCCCACTGCAGCAGGCGCGTGTCGGGGTTGTAGAGTCCGCACACCACCGTCCCGACCACTCCCGAGGTGAGGTGGCACATCACGCCGTTGAGCATGCGGAGCAGTTCGGCCGGCCCCGCCCCGGTGATGGCAAGGCCGCGCAGCGAGTTGCGGGCCGCGACCATGCCGGTCACCGCGTCAATGCCGTGGCCGGCCACGTCGCCGACGATGAGCAGCACGTCGTTGCCCGGCAGCAGCATCGTGTCATACCAGTCGCCGCCAACGAGCTGGCCCTCCCCGACCGGCCGGTAGCGCACGGCGACGTCGATCCCCGCCGCCTCCACCGGCGTCGCGTTGGGCGGCATGATGGCCCGCTGCAGTCGGAGCGCGAGCAGCCGCTCCTCCTCCGCGCGCTGCTCGGAGTCCGCGAGCTGGTCTTGCGTGGCCTCGAGCGCGACCTGGGTGTGGTACTGCGACGAGACGTCCTGGAAGGCCCCGCGCAACGCCACCACCAGGCCGGCGGCGTCAACCACCGGCTCGGCGAAGACCCGGATCTGGCGGACGCCGCGGTCATCGGGGTAGACGACGCGGAAGGTGGCCGTCGCGGGCTCCTTGTGCTCGGCCAGGCCCTGGTGGAAGCGCTTCACCACCGGCTTGTCTGGCGCCATCACGTAGCTGTGCAGGTCCGCCAGCGGGATCTCCGTTCCGGGGCGCGGGACCAGGCCGAACAGGTCAAACGCCGAGGTAGTCCAGCGGACCGTGCCGGTGACGAGGTTTTCCTCCCAGCCGCCTAGCCTGCCGAGGCGCTGCGCGTGGTCGAGCAGCGCCGCGAGCTGGCCCGCGGCGGCGTCGCGACGCCAGGTGACGATCACGCCGTCGAAGAAGCTGGCGGCGCGGAGATCGGCCAGCGGGACGTACTGCTCGCCGGGGTCCTGGCGGGCCTCGCCCGGGCCGGTGGTTGACGCTGCCTGGGTCTGCCCGGCCAGGCCAAGGGACCCGCTGAGCGGGCCCGGGTCGCGCTGCGGGGCGCCGCCGCCCAGGACCTGCACCGCCCGGGCGAACAGGCCCTGGCCGGACACGCTGGCCGGGTATGCCTCGAGCAGGGTCAGCCCCGTCAGGTCGGTGCCGGCCCGGCCGGCCGGGTCACGGTAGCCGGGGCTGACGTGCTCGATGCTGAAGTCGGCCACCTGCCCGCCTGAGTCCCTGATGGCCCTGAGCACGAGCACCGAGTCGGCCAGGTCGTCCAGCAGGGTGAACAGGGCCGCCCTCGGCTGTGCGGCGGCCAGGTCTCCCAGCGCGAGGCGGGCGCCGAGAATCCGCGCGCAGCCGGCGGCCAGGGCCGATAGGTGCTGGCGGATCTCGGCCGTGAAGTCCGCGATCGGCTCCGGCCAGCTCGCCTCCATGACGCCGCGCAGCTCGCCGTTCCGCTCGCGTAGCGCCAGCACCGCCCTGGCGCCGCCCGGCGGTCCGGCTACCGGCGCGCGGTCCCCTTCCTCGCGGCCCGCGGGCCACCATAGGTCGGCGGCACCGCGGGCGACGCGCTGCACCGGGCAGTCTAGCTGCGGCGGTATGTGCCACCAGCGGCTGGCCTCGCCGGCGGACAGGCCCGCCTGGCCGAGCAGCGCGAGCGCGCCGTCGGCCTCAAGCAGCCAGAGCACCACCGCCGTCGCGCCGAGCGGCGACAGCACCTGCTCGGCCAGCGTGCCGACGAGCTCGGCGCCGTCGGCCGCCAGCTCGGCCCCGATCGCGGCGAGCAGCGAGGGCAGCCGGGGGTGCCAGCCCGGCGCGGCCGCGGG